>JAFQHE010000029.1 GCA_017398125.1 Bacteroidales bacterium
AAATCTTGGTACTATAATACGTCTTGCAGACTGGTTTGGTATAGAGGCAATATTTGCAGCACCTGGTTCAGTAGAGGTATGGAATCCAAAGGTTGTCCAGGCCACAATGGGTGCAATCTTCCGTAAGCAGGTCATTTATACTGATCTGGCTGAGATATGCAAAAAAATCTCTGCAGCAGGCCTTCCCGTATATGGTACATTTCTGGATGGAAAAAATATCTACGAAAATTTACCCCAAGAGAAGAAGCATGGTCTGGTTGTAATGGGAAGCGAATCTTTTGGAATCTCTGTGGAATTGGAGAAATATATTACAAACAGACTGCTCATTCCTCCATATCCTGCAGGTTCCGTAACTTCAGAGTCTTTAAATGTTGCAATTGCTACAGCAATAATTTGCGCTGAGTTCAGAAGGTAACCGCTATTTGGCAGTTACCCTCTGTCTTACCGCCTCATAAAGAATCACACTTGTTGCAACGGATACATTTAGAGAGCCAATGTTTCCAACCATTGGAATCTTTGCCTCTGCACTGGCAAGTTTGCGCATACCATCTGATATACCCTTGTCTTCTGCACCCATTACTATTGCAGTTGGTTTTGTAAGATCAACATCATAGATATAGTTATCTGTCTTCTCAGTACAAGCAACAATATCAAAACCGCTCTCAATCAAATAATATGCTGCGGTTTTAAGATTTGGAACCTTACAGACATCTATTCTTAGAAGAGCTCCGGCAGAGGTCTTTATTGAATCTGGTGTAATTGATGCACCTCCTTTTGCCGGAAGAATAATACAGCTTACTCCTGCGCACTCTGCGGTACGTGCTATTGCTCCAAAATTTCTTACATCACTCACTCCATCAAGCATAAGCACAATAGGGTTTGGATTTTTGGATAGAGCATTGTCTACAGCCTGTTCTATTGATACATAATCAACTGTTGCAATCTGGGCAATAACTCCCTGGTGTCTTGCACGTGTAATTTTGTCAAGACGCTCACCAGGTACAAACTGAAATGGTATCTGTTTCTCCTGCAACAATGAAAAGAGCTGTTGGAATTGCTCTCCGCCAAGTCCCTTCTTAAGAAGTACCTTTTCAATGTTTTTACCGGCTGCTATAGCCTCAAATACCGGATGCATTCCAAATAAATAATTGATCTTCTGCTCCATAACTGATATATCTATTTTACGTATTATCTGATTTATAAAAAGTTGCAATTACGCCGTCAATTCAATCCACTCTTCCATTTTGGCATCAAGTTGGCTCTTCTTGCTTTCATACTCTTTTGAACACTTTTCAATCTCACCCACATCGGATAGTGATGAGAGTTTTGACTCTATCTCCTTAAGATCCTCTTCGAGCTGTGCAATCTCCTTTTCGCATTTGTCAATCTTGCCCTGCAATTTTCTCTTCTCTTTTTCTCTCTCCTTGTGCTCAAGGTATGATTGTTTTGATGCCTCTTTATTGGATATCTCCTCAATTTTATTGGATGAGACCTTTTCAGCTCTCTCTGATTCAGGTTTGTTTTGAGTATTTATCTGAGCTTTTCTTTCAAGTTCATTGAGGTTCTCCATCTTCTTGCGTTCAAGAAAATCGCCTATTCCGCCAAGGTGCTCCTTGACTTTGCCATCTCGGAATTCATATACTTTGTCTACAAGACCGTCAAGAAAATCCCTGTCATGCGAGACAATTACAAGTGTGCCGTCGTATGCTTGAAGAGCCTGTTTGAGAATATCCTTGGAGATGAGATCCATATGGTTTGTCGGCTCATCAAGTGCAAGGAGATTGTGCGGTTTTAACATCAGTTTAGCCATTGCAAGCCTTGCCCTTTCTCCACCGCTCAATACAGCAACTTTCTTGTCAATATCTTCTCCCTTGAAGAGGAATGCTGCAAGAATATCCCTAAGTTTGGTACGTATGTCACCAACCGCAATTCGGTCAAGAGTGTCAAATACAGTTGAATTCTTATCAAGTACATCCTCTTGATTCTGGGCATAATAACCCATATCTACATTATATCCCAAAGAGGCCTCTCCATCAATAGGATAGAGTTCTTTGGTTATTATCTTCATCAGTGTTGTCTTTCCCTCTCCGTTTCTTCCTACAAAAGCAATTTTTTCACCCCTCTCTATATTAATGTTGACATTATCAATAATCACTTTGCTTCCGTAACCTATTGTGGCATTAACTGACTTGAAAACTATCTGTCCGGCGCGTGGTGCTGGTGGAAACTTTACACTAAGTACCGATTTATCCTCTTCATCAATCTCAATCCGGTCAAGTTTGTCAAGCTGCTTAATACGGCTTTGAACCTGATTGCTCTTTGTTGCCTTATACCTGAAACGCTCAATGAATTCCTCTGTTTTTTCAATCATCCTCTGCTGGTTTTCGTATGCAGCTTTCTGTTGCTCCATACGCTCCTTTCTCAGAATCTTATACTTGGAGTATGGCACTTTATAGTCATGTATCTTGCCAAGCATTATCTCTACCGTACGATTGGTAATGTTATCAAGGAATTTCCTGTCATGGGAAATTAGAACAATCGAGCCTGAAAATGATTTAAGGTAATTTTCAAACCACTCAATTGACTCAATATCCAGATGGTTGGTAGGCTCATCAAGTAAAAGTACATCCGGTTTCCGCAAAAGGATTTTTGCAAGTTCAATACGCATGTTCCAGCCCTGGCTGAATGTGGATGTCTGACGGGAGAGATCCTCTCTTTTGAAGCCCAATCCTACAAGAATCCTTTCAGTTTGTGATTCAGGAGACTCACTCTCCAATATTGCCACGCGGTCATTCAGTTCATTGAGCTTTACTATAAGATTGTGATATTCTTTGCTCTCGTAGTCGGTTCTCTCTGCAAGTTGCGCAGATATGGCATCAATTTGCGCATGTATATCATACAACTCAGAAAATGCGGTAAGAGCTTCGTCCATTACACTTTTATCCTTTGCATGTTCCATCTGCTGTGGAAGATAACCGATGTTAAGCCCTTGAGGCACCATCACTTTGCCCGATGTCGGCTGGTTTATGCCAAGAATTATTTTAAGCAGTGTAGATTTACCTGCACCATTCTTCCCGACAAGACCAATTCTGTCATTGTCGCTAATATGGAAGTTAACATCACTGAAAAGGGTGAATCCTCCAAATGAAACAGTCAAGTTGTTAATTGATATCACGGCAAACAAATATGCTTAATTCATACAATGCGTATAGCGGCAGTCCAACTGCCATTAGTGTAAATGGATCTCCGCTTGGTGTAATGAAAGCAGCAAGTATCATCAGAAGAACAAATGCATGTCTTCTGTATTTCTTGAGAAAACTGCGTGTTAGTACACCAAGTCTTGATAGGATTGCAGCAAGTGATGGAAGCTCAAAAACCACCCCCATAATAAGAATCATCCATGTAAACATGGATATATATGACTGTAATGAAATTTGATTTGCAACATCACCGCTTACCTGATAAGTTCCCAAAAATCTGAGTGTCAGAGGAAATATCAGATAATACCCTGCAAGTACACCAATAAAGAAGAGTATGGCTGCAAATGAGAATGCTCCCATTACCAATTTTTCCTCATTTTTGTATAGTGCAGGCTTGATAAAGAGCCATAACTGGTACAGAACAAAGGGAGTGGCCAGCACAAGGGCAAAATAGAATGTGGTACTGATATGAATAAAGAATTGGGCAGAGAGCTCAATGTTTATCAGTTCCAGCTGGAATGGTTCAAGTGGAGGCATACCCATCATTCCCAACACTTTGTCGACAAACCTGTACAGTGGAAAATCAGAACTGATTGGGGCAAAGACAATTGTATCAAACACAAAATCTTTGGCAGCAAAAATAACAGCCATAAGTGCCACAATAAGTATGGCACTCCTAAAGAGCACTTTTCTCAATTCGTCCAAGTGCTCCCAAAAAGTCATATCCTGCTGGGTGTTATTCTCCTTTTTTTGGCTCATCGCTGTTAATGTCTTCCTCTATCCCTTTCACACCATCCTTAAAACTTTTCACTCCTTTTCCAATTCCTTTCATAAGTTCAGGAATCTTTTTACCGCCAAAAAGAAGAAGAACAATAAGTGCTATAATAATTATTTCACCAGCACCAAAGTTTCCAAAAAGCAATAATTGTTTCATTGTAGAATGTATAATTAATAATTTATAATTTAGTCCATGAAATATTTTTCAGCAATGTCAGTGAAGATTTTTGGGGCTCTTGTAGGCCTTCTTGTATCAGAGTGGATAAATCCTATGGCTACAGTTCCGTCACAAACCATTTCATTATTCTGATTATATATCTCATTTTTTATAATCATCTTTGCCATTGGCATTCTCTCCACTTTTGATATGATTTTCAGCCTGTCTCCCATTTTTGTAGGGATCCTGTACCTGCACTCAACTGAAATTACCGGAAGCATAATTCCTGACTCCTCAATTTTGTGGATTGGAATTCCCATCTCTTCAAGCATAGCTATTCTTCCACACTCAAAATATCTGACATAATTGGAGTGATGGACAATACCCATAAGGTCTGTTTCGTAATATCTTACATCAAGGTATGTCTCATGTATAATCATCTTCTTCTCTCCTTTAATCTTTTAAAGAATCTTACTATTTCTCCAGCCCAAAGAACAACTGATGTTGATGATACTATCATTACCCAGTCATGCATAGAGAGAGGTGAAGTCCTGAAGAAATTCCCACCAAACTCTATAATTACAATCTGGAGTACAAAAATTACAATTGCAATGAATATGAATGATCTGTTTTCACGCAATTTGTAGAAAGCAGAGTTGTTTCCACCCAATGTTCTTGCATTGAACATGTTCCAGAACTGGAGCATTACAAATATTGTAAAGAACTTAGACAGTTCGTATATTGAAATATCTCCGTCGGCCTTATAATTGAACAGCAGTACAAGCAGTACAGCAAGGAATAACACTCCCTGATCTATAATGTTGAACAACATTGGTCTGGACACAATAAATGACTTGACTCTTCTTGGTCTCTTTTTCATAACCTCCCTGTAGGATGGTTCAGTGGCCAAGGCCAAAGCTGCAAAGGTGTCCATTATTAGGTTTACCCACAACATCTGAGTAACTGTCAAAGGGAACTCTATACCTATAAATGGTCCTGTGAGAGCAGTTAAGAGTGCCACAACATTTATGGTAAGCTGGAACTGGATAAATTTCTGGATATTCAAATATATAGACCTGCCCCACTGCACAGCATTTACAACACTTGCAAAAGAGTCATCCAACAATATTATGTCACTGGCCTCCTTTGCTACAGCTGTTCCACTACCCATTGCCAAACCTACATCAGCATAATTGAGTGCCGGAGCATCATTTGTTCCATCTCCGGTAACTGCTACAACCTCACCACTCTCCTGAAGAAGCCTTACAAGACGCATTTTATCAGATGGCCTTGCCCTCGACATAACTTTTATCCTTAATGCTGCCTCTTTGGCTGCCTCTTCATCAAGTGACTCAAATTCTGATCCTGTTATGAAATTTTCATCGGTATCATATTCATTCCATAATCCTGCCTGACGGGCAATTTCTATTGCTGTCAATGAGGTATCGCCAGTCACAATCTTTACCTTGATGCCTGCCTCTGTGCATTGCTGCATTGCTTGTGGAACATCGTCCCTTATAGGATCAGCTATTGCCACAAATCCCCTATATTCAAAATCTGCAGAGGTAATGATCTGTTCAATATCATTTTTTGCAGAAGATTTGTCTATTACAGCATAGGCAAAGCCCAATGCACGCATTCCTTTTGCCTGATATATCTTTACCTCTTCTGCACCCCTCTGTACGTTACCGCGTTTGCATTTTGCAAAGATTATTTCAGGAGCACCTTTTATGAAGAGATAGTACTTCTCTGAACCTTCATCAAGATGCGCACATTCGCAAAGAGTAGCCATATACTTCCTTTGTGTATTGAAAAGAAGTCTCTGGACTATTCTGCATTTGCTTCTGTACTCCTGATAGTCATATCCATTTTTAAACAAAAATGCCAATAATGCACCCTCGGTCGGATTGCCTATTGTATTTACCTTTCCCTCCCTCTCTTCAATGAAAGCAGTTGTATTTCCAGCAATTTCCGAAGCAAATAGAGAATCTACATTAAGGGAGATGTATTGGACCTCCATTTTGTTCTGGGTCAGTGTGCCAGTCTTGTCTGTGCATATCACAGTGGCGGCACCCATAGTTTCACATGCATGCATTTTCCTGACAAGAGCATTCTCAGCTGTCATTTTTCGCATGCTGTAGGCCAAACTCAATGTAACACTCATTGCCAATCCCTCAGGCACTGCAACAACTATAAGTGTTACAGCAATCATAAAGAAGCTTAGAAGCAATTCAAGATTATCAAGAGTGGCCTCAAATGTGAGTTTGCCAATTACAGCATCCCTGACGACCAATGCAATGAAGGTCAATGTTGCAACTGCAAATCCCACTTTGCCTATAACTCCACTCAGTGAGTTCAACTGTTTGTTCAGAGGAGTCTCTGCCCCTGTGAGTTCGCTTGCCTGTCTTGCAGTCTTGCCAATTTCTGTATTGTCTCCAACTTGTGTTGTCTCAAAGATTCCGTCACCTTCTGATACAGTGGTTCCCCTGTATACATAATTGGGAGAGTATGCTCCAGTATAGCTCTCGACGGGAAGATGAGTTTTTATTGAGTCTTTGCTCTCACCGTTCAAACTTGATTCATTTACGGCAAGATCCATAGATTCAAGCAGTTTTCCATCTGCCGGAATTTCGTCGCCTTGTGCCAGTACAACAATGTCTCCGACCACTATCTCATTTTTAGGTATTTCACATACCGCCCCATCCCGATACACTTTCACAGGAACTGTATCATTGACTTTATTCAAAATGTCAAACTCTTTTCCAGCTTTGTATTCATTGATGAAAGAGAGGAAGGTAGCCAAAAATACAGCCAGAATAATTCCGAAACTCTCCACCATTGAACCATGAAAATATCCGGTAATAAGGGATAGAAGAGTGGCAAACAATAATAATTTTATTATTGGATCATTGAATTTTCCTAAAAGCATTTTGACCCAACTCTCCCTGTCGGGAGGAGTCAGGTCATTACTTCCATATTTTGCCCTGTTTTCAACAACTTGGGCATAGGTCAATCCTTTATACTTATGCATATTTGTTATTTGCTCAATAATGCTGCTATGCTCTTCTGTAGATTCTCAATTTTTGCAGTTGCATCTGACTGCTTTTTCCTTTCAATTGCAACTACCTTTTCAGGTGCATTGTTTACAAATTTTTCATTTGAAAGTTTTGCATTAACCTGTTTTAGGAACTTTTCATAATACTCAATCTCAGCCTTCATCTTTGCAACCTCTTCCTCTACATTAATATGCTCATTAAGAGGAACAAAGAAGCTGTTGGTCCTGATCATGAAGTTTACGCCCTGTGCATTTGAATCAAAACTTTCTACAACATTTATTGATGATACATTTGCCAGTTTAGCTATTACGGCATCCATTGAATCATTGTATGGTGACTGTGCAAGAATTTCAAGAGGCTCCTTAGGTGAAATTCCTTTTGTCTGCCTTATGTTGCGGAGGTTCATAATAATCTGAACTGCATCTTCAAACTGACTGATTATCCCTTGATTATATTCAAAGCAGAATGTAACTTTTTCAAACATGATGGTATCCCCATCTTTTCTTGGAGCAAGATTCTGCCACAACTCCTCTGTAATGAAAGGCATGAACGGATGAAGCAGTTTCAAAAGAGAGTCAAAGAACCCAATTGTTGCCTTGTATGTAGCCTGATCAATACCATCTCCATACGCAGGTTTTACCATTTCAAGATACCATGCGCAGAAATCATCCCAGAACAATTTGTACACCGCCATCAAGGCCTCTGACAAACGGTATTTTGACATAAGGTCTGATATTTCGGCACTAGCCTTGCCCAACATTGCTTCAAACCAATTTACAGCAATTTTAGCACTTTCAGGCTGGTTGGCACCTGCATCAACATTCCAACCATTCACAAGACGGAAGGCATTCCATATCTTGTTGTTGAAATTTCTGCCTTGTTCACATAATGCCTCATCAAATAGAATGTCGTTTCCAGCAGGAGCCGAAAGCATCATACCCATACGTACTGCATCTGCACCATATTTTGCAATCAGTTCAAGCGGATCAGGTGAGTTTCCGAGAGATTTTGACATCTTTCTGCCAAGTTTGTCACGTACAATACCTGTGAAATAGACATTCTTGAATGGCATTTCACCCCTGTATTCGTATCCGGCCATAATCATTCTGGCAACCCAGAAGAATATAATGTCCGGACCAGTTACAAGATCACAGGTTGGATAGTAATATTTGATCTCCTCGTTATCCTTGTCGCTAAAGTGTTTGAATAATGAAAGTGGCCACAACCATGATGAAAACCATGTGTCAAGGGCATCATCATCCTGACGCAACTCCTCAGCTTTTATATTCTCATAACCTGGGATTGCTTGAGCAAGTTCAAGAGCCTTTTCGATATTTTCAGCAACTACAAACTTCTCTTCACCCTCATTAGCTGAAGGCAAGAAATAAGCAGGTATTCTGTGACCCCACCACAATTGGCGGCTGATACACCAGTCCTGGATATTCTCAAGCCAGTTGTTGTATGTAGTCTTGTATTTTGGAGGATAGAATTTTAATTCATCGTTCATTACAGGAGGAAGCGCTATATCAGCAAAATGTTTCATTTTAAGGAACCATTGCATACAAAGTCTTGGCTCAACTGCAGTATCAGAGTTGCGCTCCGAGTATCCGACCTTGTTCTCATAGTTCTCGA
>JAFQHE010000030.1 GCA_017398125.1 Bacteroidales bacterium
ATGACTTCTCATGCTGCACTTGTTGCACGTGGCTGGGGTAAATGCTGTATTGTAGGTTGTGATGCTTTGCATATCAATATGCTAAACAGAACAATGACAATCGGTGATAAAGTTTATAATGAGGGTGATGTATTCAGTTTGAATGGTAGCAAAGGTTATGTATATGACGTTGCTATTGATACTATGGATGCTTCTGAGAATCCTCGTTTTGTTGAGTACATGAACATTGTTGACAAATATCGTGTACTTGGCGTTAGAACAAATGCAGATAACCCACAGGATGCACAGACTGCAATCAACTTTGGTGCTGAGGGTATCGGTTTGTTCCGTATTGAGCACATGTTCTATGGTGAGAACTCTGAGGCTCCGCTATCTAAACTTAGAAAGATGATTCTTTCTAATACTGAGGCTGAGAGAAGACAGGCACTTTCTGAACTTGAGCCATATGTTAAAGAGGCTGTTAAAGGTACTATGAAGGTTCTTGATGGAAAACCTGTTACTTTCCGTCTATTGGATCCGCCTTTGCATGAGTTTGTTCCTCAAACTAAAGAGAAGATTGAGGAGATGGCAGCAGAGTTTGGCATTACTCCTGAGGATATCAGAAAACGTGGTGAGGGCTTGCATGAGGTTAACCCTATGATGGGTCACCGTGGTGTTCGTCTAGGTGTGACTTATCCGGAGATTTCCGAGATGCAGTTCCGCGCTATCTTCACTGCAACTGCAGAGTTGATGAAAGAGGGCTTGAAACCTCAACCTGAGATTATGGTTCCTGTAACTGTTTCTGTAAAAGAGCTTGACTTCCAAAAAGCTATCTGTGATGAGGTACACGCAGTTGTTGAGAAAGAGTTCGGTGTTGCAATCAAATATTTGTATGGTACTATGATTGAGATTCCAAGAGCTGCTATCATGGCTGACGAGATGGCTAAGACTGCTCAGTTCTTCTCATTCGGTACAAATGACCTTACTCAAATGACATTCGGCTTCTCACGTGATGATATCGGTGGTTTCATGGGTGACTATTTGTCTAAGAAGATCCTTCCTGCAGATCCATTCCAGACTCTTGACCAGGATTCAGTAGGCAAGTTGGTTGAGATGGGTATCAAAGGCGGTAGAGCTACAAATGCTAACTTGAAGGTTGGTATTTGCGGTGAGCACGGCGGTGATCCTGAGTCTGTAGCATTCTGCCATAAGATTGGTATGAACTACGTTTCATGTTCTCCATTCCGCGTTCCTATCGCACGTTTGGCTGCTGCTCAAGCTGCAATCAAATCTTACGAGAAGAAATAATCGATACAGATTATAAATAAAGATAGCCGTCAGATTCCCTGACGGCTATTTTTATGTTGCTTTGTCGGCATTGGGTTATATTACCCCCTTTTATAGCACTCTCTTGATTGGATGTTTGGAGTCAGTCTCCCGACAATTAATTGCTAAAGTTTTCGCCCTGCGAGTTCAGAGAGTTCTGAGCGCTCACCTTTTACAAGATTTATGCTTGCAAAAAGTTCCTCACCGTAGAGTTTTTCTGTAAGGTGGGTAAGTCCGTTGGACCATCTGTCGAGATATGGCTGGTCAATCTGGTGAATATCTCCTGTGAATACTATTTTGGTTCCCTCTCCGGCTCTGGTAATTATGGTTTTAACCTCATGAGGCGTAAGATTCTGTGCTTCATCAATTATGAAGAATACCTTGGATAGGCTTCTGCCTCTAATGTATGCAAGAGGAGAGATGAGGAGCTTTTCCCTGCGGAGCATATCCTCAATCTTTATATTCTCTCTGCTTGTATCTCTGAAATTTTTCTTTATTACGGCAAGGTTGTCATAAAGCGGAAGCATATATGGCCCAACCTTAGCCTGTGCATCTCCTGGTAGGAAACCAATTTCCTGATTCTGTAGCGGAATTACCGGACGCGCCAATAGAATCTGGTCATACATCTCTGACTGCTCCAGTGCCCCTGCAAGTGCAAGGAGTGTTTTACCTGTGCCGGCTGTGCCTGTCAGGGCAATCAGTTTGATATTGGGATCCATAATAAGATCCATGGCAAGTGCCTGTTCATCATTACGAGGTGTTATACCGTATGCAGACAACTCCTTTATTCCCTTGATCAGATCATCCTTTGCGTTATATCTTGCAAGTACAGGTGGCAATTTTTCGCCTTTTGTGGCCGGAGTGCGCCTGAATTTGTAGAGCTGGTTGCATGCAACCTTTTTATACTTGAGTTCTTTGGCAGTAACACCTTCTGTTTCAATCCTGTCGATGATATTATTCGGTAAACCTTTTACACTTACTACTCTGGCTTCATTCTTTGCCACCTTCTCTTCAACTATATGATCTGTCAAGTAGTCCTGGGCAAGAAGCTGTAGTGCTTTAGCTTTCATTCGCAGATTGACATCTTTGGTAACCAGTCCTACAACCCTGTTGGGGTATTGGGCTTTTAGCCAGATTGTGGTAGAGAGAATTCTGTGGTCCTGAACGTCATCCATGAAGCAGCCCTCAAGCTCTTCAGGAAACGGATGGTTTATCTCTATTGACAGTTTGCCGCGTCCTTTGCCCAGCGGATAGCCTTTGTTGCTGTTGAAAAGACGTGGATCTGATATTTTGTCAATAGCCCTGACAAATTCCCTGGCATTGTAGTTTATGGTATCATTGCCCTTCTTGAACTTGTCCAACTCTTCAAGAACCGCAATTGGTATCACAAGATCATTTTCCTGAAAATTATAGATGGCATTGTGGTCGTGCAGAATAACATTTGTATCCAGCACAAAGATTTTAGGCAATTTTTCCATAACGTTGTATTTAAGTAAGGCTGGTGCAAAATTTCTTTTGGACCAGCCTTGATTCGTTTATCGGTTAATTTATCTGTTTTCCTGACACCATATTCGTCCATTGATGAACAACTCAACCCAAGGAGTCATTTCATTGCCGCAATCAGGTTGCGAGCCTGCATAGGCTCCACTTGCATCGGCTTGTGGGTAGTATGCCCAGTTCCAAGGGCGCAGACATCTCTCTGGGTGAGGCATCATTGCCAGGTGGCGTCCGTCTGTACTACAGATACCGGCAATTCCTTGCGGAGAACCGTTAGGGTTGGCCGGGTATCCGTTGTGTGTATATCTCAAAGCAACTTTAAAGTCTGTCCAGTCATATTGAGGTTTGTTTGACTCATTATTGAAGCCTAAACCTTGAGCCTCTTGCGCAGGGAATCCGAATTTACCCTCTCCGTGTGCAACCCAGATTCCAAGTTTGCTTCCCTTCAATGAATTCAACAATACACTTGGAGAGTCCTCTATAGTTACTCCAACAAAGTTACTCTCATATTTGTGCGATGTGTTATGCAACATTTTTGGAGAGATCTCCCTCTTTTGAGGAGTGATCAATCCCAACTCTGCCATAAGCTGGCAACCGTTACATACACCAAGGCTCAATGTGTCCTTGCGTGCGTAGAATTTGTCAAGTGCAGCTTTTGCCTTTTCGTTGTATAGGAATGCACCTGCCCATCCTTTTGCCGAACCAAGGGTATCGGCATTCGAGAAGCCTCCAACAAATACTATCATCTGTATCTCTTCAAGAGTCTCCCTTCCGCTGATAAGGTCAGTCATATGTACATCCTTGACCTCAAAACCAGCCATATAAAGGGCCCACGCCATCTCTCTATCACCATTTGAACCTTTCTCACGGATAATTGCGGCTACAGGTCTATCCTCCTTTGCAGGCCATCTGTATGCAGCATTGTCAAGTTTTCCTGTAAATGAGGCAGGGAACTTGTAGATCAGTGGCTGCTTCTTATAGTTCTGGAATCTCTCTTTTGCACACTCTTCTCCAACCTGACGGATGTCAAACAAATATGAGGTCTTGAACCATAGGTCTCTCATTTTGTCAATGTCAAGAACTACAGGTGCTGAACCGTCGAGCGCAATTTCAATACTTCTCTCTTCTGTTGTCTCTCCAATTACATAGGCTTTTACATCAATCATTGAGAGTATATTTTCAACCTCCTCAGCTCTTACTTGAAGAAGTACGCCTGAGTTCTCAGAGAACATCACTCTCTCAAGATCTGCTTCGGCCAATTTTTTACCGCAATCAGGTGAGGCTGTAAATTTGATGCCGCCTTTGGTGTTGGCGAAGCACATTTCAAGAGCTGCAGTAATCAAACCACCGGCAGAAATATCATGTCCTGCAAGAACAAGGTTCTCAGAAATCAGCTGCTGAACAGCAGCGAAACATTTTGCAAAATAAGCAGGGTTCTCAATATCTGGAGCCTGATTGCCCACTTTGTTTACAATTTGGGCATATGCGGATCCACCAAGGTTGAATTGTGGCTCACCTGCATTGTTGCATGCAAATGGGATATAGATTATTTTGCTGTCGGGAACAGACTTCAAATTAGGTTTTACAATGTTGTTTATATCTTTTACAGGAGCTACTGTAGAGATGATCAATGTTCCAGGAGAGAGCACTTTCTCACCATTAGGGTAAGTCTGGGTCATACTCATGGAATCTTTTCCTGTTGGAATATTTATGTTCAATGCAATTGCAAAGTCACTTGCACCTTTTACAGCCCTGTACAGACGTGCATTCTCACCCTTGTTACGGCAAGGCCACATCCAGTTTGCGCTCAATGATACTCCCTTGATACCTCCCTCAAGTGGTGTCCATACAACATTTGTCAAGGCCTCGGCAATGGCCATGCGTGAACCTGCAGCAGGATCAATCAAAGCTACAAGCGGTGCGTGGCCGATTGAAGTTGCAATACCCTCTTTGTTGTCATATCCGATTGCAGTAACACCAAGGTTGTTCAAAGGCAGTTGGATTTCACCGGTACACTGCTGTCCTGCAATCAGACCTGTAACAGAGCGGTCAACCTTATTGGTAAGCCAATCCTTACATGCCACGCTCTCCAGCTGAAGCACCTGTTTGAGATGCTCTTCAAACTCCTTGCTCTGTTTGCCTGTCTCTATAGCATCAAAAGCATAGTCAGAGGTCTCATCGGTCATATATGTCTTAGGGGCAGAGCCGAACATATCCTCCATCTGAAGGTCAATGGCAGCCTCGCCGGTCTTTTCATTTCTAAGGGTGAAATTGTGGTTGCCTGTAGTCTCTCCAATTACGTACATAGGAGCCCTCTCCCTGTCAGCGATAGCTTTAAGTTCAGCAACATCCTTCTCCTTCATAACAAGACCCATACGCTCCTGGCTCTCGTTTCCGATTATCTCCTTCAAACTTAGTGTAGGGTCACCAACCGGCAATTTGCTTATATCAATGTTTCCACCGGTCTCCTCAACAAGCTCAGAGAGACAGTTCAAGTGTCCACCTGCGCCGTGGTCGTGTACGCTTACAATCGTGTTATTGCTGCTTTCAGCAATAGAGCGGATTGCATTATAGGCTCTTTTCTGCATTTCAGGATTTGAACGCTGGATTGCATTAAGCTCAATGGCATTGGCATATTGGCCTGTGTTAACAGAACTTACAGCTCCTCCTCCCATACCGATGCGGTAGTTGTCACCACCAAGAAGGACCACTTTGTCTCCTACAGCCGGTGTCTCTTTCAAGGCATCACGCTGTTTTGCATATCCAACACCACCTGCAAGCATAATAACTTTGTCAAAGCCAAACTGAGGTGTCTTGTATGCTGCACAATTTGTATCCCGACAGTCTGTCTTATCCTGCTCCAAAGTCAAAAGGCTACCGCAAATGACACATTGTCCGAATTTGTTGCCAAAGTCACTTGCTCCGTTACTTGCCTTTGTAAGGATCTCCTGAGGTGTCTGGTATAACCACTCTCTTGGTTCTGATTTCTCCCAGCTTCTCTCTGTATTGAGCGCCTCTCTACAAGAAGCATCCTCCATAGTCGCAGCAAGTGATTCGCAGGTCTCCTCTTTATTGATGCCTGGATTGGCCTCAACCTTATCATTGAAACGTGTATATGATGTCATATATACAGCGGTACCGGCTATCGGGAAGCTTCCTTTTCCTCCGGCAATTCTGTCTCTGATCTCTCCACCGCTGCCTGTTGCCGCTCCGTTGAACGGCTCCACTGTTGTAGGGAAGTTGTGAGTCTCAGCCTTGAGGCTTATTACAGTCTTTTCATCTTTTGTTATATAGAAATCAGGCTTGCTTCCGCTTGCCGGATGGAACATCTTGATTTGAGGGCCATCTATGAAGGCACAGTTGTCTTTATATGCGCTTACAATAAGATTAGGGTTCTCCTGACTGGTCTTTTTGATCATTTTGAAAAGAGAACTCTCCATCTCCTTGCCGTCAATGATGAATACACCATTGAATATCTTGTGTCGGCAGTGCTCACTGTTAACCTGTGAGAATCCAAAGACTTCACTGTCGGTCAAACCTCTGCCGATTTTCTTGCTCAGATTCTTGAGGTACTCAATCTCCTCAGGGTTAAGGGCAAGACCCTCTTGCTGGTTATAGCTCTCAATATCGGTAATGTATACAACTGGTTCAGGTTGTTTGTCAATAGTGAAGAGGCTCTGGTTCAAAGTTGTATAAAAGCGTTGCAACATTTTGTCATATTGCACATCATTTGATTCAACTTCAAAGAATTCTTCAATTCTTTCAATGCCACGGATGTTCATATTTTGGGTAATCTCCACTGCTGTAGTACTCCAAGGTGTGATCATCTCCCTTCTCGGACCAACAAAATTGCCGGTTATATTCTCTACAGCCTTTCCCTCCGATACCATAAGGGTGGCATTACCAAACAGCCATTCAAGTGCATTAATGTTCTCTAATGAAAGTTCCACTGCTGTATTGACAGCTATGACAGGACCATTGCCTGCTCTAAAGAAAAGAATCATAGATAGTTATTTGATTTTATATATAATTTTCAAAAAGGTAAAATTACTAATTTTTTTTGAATGAAACCGTCAAATTGCCAAATAATGGATACTTGAGCATAAAATTCTTACATTTGTTGCATAAAAGTTGCATTTGGACGCAATATAATTGTTACAGAACTATGACAGAGCAGGAATACAACCAGCAGATTGATTATATATTCAACAGGTTTCCATCTTTTCAGAAGGTCGGAGCTGGCGCCTATAAGCCAGGCATTGATGGTATACGTGAACTTGTGGCGGCAACAGGCAATCCCCACAATAGTTTCAAGGCTATCCATATAGCAGGAACAAACGGAAAGGGTTCAACCAGCCATATGATTGCCGCTGCGCTAAGCAGGATGCCCCATACGATGCTGGGCACCGGTGATGGAGCAGGGGATGGCTCTGACAGGAAAATGGTTGTCGGTCTGTATACCTCGCCTCATCTGACAGATTTCAGGGAGAGAATAATGGTTTCGGGTCCCGACGGATTTGAGATGGTTTCCAAAGATTTTGTCTACTCATTCATAAACAGATACAAACCTGTATTTGAGCAAACCAGGGCCTCTTTTTTTGAGATAACTACGGCAATGGCTTTTGCCTGGTTTTCACATAAGAATGTGGATATTGCGGTAATAGAGTGCGGATTGGGTGGCAGGCTTGACTCTACGAATATCATATCTCCGGATTTGTCAATTATTACAAATATAGGATTGGATCATTGCGATTTTTTAGGCTCATCCGTTGAGGCGATTGCTGCTGAAAAAGCGGGTATAATCAAGCCTGGTGTCCCGGTGATCATAGGGGAGGAGTCCGGTGTAGGTAAAATCTTTTCAGATGCAGCAAAAGAGGCGGATGCTCCAATCTTCTGGGCGGAAAAATATGGAAGCAAATTGTTGCAACCTGCAGGACTTTGTAGAGAAAAACTTGATTTGCAGGGTGATTGTCAGGATAAAAATATAAAGACGGTTGTTGCTGCGCTTGAGGTTTGGATTGATAGAGCCTGTGAGATTTCACCTGATGGCAGGGGATGGCCTGAAAGATATGGTACATATATTGGCGATGTGGTGGGCTCAATTCATAATGCGGCAGCCATTACCGGTCTGCATGGCAGATGGGAAAAGTTGTGGGAAGAGCCTTTTGTGGTTTGTGATACAGGCCATAATTCGCATGGTTTCAAGATTTTGGGAAATCAGATCAGGCATGTTTACAATGATGGAAGCTATGGTAGACTGGTTATGGTCTTCGGGGTTGTTGCAGACAAGGATTTGGATTCAATAACAGCGTATCTTCCAAATGGTAATGTCGCTGATGACGGCAAGTGTTCCGATGTTCATTATCTTTTTGTCAATGCAATGGGTACCAGGGCACTTCCCGCAGAACAGCTCAAGGAGAGGATGCTTCGGCTTGGGTTTGAAGGTGAGGTTGTCGGAGATGGAAGTATTGTAGGGACATTGAATCATTATATGGAGAATATGGGGAGGGCGGATGATATGGTATTTATAGGCGGAAGCACCTTTGTAGTGGCAGAGGCTATACCGTTTTTTGATTCGCTAAGATGATTTTTTAATTTTTTTTGAAAAAAAAGAGTTTTTTTTTGGAGAATTAAAAATAATGTCTACCTTTGCAATCCCAAACGGAAACGATGGGTCAAAGGGAGCATAGCTCAGCTGGTTTAGAGCATCTGCCTTACAAGCAGAGGGTCATAGGTTCGAATC
>JAFQHE010000031.1 GCA_017398125.1 Bacteroidales bacterium
CCCGAATATTATAAAAGGAATCATAGGTGGGATACTTATGTTGGAGGCAAGGATTGCAATTACCTTGTTCAGTTTGAGGAAATGGGCTGAGACTCCCGCAAAAATCATCTGGTAGCCCCAGAATGGAATTATACCGCAGAATACTCCATATCCTACAGCTGCAGCCAGCCGAACATTCGACTCCTTTGTATCTGTAATGTTATCCTCTATGAATCTGATTATATTTTCACGGGTAAGTGAACTGATGAATTTTTTAGGATAATACCATAGCAGGGCCACCAGCACCAGAAATGTATTAAGCAGGCTTATTCTGGTGAAATCCCTAAGTGGCTTGAAGTGGGAGACTCTCTCTCCGGCAGGTGGGTAATAGACATTTATAGGGATATTCATCACCTTTATGCCCCGCCATGCCGCCTTTACAATTATCTCCAGCTCAAATTCGTACATGCCGGTAAAAAGCTTTATCTTTTCAATCTCCTTCAGAGGGTAGAGCCTGAATCCGCTTTGGGTATCATGCAGAGTCTGCCATGTCTCCACCTTGAACCAGAAATTTGAAAATTTGTTGGCAAAAGTATTTTTGCCGGGCATATTTTCGGCATTCAGATTCCTTGCACCAATTATGAGGCTTCCTGGGTTTTTTCCTATAGCTTCAATAAATTTTGGAATTTCGCTCGGATAGTGCTGGCCGTCGGCATCAAGTGTTATGCAATAGTCGAATCCGCACTCCCTGGCCTTGTTGAGGCCACATTGCAAGGCATGACCCTTACCTCTGTTGGGCATGTAGGAAATTACATTTATCCCCTCAATATTCTCCAAAACAGCCGCAGTGTCGTCTGTGGAGCCGTCATTTACAACAAAGATATCTTTACAGTAGAGTTTGCTCTCTTCTATAACTTTCCCTACAGTTGCAGCATTGTTGTATGTTGGTATAAGTACGCAGATTCCCGCCATGGCTTCTATTGTTCTGGTTTCTATTCTCTTCTCAGGCACTATTTTACAACTATCTTCTCCGTAAATGAATAATGGGTGTAATCTTCCTCATTCTCAAATAGGTATAGAGAGTTCAAGGTCATGTCTGAATTGTTGAATATGAGAATTATCTTCATCAGATACCTGTTTGTCCTTTTGTCGGACGGAGTTATTGAAACAATATACTCCCTGCCAGATTTGAAATATTCGATGTCCGACTCTTTTCCGAACATCCCTATATCGCCGCTCATGCTGGCTGAGAGCATTCCGGCCATCTGCCTCATGAGAGGGTTTGCATTCATGTTCACAGATTGCTTCTTGCCTGAGTTTATGATGGTGAATTCACCGTTGCCCATCTGTATGAGATTGCCCTCCGGATGGGTGTATTCCAGCCTCATGATACCTCCATCATATGAAAATTTGCCCTTTGCAACAGCATCTTCATTAAGAAAAGAGAGGTGTTTTGTCTCCTTGAACTTGCTGGTAATCTGCTTGATATTCTTGTTCTCCTGCAGTTTTTTCACGAACGATGCGTCGGGAATAAATTTTTCTGCTCCAGACAAAATATTCTCTTGGGAGTAGAGGAGATTTTCTTTGAGAATTGACGGCAATATTGCGAGGATTGCCACAAAAACATATATATATATCTTTATCTTCATAGTGTA
>JAFQHE010000032.1 GCA_017398125.1 Bacteroidales bacterium
ATTCGGATGGGGACGTTCTCAATGACGGGAACACCGTTTTTCTTACGGCTCTCCAAGGCAAAAATGATGTTTCTTTTAATGTTCATAAATTGGGTGCGTTAAAAAGTTACACCCAAAATTACACCCAATTTTTCATATATAAAAATGCACCCTATGAGTTTCAATGAATTTAACAATTTTATAAACGCTTAATTTACAGCGAATTGAAATTTTGTGATTTTCTATGATTCCATAAGTTCTGGAGCCTCCCTCTCCGCAGAAAAAGAGGCTTAAGTAGATGAAACAAATCGCTTAAGCCTCTTTTCTTTTTGTCCACCACCCAAAAATCCACCCGTTTTTGTCCCACACTACCTTACCTTATCCATAGAAACAGCAAATCCTCGCCGGATTTATGACATGAACCCCAAAAGTCCTTTGTCTGACTTTTGGGGTTACATCATATTCCAACAAGGATTGCTCTTCTGAGAGATATTTTTGGATCAGTCCATTAAAAGTTCCTGTTTTCTGTAGGACTATCCGCACCCCCTCACCTATTACCATGCAAAGTTGAAACGGATATCACGAGGAATACCGGCTCCATTTACTTTTGCAATGTCAGCCTCCAATGCAGGGGTAATCTTTGCATGCTCCGAAGAGTATTTCTTTGCAAACTCATAATCACCTGTAGCCTGGGTAGAAATGATAATATTTGCCCATGAATCAACTGCAGCACGTGCTTTCTCAAAATCTATATGGTATTTACCGTCGGCATTTCTTGTAAATGCACCCTGCTCCTCCATATAGTTGTAGCACATCATATTTGCCTTGCCATGAGAAGAGGCAAAACCGAAGCGTACAGAGCGTACAATTCCTGTGATGAATGTTGCAAGAGCCTCCTCTTTTGTAATGTCGGTTATTTCGCCCATATCAATAAGGTTACAAACCATAAACAGGCCAAGAATATCTGCCTTGCCCTCTTCCCAGGTAGTCTTCTCTGAACCCATTGCGGCATCAACAGAACCTTTGCCGTTTACAGTCTGTTTCACGCCAAGGCCATGAGCAACCTCATGGAAGGTAACATTCCAGAAGAATGCATCTGCACTCATATATTTTTGTTGCTCCGGCTCAACAAGTACCTCGCCTATAGGTTTGAGAATCTTGTCAAATTTTGCCATCATACTATTGTAAAGCTGAAGGCGGCGTGCACCTTTTGCCAGCTGTACCCTGTCGTCGTTAGGCAAGTTGATTGCAATGGTCTTGCTGCCCGAGTTACAGTCACCGGCATAGTAGATTGCATCATAAACATTCAAGTCTGATGATGTTCCAGGTACAAATGTCTTGTATTCAGGAGCGCATGGAAGCATTGTCTGCAATTTTGGAAGCAACTGCACATACTTTGAAAGGTTTGCACTGCGTGCCTCATCCTTCAAAAGAATAAAACACTCATAAGAGGCTTTTGCCTCGTTAAGTTTGTCGTCATAGTTCTCAATAGGGCCAATGACAATATCCATATTGCAATCCTTCATATCCATCCACGCCATATCACTTGCAAAATAGTCATCGGTACGGAAGGCCTTGACCCTTTCTGTAAGATAATTGCGCATTCCCTCATTTGTGGTAAGTTCAGCCGCCTTCTCCAAAAGGGCACATACCTTCTCCAACTCCTCCTTGTACTCATCTTTATACCAGACGCACTTCAATGAGCCGTCTTCATTACGGCGCAATACAGTATAAAGACTATTTTTGTCGGGATCCTCAAAGGAATCAAACTCCTCTTTTGTAATGTCTGCAGGGTAGTACTGACAACCTGCTCCTTTCTCACCATATCCCTCGATAAATGGTTTGTTGCTGTCCAACCTGTCCCAAGGGCCATAGTTGATCATTGCATATGTACGCTCATACTCATTTGTAAGGGCCTCCATTACGGCTTTGTCGCCAAATGTCTGTTTCCAGAAGAGCTGGTCCATAATCTCACCTGCCTGACGGAATAGTGAAAGTATCTCCTTGTCATTGTCAGACAAAGCATCATAGAGAGGTGATTTAACCTCTACAACAGCATAGCTCTCCACTTTCTCTTTAAGTGGATGCTCATCACTGCTCTGGTTTGCGCAGGCAACCAAACCCATTGCAGCCACTGCAGTCAAAAATAATTTTTTCATAATAGTAATTTGTTCAGTTTATCTTATTGGATGAATCATATTGCAAAGATAATCAGATGTTCGGAAAATAATTACAATCAAATTTAACAATTAATTAATCATTTGTTAATAACCCCGTCATTAGCAGGTTATACCTTCGTAACAAAATAAAAAAGAGCTGTAAATATTTTTATACCTCTACCAATTTTACCCCCTTAAGAAAAAGGGTTCCTAAACTTTTTAAAAACTATTTGGTTAATAAGTCGCATTAACATTATTGATTATGGGAACCTCTAATAAAAACTTCGAAGCTGAGATTATCAGTATGGAATCCAGCCTACAGCGCTACGCCTACACACTCACATTGGACAGTGACGACGCCAAGGATCTTGTGCAGGAGACCTATTATAAAGCGCTTAACAACCAGGACAAGTTTGATTCTCAAACCAACCTTAAGGCATGGCTATACACAATCATGAAGAACACCTTCATCAATGATTACAGAAGAAGAGTCAAGAAACAGGCTATCTTCAACAAAGATGTCCAGGAGTTTGTCATAAACAGCCGACCTGCAGAGGCCAACCCTGAGAGTGACTTCAACTTCAAGGAGCTTACCGTAATGGTCAACTCTCTTGAACCTGAATTCAGAATACCTTTCCAGATGCATGACAGCGGATACAAATACCAGGAAATTGCAGATGAACTTGGACTGCACCTTGGCATAGTCAAGAGCCGTATCCACTTCTCAAGACAGAAACTGATAGAAAAACTCAAACACTGAAATAACGGCGGCGGGCCGTCAAGCTGGGATTTTAAAACTCTTTTGCAAAGAATTTACGCTGAAACAACAGCATATAGATTACCGCAACTGAAATACAGCTGTCGGCAAAATTGAAGACAGGCCTGAAAAATACAAACTCTTCACCACCCCAAATGGGAACCCACTCCGGAAGTACAGTATCAATAATGGGAAAATAGAACATATCCACAACTTTACCCATGAGAAGAGGTGCATATCCTCCTCCCGACGGGAAAAGTTCAGCCACCATAAGATAAGAAGAGGCGCTGAATATCTGGCCATAGAACAGACAGTCAATGACATTGCCAATAGCGCCTACCAAAACAAGTGATACCCCCACAATAACACCAGTGGGAGTATCGCTTTTTTTCAACAATACCTTGTTTATGTAGTAAATGATGAATCCAATAAGTATAACCCTGAAAAGAGTAAGCAGAATCTTTCCAACCATGCCTCCAAACTGCATTCCAAATGCCATTCCGTTATTCTCCACAAAACAGATCTGGAACCAGTCACCAAACACCGGAATGCTCTCACCCAGTGTCATATTGAGCTTGACTGCAAATTTTATCACCTGATCAATTACAAGCAACAAAACTACAAAAATGGAAATCTTTGCTCCTCCCGACAGTTTCATATTATCTTCTGTTTTTTGCCTCAACGGACAGTGTGGCATGAGGTACCAACATAAGTCTCTCCTTAGGAATCAATTTGCCGGTCTCACGACAAATGCCATAAGTCTTGTTCTCAATTCTGATAAGAGCAGCCTCAAGATTCTGTATAAACTTATATTGCCTCTGCGCCAACTGACCTGACTCCTCCTTAGACAATGATGACGCACCCTCCTCAAGGACCTTGAATGTTGGAGAAGTATCCTCAACACCATTACTTGCGCTATGGGTAATGGCCGCCCTCAACTGCTCGTAATCATCTTTGGCCTTTTCCAACTTCTTAAGTATTACAGCCTTGAACTCCTGTAACTCCTCATCACTATATCTTACCTTTTCAAATTGGGCTGCCTTCTCTTCCTGAGCCTGAACATTACCCTTTGTAACCTTTGTAGCCATATCTGTTAGTTTTAATATTCAAAGATAATAACTTATCTAAACTTTTTCAATCTTTATGGAGATTGTTTCGTTGTTTCCCCATTCAATATCTGTACCACCCTCAATCTCATCGCTCAAGACAATGCTCTCGCAAAGGGTCTGGGCGCATACATAATCCTTGAACTGTACCAAAGAATCTGCTATCTCGCCAATATTGGATACTTGAGCCTTGATCTTGTCAGTAACCTCAAAATTGCACTCTTTACGCAAATTCTGGATTCTGTTCACAAGTTCACGTGCTGTACCCTCTTTCTTCAGTTCATCGCTTACGGTTATATCAAGGGCAACTGTCAATTTACCCTCGGTTGCAACCAACCAGCCCGGCATATCCTCAGAGGTAATCTCATAGTCTCCCTTCTCAAGGATCACATCACCACCGGCAAGAGCCATCTTATACTCTTCTGACTGCTCAATGATGTTGATGTCACGCTGGCTCAATCGGCCGAATGCTGCAGAAATCTCCTTCATCTGTTTGCCGTACTTCTTGCCCAATGTCTTGAAGTTAGGTTTGATCTTCTTGGTTATCAACCCCTCGGTATTTCTGATAAACTCAACCTCCTTCACATTGACCTCGCCAAGGACAAGTTTCTGCACCTTCTCAAATTGTGTCTGGATAGCATCATCAAGCACAGGAATAATAATCTTTGCAAGAGGCTGCCTTACCTTTATGTTTACTTTTCTTCTTAGGGCAAGAACCATTGATGAACTCAACTGTGCCAACTCCATACGCTGCTCCAACGCCTTGTCTATATATTGCATCTGAGCCTCAGGCATCAACACAAGGTGTACCGAGCTCTCTGAATGTCTCTTGGATACTGCATTCAGGTCAAGGAAAAGTCTCTCCATAAAGAAAGGTGCAATAGGAGCCGCCAAAATTGAAATTGTCTCAAGGCATGAGTACAATGTCTGATAAGCAGCAAGTTTGTCCTCATCCATATTTCCACCCCAGAAACGTTTTCTGTTCAAACGTACATACCAGTTGCTCAAGTGGTCACAAACAAAATCCTGGATCTTCCTTCCCACACTTGTAACATCAAAGTTCTCATAACACTCTTTCACATCCTTTATAAGGCTGTTCAAAAGTGATATAATCCAACGGTCAATCTCAGGTCGCTTCTCTACAGGAACCTCAGGAGCATTACAGTCAAATCCGTCAACATTTGCATAAAGGGCAAAGAATGAGTATGTGTTATAAAGTGTTCCAAAGAATTTCCTCTTAACCTCATCTACACCGGCTGCATCATATTTAAGGTTGTCCCACGGCTGCGCATTTGTAAGCATGTACCAGCGTAGAGTATCAGCACCGGACTCATCAAGGGCCTTGAACGGATCAACAGCATTGCCAAGACGCTTGCTCATCTTGTTACCGTCCTTATCCAACACCAATCCGTTTGAAAGTACAGTCTTGAAGGCAACCCTGTCATTCACCATGGTTGCTATTGCATGAAGTGTAAAGAACCAGCCACGTGTCTGGTCAACACCCTCCGCAATGAAGTCTGCCACCTGACCGAACTCAGGCTGACCCAATTTAGCAAGAGTCTCCTGGGCAAAAGGCATGGCACCTGAATCAAACCAGACGTCAATAAGGTCAAGTTCCCTCTTCATAGGCTGTCCGCTTGGTGATACAAGGATGTAACCATCAACGTACGGACGGTGAATGTCTATCTTCTCATAATTCTCCTTGCTGAAATCACCAGGAACAAATCCTTTATCCTTCAACGGGTTGCTTGCCATAAAACCGGCAGCAACAGATTTTTCAAGTTCATTGTACAACTCCTCTACAGAACCTATGCAGATCTCCTCCTTCTTATCCTCTGTTCTCCAGATAGGAAGAGGTGTACCCCAATAACGGCTTCTTGAAAGGTTCCAGTCCTGAAGATTCTCCAACCACTTGCCAAAACGGCCTGTACCTGTACTTTCAGGTTTCCAGTTGATTGTCTTGTTCAACTCAATTAGGCGGTCCTGAACAGCGGTTGTCCTGATAAACCATGAATCCAACGGATAGTACAATACAGGTTTGTCAGTTCTCCAGCAATGAGGATAGTTGTGGGTATGTTTCTCAATCTTGAAAGCCTTGTTTGCAGCCTTCATCATAAGACAGATGTAAATATCAAGATTCTCTGCAGCAGAAGCGGCCTTCTCATCATAAACCTTATTTACTGTAAACTGAGGATCGTACGCATTCTTCACCCATCTTCCTTCATACTCCTTATATGCCTCAACATCGATACACTCCTTTACAAACTGCTCATCAAGCTCCTCCATAAGGTAGAATTTACCTGTAAGGTCAACCATAGGGCGAGTCTCACCTCTCTTGTTTATCATAAACAATGATGGGATACCTGCAGCACGTGCCACAAAGGCATCATCTGCACCAAAGGTTGGCGCGATATGCACAATACCTGTACCATCCTCTGTGGTTACATAATCACCAGGAATAATGCGGAAAGCCTTGTCTGAAGCATCCTTCCAGTTACCTTTCTCATCCACTGACACAGGTTTCACCCAAGGGATAATCTGCTCATACTCCATACCAACCAACTCAGGTCCCTTGTACTCGGCAACAACCTTGAATGGAACAAGCTTGTCACCAGGTTTATAATCCTCCAAAGCAATCTCCTCTGCCTTTTTGTTGAAATGATTGTAAAGCAAAGATTTTGCAAGGACAGCTGTCATCTTCTCTCCTGTATAGCTGTTGTATGTCTGCACAGCAACATAGTCAATCTTAGGACCTACGCAGAGTGCCACATTTGAAGGCAAAGTCCAAGGAGTTGTTGTCCATGCAAGGAAATATGGAGTTCCCCATTGTGCCATTTCGGCCTTAGGGTTCTTGATCTTGAACTGTCCGACCACTGTAGTATCCTTCACATCCCTGTAGCAACCAGGCTGGTTCAACTCATGCGAGCTCAAGCCTGTACCTGCAGCCGGAGAGTATGGTTGGATTGTATAGCCTTTGTAAAGGTATCCTTTACCGTAAATATCTTTCAACAGATGCCATAGGGTCTCAATATACCTGTTATCATAGGTTATGTAAGGGTCATTCATATCTACCCAATAACCAATCTTCTCAGTAAGGGTCTCCCACTCTTTGGTATACTTCATCACCTCTTTTCTACAAGCGGCATTGTAATCATCAACACTTATCTTCTTACCAATATCCTCTTTGGTAATTCCCAACATCTTCTCAACACCCAACTCCACAGGAAGACCGTGTGTGTCCCAACCTGCCTTTCTTTTTACAAGATAACCGCTCTGGGTTTTGTATCTGCAAAATACATCTTTGATAGCCCTTGCCATAACGTGGTGGATACCAGGCATACCATTAGCGGAAGGCGGACCTTCAAAGAATATGAATTTTGGAGCTCCCTCACGAGCCTTCAATGTATTTTCGAAGCATTGTTCATCTTTCCATTTCTTTAGCACAGAATTATTTATCTCTACTAAATCAAGTTTTTTGTATTCTGTAAAACCCATTGTAAAAAATCCTAAAAAATTTGAATTTGCAAAGATAAAATAAATACCTATTTTTGAAAAATATTTAAATGCTTCTGCTATGGATTTGGGAATATTGGATTTCATTATACTAATCATCATAATATCCAGCGCAATATATGGCGCATTCAAAGGATTCATTTCACAGCTTGCAACCATTGCTTCCCTGCTTTTGGGAGTATGGTGTGCATTCAAGTTTTCGGGTTATGCAGCGGCACAAATGAAGGAACTTTTTGAGATAGGCGAAACTGCCGTTTATATCGTCTCCTTCATTATCATCCTTGTACTTGTCATAATTATCGGCAACCTTATCGGAAAAGCGGTGGAGAAGATAATCCATCTCTCACTATTAGGGTGGCTCAACAGGCTCCTTGGAGTTTTGTTCTCTGCAATGAAATGGGTAATTGTCATGAGTCTTGTGGCATATGTGCTCAATGTTATCAATGGTGCATGGCATATTATTCCCGACAAATTCTTTGCAGGCTCTCACCTTTACCCGCATTTGACAAATCTGTCACATAAAATTTTCCCATACCTTCAATCCATTGTCTCATAGTACTGCCGGGAGTATTTTCATTCAATTCCATATTTTTCACTGGTAGTAAAACGGATGATTTTGTATGTTTTGTTGGGGCATTTTGCCTCCGCTGTCCATATTTGCAACAATTTGATATGTGCAGATTATGTGGGACGGATTTACAAAACGGAAAATTTGCATCAGGCAGCACGACCTGTATGATTGCGGAGCTGCCTCCTTATGTTCAATAGCTGCCTGGCATGGACTTGTCATCCCCCTTTCAAGGGCAAGGAGCCTCTGTGGATGCTCCAGGGAGGGCACAACAATAAAAGGGATACTTGATGGTGCCAGAAGTCTTGGGCTCAACGGGAAAGCCCTGAAATCCCCACAAAAGGAGCTTGTCGGGATAATGAATATGGAGACTCCATATATAGCCCATATCAGAAATGAAGATGGCATGTTGCACTTTATAGTGGTAACTGCTATCAGTTCAAGGAGTGTCCGGGTGATGGATCCTGCATTTGGAGAGCTTGCTTCATGGCCGGCAGAGAAGTTCCTTGAACGGTGGAGCGGATACATTATAACATTAGCACCAGGTCCGGACTTCAGGAAAGGAGAGTTCAAATTACCTTTGTGGCGGAAGCTTGTTGGAGTTGTTGCCCCATTCAAGTTCAAGTTCATCATTGCAATGGCCGCGGGCTTTGCAATGATTGGAGCCGGAGCTGCAAATTCCTTTATCCTCCAACACCTGATAGATGTAACCTTATTGTCGGGAAGCATGAGAGAGATGTGTACCATTTCCGCCATTGTTTTTATTCTGGCCATTGCAACAATGCTCCTTTACAGGAGAAAGAGTCTGCTGTTACTTGAAAGCGGGTTGGAGATTGACCATATACTGGCCAGCAGCTATATTAAAAAGCTTTTTTGCCTGCCTGCCAATTTGTACAACCAGTTTGCACCCGGAGATCTGAACTCCAGAATTGGGGATATTTATAAAACACGTCTGTTCATATCGGAGAGCCTGCTTGCTGTTCCAACATGCTGCGCAACCTTGCTTATAGTAGTTTTTCTGATGTTCTGGTCAAATTCCAGACTTGCAGTCCTTTCTTTTTCTTTCATTCCGCTTTACGCGGTTCTCTGTATAGTGTCGGTCCGCCTCAACAGGAGGCATAACAGGGATCTGGCTCTTCTTGGCGCACAGTTCCAGAACAGCATGCTCTTCGGTATGGATAGTATTGTAACCGCCAAACATTTCGGCACTGAGCAGCATGCAGCTATGAAAATTGAGGAAAGGTTTGAGGCTCTCCAAAAAGAGATGCTTGACGCAGGAAGGTGCATTACTGGAATCGAAACTGCAGGAAACGGACTCTATGGAGCCCTGATCTCTTCGACATTGGTCTTGGGCGGCTATATGGTTATTGGAGGAAGGGTTACAACAGGAGAGCTGGTATCATTTTACACATTATGCTCTCTTTTTGCCGCCCCGCTTGATACTCTTGTTGACCTGCACAACCACTATTCGCAAGCATGCATTTCTGCTGAAAGGCTCTTTGAGATTCTTGAACTGGAAGAAGAGTCCGATACTTGGTCAGAGGCCCCAGAGAGGGGAAAATGCAGTAATGAATTGTGCACACATGGGGAGCACAGCCGGAGAGAAATTTGTAAATACATCATTGATAATGATATTTCATTTGCAAATGTATCTTTTGGGTATCCGGGAAGAGAGAAGATAATCGACAATTTTTCAACATCATTTTCATCAGGCAGGATAACTGCCTTATGCGGATCGAACGGAAGCGGCAAAAGCACATTGGGTGCGCTACTTATGAGGGATCTCCCTGCTTTGGAGGGAAAAATAGAGATTGGAGAGCGTGATATATCAACCATACCTCTTAATATTTGGCGAAGCCAGCTCTGCATTGTTCCTCAGAATATATTCATTTTCAATGATACACTATTGAACAACATAACCTGTCTTAAGGAGGAGCCAGATATGGAAAGGGTTGTATCCGCTTGTGTTGATGCTGGACTTGCCTCCCTTATCGGGAGACTGCCGTCGGGAGTGCATACCCATATAGGGAGTTGGAGAGGAATGTTGTCGGGAGGAGAGATAGAGAAGATTGGTATTGCCAGGGCTCTTTACAGAGATCCCCAGACCTACATTTTTGACGAGGCCACTGCAAACATGGATGAGTTTTCGGAGAGGTCCATTGCCTGCTTGTTGGGACGGCTAAAGAGAGTGGGGAAAAGGGTTATTGTAATCACACACAGCAGAGTGTTGAGAGGAGTTGCAGATGAGATTGTTGATTTGGGTTAATATGGTGGAAGCCTGCGCACCATTTCTGCAGGCACTATTAAATATTTCAGTATGGAAGAGAGCAGATTTTCGAGTTGCGGTCTTGTGGAAATTGATGGACTGGAGCTGCAGTTGAGGGGTGGAATGACCTGGAAAGAGCTGATGCAGTTGCTTGGGGTAGTAGAGAAGGTCCTCAAGTTTATTGGGGAGTATGAAGAGGAGTTGCGAAGAGGTTTTGAAAAAGGGTGGAGGATTTTATGATGAATGCATTGATTGAGATTTCTGCAAACGAAAGTTCGCGTATCTTCGGAGGACGCAGCGAAGAGATTGCCAAAGTGGTGGAATTTGCAGCACAATGTATAGGTGCTTTGGCAAAAATTATCTATCTGACGGCAAAGCGTGGCCCAAGGGCAATAACCGAACAGATGGCATCGGGTTACTATCCGAAATTCTGACGTATAATGCGGTTGTCATGGCTAATCATCAAACAAGAGTCGGTTCCCAAGTAATTTTTGATGGATTTGCAATTTGGCAACCGCATTATTATCTTTGTGAAGTTATTGCAGCATTACACTATCCAGGAGATTATGAAAATAGTCAAACTACTGTTTACCACCCTATTGTCTGTTTTTTCATGCATTTATTCTTATGCCCAGCAGAGCTGGACTCTGGAAGAGTGCATAGATTATGCTCACAAAAACAATCTTCAGGTAAAACAGCAGGAGGTATCTGTCAGGCAGGCTGAGAATAGTGTAAAACAGTCAAAACTTGATTTCATTCCCACCTTCAATGCATCATTAGGGTATAATCTGAACTGGGGAAAATCGGTCAATATCAATGACCTTGAAATTACCAACCAGCTTACACAAAGTGCTACGGCCAATTTTGGGGCATCAACCCCAATACTTGAGGGATTTGCCAAACACAACACTTTGAAGAGCAACCGCACACAACTGCAAATCAGCCAGCAGGAGGTAGAACGGCTCAAAAATGAAATCACCATCTCAATAACCCAGGCATATCTTCAGCTTCTTCTCTCCATTGAAATAGAAAAGAGCGCCAGAGAGAGTTTCAACAGTGTGGCCCGACAGGTTGAGAGAACCGCACTGCTGGTAGAGGCCGGAAGCCAGCCATATAGTGCCCTGCTTGATATTGAAGCCCAACTCTCAACAGAGAGGGTACAACTGGTTGCTGCAGGCAATGATATTAAAAGCAACCGCCTGACATTGCTCCAATTGATGGATATACAGGATGATTCCAATTTCACAATTGCAGTTCCGGAGATTGATGACACCCTTGGCGTCTTCATAAAAGAGAGTATAAATTCAATATACAACAGTGCCACAACTCTCCCTCAGATAAGGACAGCTGAACTGCAATTGAGCAAGAGCAGATATGATTACAAAATACAGAAAGGCTATCTCTTTCCGAGTATCTCTTTCAATGCCGGTTATGGTACATATTTCAGCGACAGCCAACACTCCCGTTTTTTTGACCAGTTCAACGAGAACAGGAATCCGTCGATGGGATTTTCGCTCAGTATACCAATCTTTAACGGCTGGCGAAGAAGTGCTGCAGTACGGAATGCCGGACTGAATGTAGAGAGTGCCCGGATTGAACTCAAAAGAAGGCACCATACACTTTATAAGGAGATTCAGATGGCAGCCAATAATGCCGAAAATTCGTATGAAAAATATAAGGCGGCCCTCCATAATATGAAGGCAAGTGAGGAGTCATTTGAGTATGTAAGGAACAAATTCAATGCCGGCACCCTTAATGGTACCGACTATATAGTGGCCAAGAGCAACCTGTTCAAGGCCCAATCTGAATTTTACCAGACAAAATTCCAATATATTTTCCAACTGAAAATTCTGGATTTCTACAAGGGCACACCAATAAAACTATAACGGCATGAGCGGGAACAGAAAAAGAAGCAAATACATACTATTTGGAAGTTTGGCAATTATAGCCACTCTCATATTCATTGGGATAAACAAGGAGGAACCGGGAATTGATGTAACTGTGGAATATCCCAAACGCACTACAATCACTGAAGCCATTCCCGCCAATGGAAAGATCCAGCCGGTCACTGAGGTAAAGATCAGCCCCGACGTATCAGGAGAGATTGTTGAGCTCCATATCAACGAGGGGAGCAATGTAAACAAAGGAGATCTGCTCATAAAGATAAAGCAGGATGTCTATATTTCTGCCGTAGACAGGGCAGAAGCTTCTCTGAACTCAATCAAGGCACAATACCTCCAGCAGAAGGCCCAGCTTGTACAGATGGAGCAATCTCACAAAAGAAACACCCTGCTACACTCACAAAAGGCAATTTCACAGGCAGAGTATGAGACCTCCCAGGCACAATATGAGGTGGCAGTGGAACAGCTGAATGCTGCCAAATATAATGTAAAGAGTGCCCAGGCCGCTTTGGAGGAGGCAAAAGAGAACCTTAGAAAGACAACGATATATGCGCCCATGACAGGTATAGTCTCAATGCTTGCCGTTGAAAAGGGTGAGAGGGTTGTAGGAACAAGCCAGATGGCCGGCACAGAGATGCTACGCATTGCAAACCTCAATGAGATGGAGGTACTTGTGGATGTCAATGAAAATGATATTATCAGATTGAGTCTGCAGGACACTGCATACATTGAGGTAGATGCCTATCCCAACAGAAAATTCAAAGGTATAGTAACACAAATAGCAAATTCAGCCAAGAATACAGCCTCATCCCTTTCTGACCAGGTGACCAATTTTGAGGTCAAGGTAAGCATACTTCCTGACTCATATACCGATCTGCAGGGGCAGAATTCCATTCCATTCCGTCCGGGCATGAGCGCATCTGTATCTATCCTTACCCAAATAAGCGAGAATGCACTCACTGTACCTTTGCAGGCCATTACCACAAGAGAAGGGCTTCTTGATACAATTCCCGACAATGGAATCTGTGAACAGGTATTCATATATGACAGAACCACATCACAAGTAAAAGTGACAAGAGTAAAAAGCGGCATACAGGATATGCAGCTTATTGAGATAACTGATGGCCTGACCGACAGTGTCGAGATTGTAACAGGCCCGTACAATGCAATAAGCCGGACCCTGAAGAACGGCTCCAAAGTTAAAGTAAAGGAGAAATAGAATGGAAAATATAATATTGCTGATTGAGACTGCTACAGAATCATGTTCGGTAGCTCTTGCAAAAGACCAGGAGATAATTGCAGAGAAATATATAAATGAGCCTAAAGCACATGCCACGCTCCTGGCCAGGTATATCAAGGATATTTTGGAAGAGAACAACCTCTCCGTCAAGGATTGCAGTGCAATCGCAGTAAGTGAAGGGCCTGGATCATATACAGGACTCAGAGTTGGAGTATCATGCGCCAAAGGACTTTGCTACGGAGCGGAAAAACCGCTGATAGGTGTCGGCACCCTTGCAGCCATTGCACAATGCGCACTTGACAACAAAGAGATTGCAAGCTCAATAGACGGGCTTCAAAAAACTATATTTTCCGCTACCGGCGAGAATTTGCCACTACTGATTGTTCCAATGATTGATGCCAGAAGAATGGAAGTATATACTGCAATCTTCAACTCAGAGGGGGACCAGCTTACTCCAACAGAGGCAAAGATTCTCGATGAGAAGAGTTTTTCAAAAGAACTTGAATCTTCTGTCGTACTCTTTACCGGCAATGGGGCAGAGAAATTCAAACCACTTATAAATCATCGCAATGCGATATTTGCGGAACAACTTCCGCATGCCACCGGCATGAGAGTGATTGCCAACAGTATGTACAATAAAAAAGAGTTCAAAGATTGTGCATACTTTGAACCCTTCTATCTTAAGGAATTTGTTGCCGGCAAGCCAAAAAAACTTCTGTAGCAACTCCTAATATGACAATTTGCCCAACTCCCTGTCAAGGGCAGCCTTGTCAAATATATTCTTGGCAACAATGTTGCCAGACTTGTCAAACAATATAAGTGTAGGCAACTGTGTAACTGCGTAGGTATTCAAAGCCACACACGCAGTTCCCCTTCCATCACATACATTTATCCAAGGAAGAGCCTGTTCCTTTACAACTGTAGCCCATTGGGTTTTGTCAACATCAGCTGAGACCTGATAGATTTCAAGACCTTTAGGGTTGTATTTCGAGTAAAGCTCTTTCAAATCGTGGTTAAACATCTTCTGCTGGTCAATTGTACTTGTCCAGAAAACAAGTATGAAAGGCTTGCCCAACAATTCAGACATCTTTCTGTTCTGGCCCTTTGTGTCGGCCATTTCAATCTCAGGAAATGCCAGTTCTCCGGCCAAGGTAAGTTTGTTGTTGAACTCAAAGGCTTTCTGGTATTTGTCAACCTCCTCCTTAAGAGCCCTTACATATTTTGAATTTGGCAACGACTGCTTCAATGAATCATGGATACTTCTGAAATATACCAGATCATGGACATCTCCAAACAGAGGAAGTTCATCGGAGAATCGTTGATACAGCAGCATTATGTTTGACAATGAAGCAGGTTGTTTCATCATCTGGGCCAATGCGCCACGTTTGTAGTTTACAAAGAATTTGCTCAACTCCACCTGAATCTCTTTGATTCTCTCTGTATCGTTTTTCTCAAGAGCATCAGCAATCTCAGTAGAGAAGGCATCAAACTTTGCCGAGGCATCATAGATTGTCTTTTCTATCTCAATGAGTCTGGATGTCTCATCAGATCCGGTAACGGTCAAACCACCGCCAAGAGTATCTACAGAGACCTTTACCCTGTCACCGCCTTTCAAAAGAAGTGATGCCAATCTTTTCTGGTTATATGACAGATAAAAGAAATCCGGATCATCTGCCTTTACATTTACTTTTCCTTTTGCATTGCCATTTGCATCAAGATCCAAAGTGTCTACAATTGCAATTGTATTGACCTGAAGTTTTGACAACACAACCTCCTTGCCACCGGCACCGGGAACATTAAGCTCTATTACAGCATTCTCATTAGAAGAGCAGGATGCCAAAACAGAGGCAGCCGCCGCAACCAAAATTGTTCTTAGTTTCATATTATTGATGTTAGGTTCTTTTTACAAATTTTTGAATGCATCTGAAATCTTTTCAGTAACCTCGACAAACTGCTCAGGCGTAAGCTTCACCTTCTCCTTTCCAAAATCAAGATCAGCCTCTGACTGTAGCGGAACAAGATGTATATGTGCATGGGGAACCTCCATTCCCAACACCGCAACACCAACCCTTTTGCAAGGAACCGCAGCTCCAACAGCTTTTGCCACCTTTTGGGCAAATGCCCACAAGCCTGTAAATTCAGGGCTCTCCAAATCAAAGATATAATCGACCTCCCTCTTTGGAATAACCAAAGTATGCCCTGTTGCCAAAGGATTTATATCCAAAAAAGCATAGTAATTTTCATCCTCCGCCACTTTGTAGGAAGGAATTTCGCCATTGACGATCCTGGTAAAAATTGATGCCATAACTAGATTGATATGTCAATGATTTCAAAATTGATGATGCCGCTTGGTACCTGAACAGCCACCACATCACCCTTTTTCTTTCCAATAAGGGCCTTGCCTATAGGTGTTGCTGCAGCAAGCTTGCCCTCCTTGATGTTTGCCTCGCTCTCCCCTACCAATGTATACTCTACAATTGCATTGGTCTTAAGATTCTTTATCTTTACCTTATTGAGCATCTGCACCTGGTCTGTATTGATCTTTGACTCATCAATGATTCTGGCATTGGCTATAAGATCCTGTAACTGTGAAATCTTCAACTCGCACAAACCCTGAGCCTCACGCGCCGCATCATATTCTGCATTCTCAGACAAATCTCCTTTATCTCTGGCCTCAGCAATCTGTTTTGATATTGAAGGCCTCTCTACTGAAACAAGCTGGGCAAGTTCTGCCTTCAGCTTTTCCAATCCTTCTGCTGTTAAATAATGTATTTTTGACATAATATATAAAATTAAAAAGAATCCCGATTCTGTCGGGACCCTTTGATGCAAAGGTAACAATAATTATCCAAAACAAAAATGATTGACTTTTGTTTTGTCTATTTTGTACTATGATAGCATCTCAAATGTTGAGACTCTGTCTTTTTCCAGCTGCTCCTTCAACATTTCAAGAGACGTGAACTTCTTCTCATCCCTTATTTTTCCGACAAATTTTATTTTAAGGTCAAGACCATAAATATCTTCATTGAAATTGAGGATATATGTCTCAATTGTTCTTTCATTGCTGTCAGCCACAGTCGGACGTGTGCCTATATTGCACATTCCCATATAGCTTTTGCCAAACACCTCTGCCCATACTGCATACACACCGTTTCCAGGCACTACCTTCAACGGATTGTAGAGTTTCATGTTTGCTGTGGGGAAACCTATTGTCCTGCCCAATCTCTGTCCTGATACAACCACACCATTCAATTCATAGTTATAACCAAGAAAATCATTTGCAGAAGTAATATCCCCGACAGTCAGCAGATTCCTTACTTTTGTTGAGCTTATTATGTTGTCATCTATAAGGAACTCCTCCACCCTCACCACATTTATACCGAGAGATCGGGCCGTCTCCATCATCTCCTTTTGGGACTGGTTGGCATTGCTGCCCAATCTGTGATCATAACCTATAATGAGAGTTGACACATCGTATTTCTGCTTCAAATAGATATCCAGGAACTCCTTTGTTGACAATTTGCTGAATTCGCGGGAAAAGGGAATGGTTATGAATTTGTCCACTCCCAGATCCTTTACAAGTCTCTCCTTTTCATCCAGCGAATTCAATAGTCTGAGGTTGCAGGCATCCTGCTGCAGCACATTGCGCGGATGGGGCCAGAATGTAATTACTGCACTCTCCTTGCCCTCATCCGCTGCAACTCTGCATAACTCAGACAACACCTTTCTGTGTCCCTTATGGACACCATCAAAAAATCCGGTAGCTGCTACAACCATTTTACCAATTCAAAATCCTGTCTGTGAGGTAGCAAATCGTGTTTTGCATACATTCTTGCTGCAATCTGGAATGCACCTGTCTTGTCAGGAACGATCTTGCACACATATGTGGCAACACCATTTTCATACTCTTTCAATGTGTATGGGAATACCTCCTTGATGCGTAGTCTTCCCTTCTTGTTGTACTCAGCAAGCAAAATCTCTATGCCTATATCCTGAGGATTGATCTCATTGCCTATAGCAACTGTCAATGTTGCCTCATAATTATTGCCCAATACCAAAGCACCAGAGACATTGCTGATGGTTGAATTGCTCAAAATTTCAACTTTTGACCACTCCCTGCGCATCTTTTTCTTCCATGTAGAGATTGTTCTTGCCATAGCATAGTCATTCTCTATCATCTTATTGTAGCGCAATGACATTGGAGTGTAGAACTTGTTGAAGTAGTCTGTCATCATTCTGTTTGTAGTGAAATCACAGGCAACCTCAGCCACACAGTTCTTGATAGTCTCAATCCAGGTATTTGAAATACCCTTAGAGTTCTTGTCATAATATTTTGGAGCAATGTCACTCTCAAAAATATGATAGATTGTAGCTGCATCCAACTCATCCTGGAAGTTCTGGTCGTCATAGGTACGCTCCATCTGTAGAGCCCAACCGGCGCCCTCCTTGTAGCCTTCAACCCACCATCCGTCAAGTACTGAGAAGTGCATTACACCATTCATTACAGCCTTCTCGCCACTTGTACCTGAAGCCTCAAGCGGCCTTGTTGGGTTGTTCATCCAAATGTCCACACCCTGAACAAGATATTTGGCCAAAGTAATGTCGTAGTTTGGAACAAATACAATCTTTCCGATGAACTGAGGCATCTTAGATATCTCTACAATACGTTTGATAAGATCCTGACCAGCCTTGTCTGCCGGATGGGCCTTTCCTGCAAAGATAAACTGAATAGGACGCTCAGGATTGTTAATGATTGAATCCAAAGTATCCAAATCCCTGAACAACAGATGAGCACGTTTGTATGTAGCAAATCTTCTTGCAAAACCTACTGTAAGGATGTCATCCCTAAGTGTATTCTTGATCTCAACAATATGATGTGGAGAGTAGTGGTTTGCAATTGCAGGGTCAGACAGACACTCTTTTACCTTGTCAATCAATTTTGTCTTGAGAGTACATCTGATCTTCCAGATCTCCTCATTGCTGACCTTACGTATTCCGCTGAAACAGCTTCTGTCATAGTGATGGCTTGCAAATGCTTCACCAAACACCTTCGCATGAACCTCTTTCCACTCAGGAGCAGTCCATGTAGGATAGTGTACACCATTGGTCACATAGCTTACATGCAACTCCTCAGGCAAGTAACCAGGCCACAAATATGCAAGAATATCCTGGCTTACCTTGCCGTGCAACCAGCTCACACCGTTAACCTCCTGCGACAAGTTTGCTGCAAGGTTACTCATTGAGAACTTCTCATTATTGTTATATGGATCTACCATACCCAAAGACATGAGTGTATGCCAGTCAATTTTCAATTTCTCAGCAAAATGGCCGATATACTTGCCCAACATATCTGTACTGAAAGCATCGTGACCTGCAGGTACAGGTGTATGGGTTGTAAACAATGATGAAGAGCGTACAATCTCCATTGACTCTGTGAAAGAGAGCCCTTTCTCCTGAATATACTCCCTCAATCTCTCAAGTCCGATGAAAGCGGCATGACCCTCATTGCAATGGTATATCTCTGAATGGATACCCATTGTACGCAAAGCCCTGATACCGCCTACACCCAACAATAGCTCCTGTTTCAATCTGTTCTCCCAGTCGCCACCATACAACTGATGGGTAATTCCTCTATCTTCGTAGATATTCTCATCTATGTCAGTATCCAAAAGATAAAGGGTAATTCTACCCACCTCAACCTTCCAGATTCTTGCATAAAGTGTTCTGCCAGGGAAAGCGACAGTTATTGTAAGCCAATTGCCCTTCTCGTCCATTACTGGAGTTGCAGGAGTCTTTGAAAAGTCCTGCGGATCGTAGTTGGCAACCTGGTCACCTTGTGCAGAAAGTTTCTGTGTAAAGTATCCATGCTTGTAAAGGAAGCCTACAGCTGTCATCTTCACATTCATATCACTTGCCTCTTTCAAATAGTCACCGGCAAGGATACCCAAACCTCCTGAGTAGATCTTCAACGATGTGTCAAGTCCATACTCCATGCAGAAATATGAAATGCTTGGACCTTTAGCCTCTTTTTTGTGAGACATATACGCCTCAAACTCCGCATACACCTCATCAAGTTTACCGATAAAGTTTTTATCTTTAGCAAGTTGGTTATATCTGTTCAAATCAATAAGATCCAACATTGCAATAGGATTGCCGTTTGATAGTACCCATAGTTCAGGATCTGCCATCTTGAAAAGATCAATGGCACTCTGATTCCAACACCACCAAAGATTTTTTGACAATATATCCAAATTCTCCAATCTTTCCGGAAGCTTCTTATTAATTAGCATATTACGCCAGGTTGGATTGTTTACCTTGAACCTGTTGTAACTCTGTATTACCTCCTCCTTGTACTCCGAAAATTCTCCGTTCATTTAATACCTCTCTTTTAAATTAATTAATATTGTTTATCTTAATCTTTTATCTCGCTATATAAAACCTTTAAAATCTGTCCTGGACCATAAACAGCCAAGACAGATTTTAAAAACACCTTCCATTTAACTGTACTATTTTGAAGATTTCCTTTTTTTAGCGGCAGTTGCCTTGTCAACCCTCAACTGGAAATCGCTGAAAGCATTCATATAGTTGATGAATGCCTCGTATGGTGTATCGTATGGGTTAAAGTACTTATGTACCGCACCATCCGAGAAAAATTTTGTACACATATAATAGAAATGGTCACTCTCCTGCAATTTTCTGTAATCAGAGATAAGGGCCTCGTCTTTTGTAGCCATGACCTGTTTCTCCATTGAATACAATTTGTGGAAAGCCTCATTTTGAAGTTCATTTCCTATCCATGCACTTGTATCACGCTCCTCATCTGCCCAAGAAATTGCAAACGGCACATGAAGCGGTGCTACAGGCTGATGTTTCTGAGCAACCTCTGAAGGGGTGCGGAACTTCAAGTTTGTATTCTCAAGTACAGCACCTGGCAAAGCCCTCATGAATTCAAAGATACCTGTAGAGTGTCTCTGATGCTCACCGAATGTCTCATAATCCATAAACAGGTTAATAACCTCGTCATTTACACAAGCTTCATTCAGCCATTGGGCATATTTGTCACTGGTAAGCGGCCAGTTTGGATTGCTTCTGTCAGAGAAACGGAATGCAATATCATCACTCAAGTTGAAGTTCTTCAAAAGAAGTTTCATTTTAGGATTGATTGCATTTGTGTACAGATAGTTAGGGCTCTTCCATCCAAGAATGTGTTTGGCACCCTCTGTAAGCATCACATTATAACCCATATCTGCCACCTGAGCTCCAATCTGGTCAGAATATATCAACTCAGTATTTCTAAATGCTTTTGGAGTAACACCAAAGTGTTTTTTGATAGCAGCAGCATGGGCCTTCACCTGAGCCTTGAACTCCTTCTCTGAAGCCAAAGAGGCCAAGCTGTGCGAATATGTCTCTGCCAAAAACTCTACGCATTTGGTTGCAGCAAGCTTCTTGAAACTCTCCAATACCTCAGGAGCATACTTCTCAAACTGCTCCAATGCTACACCTGAAATTGAATATGCAATCTTGAACTCTCCTTTATACTTGTCGATAAGTTCCAACATAAGTGAGTTCATAGGAAGATAGCATCTCTCCGCAACTCTTTTTAGAATTGTTTTGTTTGCAAATTCATCAAAATACTGAGAATCATTTCCTATATCAAAAAAACGGTACAATCTTAGCCTGTCTGGTTGATGTACTTGGAAATAAAAACATAATGACTTGTCCATATCTTTTACTTATTTTATTCTAACTTAATACTACTCTCCGGCAATTGCCATTGAATAAACATCTTTGATTTTTAAAGCGGCATTTTCCCATTTCAAGGCATTAACCTCTTCAACGCCACATCTTATACTCATTTCTGACAGGCCAGGATATGCCAAAAGGCCATACATTGCATCAGCCATGGCATCAATATCCCAGAAATCAACCTTAATGGCATATTTGAGCACCTCAGCCACACCCGACTGTTTTGAGATGATTGTAGGTACGTTTGACTTCATTGCCTCAAGAGGAGATATACCGAACGGTTCAGATACCGAAGGCATAACATAAACATCAGAGTATGAGAACATCTTCTTCACATCTGCTCCTCTAAGGAAACCTGTAAAGTGGAACCTGTCAGCTATACCCAACTTTGCGACACGCCTGATTGAACGGTTCATAAGATCACCATTACCGGCCATCACGAATCTGGCGTTAGGCATACGTTTGAGCACCTTGGCAGCTGCCTCTATAAAATACTCAGGTCCCTTCTGGAAAGTGATACGGCCCAAGAATGTAACAATCTTGTCCTCAACACCCCTTCTTACGTCAACCTGCTGGAACTCATTAAAATCGACAGCATTATGTACTGTAATAACTTTTGAAGGGTCAATCCCGTATTTGTTTATAACAATATTTCTGGTAAGGTTACTTACTGTAATCACCTTATCTGCCTCCAACATACCCATTCTCTCAATCTCAAATACACGGGTATCGATATTGTCGGCACTTCCCCTATCAAAAGATGTGGCATGCACATGAATCACAAGAGGCTTGCCTGATATTCTCTTTGCTGCAATTCCGGCAGCGTATGTAAGCCAGTCATGTGCATGTATGACATCAAATGTATTCTCAGATGCAATTGTTGCAGCAACCATAGCATAGCTCGCAACCTCCTCCATAAGGTTTGCACCATATTTTCCTGAGAATTTGTATTTGGCACCATATTTCACCTTGAACTGTTCGTACTCAGATCTTTTTATCTCAGAACCATATTCTGAATAAAGTTGAGGATCTATATATGGAACAAGGTTAGAAGAAACCCTAAGAAAGTCAACTTTGTTCAAGAAAGTCTGCATATCACTCCAGGTCTGGGTAAACGGAACATCGCTCGCATTTACAATCTTTACGGCAGACTGATCCTCATCACCGGAAGCGGACGGCATCACAAACAGTATCTCGACATCATGTTTGGCCAATCCTTTGGTAAGGCCGTGGCAAGCGGTTCCCAAACCACCGGCAATATGAGGAGGAAATTCCCAACCGAACATTAAAACTTTCATTGCTATTTCTTTATTTTATTTAACAAATATTTTCCACGAATAATCTCTGCGACACTCACCGAAGAAGATATACATCCATGAGGTCTGTGAGAAGGGTCACCATCATAAAGTTCAGCAATTGAACCTACTCCGTGGATATTTATATCCTCCTCAAAGGCATTGAGCATATCTTTGGCCTGTTTTGCAAATGATTTTCCAACCAGTTTGAGCTGAGCCTCAATATATAGTCCCAACAACCATGGGAAGCTGCATCCATTATGGTGTGCCATGTCTCTATGGAACTGGTCACCCTCATAAACACCTTTATAAAGAGGATTCTTTGGAGACAATGTCCTAACTCCGCGTACTGTAAGAAGTTCCTTCTTGACAGCCTTCAACACCTCCATCTTCACATCATCCTCAATTGGAGAATATGGAAGAACCACAGCAACCAGCTGATTAGGACGGGTAAATATGTTTCTACCCCTTTCATCGCAGTAATCAGCAAGATGTCTTCGCTCCTCTACCCAGAAATAATTTGTATAATTATTCTTTATGCTCTGTATTGTCCTCTTCCAGGTTGCCTCAAGTTTGCCTTTGCCGAACTTCTTGTCCATCTCCACGGCAAAACAAAGGGCATTATACCAAAGGGCATTGGTCTCAACCTGATAACCTGCTCTCTCGGTCAAAGGTCTGCCGGTCACTTTGTCGCACACATTCATCCACGAGAGCGGAACACCATCTTTCTTGCACCATAGAAGTCCATTTTCATGAAGCATTACCTCATCTCTCTCACCATTACGGTAGGTGTCCAAAATGGCCACAAGATCCTTACCGTACTTTTTCCATACATACTCAGGTTTTGCCCCGAACTCAATATATTGCTGCAGTGTTCTGAAAAGCCACAATGGTAGGTCAGGCTCGTTGCCAGCCTTGAATATGCGGTCTCTCTTTTCTGTGAGTATATCCTCAATTACAGCCTCAAAATGTTTGACATCACCATCATTGAATAGTGTCAAACCAGGAATTGCTATAAGCGAGTAGCGCAAATCCTCATAATCCCATGTATAACCTGCACAAACACTGTACTTGTTGTTCTGCTTAAGCACACACTGCTGGCCTGCAAGCTTCAGGCAATCCTCAAAGCTGTTTCTTGAATTGTCCACTCTTTTTGCAACCTCGTCATCAAAACGTTTCTTCAAGCTGCGTGTCTTGATTTCAGATGTGGATGCGGACAATATGATGCTTTCACCCTTCTTAATTGGAACTTCAAAATAACCGGGAACAAACAAATCCTCCTTGTCATCAAATCCCCTTCTGCTCTCCTCCTTATAAGTGATGCCATAGTACCAGTCAGGGTTCGCCACCCACTCTCCAGCCTTGTTCAATTGGAGATGTGTAGTTGGGAAACCGTCATACATCTTGAATGCAACACCATTCTGAACAGTTTCATACTTGGTATTGGCATCTGAATTTGCACTGGTAAGGGCATGTATGTTTCGATAAGCCAAGAAAGGTTTGATTCTAAGTTTTGTATCAGAGTGAGCATCCAAAAGTGTATATTTCACCAAAATTTCCTCTGTCTCTCTGACAAACATTATTGTTTTACTGAATATCATACCACCCACCCTGTATGTGATGGTAGAAGCATAATCCATCTCGAAATCTATGATGTACTTATGACCGCGAGGTTCATACACCTTTCCATAAGAGCTGATTCCAAGATTGAAAACCTGTCCGTGCTGCACCAATGATTCATGAAGAGTCGACAAAAGAATATGTCTCTCATTGCCGAAATTTTCAATTGGAACAACCAGCAGACCGTGATATTTTCGGGTATTGCAACCAACGATTGTGGTATTGATATAACCACCGGCCCTGTTTGTCAAAAGAATCTCTCTCTCCAAAGAATACTCAAGATTTACAAGTTCCTCTTTATTAAATTCCAAATAAGCCATTTTAACTATTTTTTTTACGGCGCAAATATAGTTTATTTTTTGCGCAAAACAAAAGCACTTCGTGAAGGCAAATAAAGTGACAAGAAATTATCATCTCCCTGAGGCATTGTGAAATGCACTGAGCGCCTGTTATTGCGTTCAAACCCGTTGAACTCTTTCCAGTCGGTATCAAGAATTATTTTGTATTCTCCAGGCTGTGCCTTCACAAAATAGTTTTCATACGAGTTGGTCGGGCTGAAATTGAATACGAAAATATAACCATTCCTCTCCATTGCAAGAATCTGTTTATGTTCATCGTTGTATATGGATACCGGAGGTGCCGACAATATTTTTTTCTTTTTCATGAAGCCAATCATAGCCTCCTCAAAAGACATAAGCTTTCCATACCTCAAGAATGGACTCTCACTCAACGACCATTGGCGTCTTGCATACATATACGACCACTCATTTCCCTCCCTCGGAAAATCGATCCATTCAGGATGGCCGAACTCATTTCCCATAAATGTAAGATAGCCGTTGCCCGAAGTGGCGGCAGTAAGGAGCCTTATCATCTTGTGCAGGGCAATTCCCCTATCCACAACAAGACTTTGGGACTCCAGATTCATGCTGGTATACATCTCCTTGTCCATAAGCCTGAAGATTATGGTCTTGTCACCAACCATAGCCTGGTCGTGACACTCCGCATAACTTATGGTCTTCTCATCTGCCCTTTTGTTAGTAAGCTCATACCACATATTGCATACATTCCAGTTCTCATCACTGACCTCCTTGATCCACTTGATCCAGTGGTCTGCAACACCCATACTCATTCTGAAGTCAAAACCTGTTCCATACTCCTCGATAGGAGCGGCAAGTCCTGGCATGCCACTCATATCCTCAGCCACAGTAAAGGCAGTAGGTTTGATCTCCTTGACAAGAATATTTGCAAGGCCCAGGTATGTAACCGCATCTTCATCAGTATTTCCGCTGAAATAGTCATCGTAAGTTGTAAAACATTTGCCAAGGCCATGGTCCCAATAGAGCATACTGGTTATGCCGTCAAAACGGAAACCGTCGAGGTTGTACTCCTCCATCCAGAACTTGCAGTTACCCAAAAGGAACTGCAGGGTCTCATCCCGGCCATAATTGAAGCATCTTGTCCCCCATGCAGGATGATCTCCCTTTTCACCCTGATGAAAATAGGGATACCCGTTTGATCCGTCAATATTGCACAGACCCTCAAGTTCATTCTTCACTGCATGTGAATGTACTATATCCATAATTACCGCTATTCCCATTGAATGGGCAGTATCAACCAGCTCCTTAAACTCTTCCGGAGTACCGAAACGGGAACTCAATGCATAGAAATTTGAGACCTGATAGCCAAAGGAACCATAATATGGATGCTCCTGCAAAGCCATAATCTGCAATGTATTGTAACCCATTTTTGCAACATGGGGCAATACATTCCTTGTAAAGTGTTTAAACGAAGCAACAGCAAGCTCCTCACCGGCCATACCTATATGCACTTCGTATATGAGCGGATTTTCTATCTTTTTTGCAAACTTATGCTTCCATTTGTATTGCTCTTCCGGCTGCCATACCTGAGCGGCAAAAAGGTATGTCTTCTTATCTTGGACACACCTTGTAGCATAAGCCGGCAACCTCTCTCCATCACCGCCATTCCAGTAGACATGCCACTTGAACAGATCTCCATGACTGATCTTGTCAAGAGGCAGTTTCAACTCCCAGTTTCCGCATCCTATATTCTGCATAAGATACTCGGGAAGCTGCTGCCATCCATTGAAATCACCAACAACATATATTGCAGTTGCATTTGGGGCATACTCTCTGAATACCCAACAGTCCGCCTCCCTATGAACACCATAGTACAGGTGGTTATTGATTGCATCCTTAAGTTTTCTGCCATAACCGGCCAACTCGTTCCTTCTGATGACCAAGCGCATGTACCGGTTTGTAATCTGCTTTTTAAAAGGCTCCAAATATGCGTCGTTATCAAATATCATAACAGTAGTTTTAGTCCAACAATGATTCAAAATTCTCTTTATACCCCTTAAGTTCCTTCTTACAGTACTCAATGAGTGAGACCGCCTCCTTGAGGCATCCTTCAACCTGGTCAAGAGAGGTATCGCTACTCTCCAGCTTTTTTACCATCTCCTCCAGACGCGCATAAGCGCTGTCATAGCTCATATCTTTCATAACCTCTATTTTTCAAAAATTTTCCTGACAACAAAATCCAGCTCAACAACACCATCCTTCATGAAAAGTTTCATTTTTCCCTCTGGCGGAATATCCTCAACAGAGACCATACGCCGGCCATTTTCATCCGCCACCATTACAAATCCACGTTCAAGGAGCTGCTGCGGATCCATTGCCTTTATCTTGAATTCTACAAAGTTAAGTTTATTCTCCTTATCAGCTATCAACATTCTGCAAGAATTTTTCAATCTGTCGGAGAATCTTGCAAGTTTTCCCTCCTCTTCTGCAATCATCCCATTGAGTGCAATCCTGCATCTGTTATAGAGTGCCTCAAGCCTCGCAGCCTGCTCCATATAGAGACCAATAATAAAATCAGCTACGGCCGTAGGGGTCTTGCAAGAGGTATGGGCCACCATATCAACAACGTGATAATCATGATCATGCCCCACACCAACAAGTACAGGCAACGGAAACTGTGCTATATTGAGTGCAAGTTCATAATCATCATAACATGCCAGTTCCAATGCGCTTCCACCACCTCGCACAATCACCACAGCATCATATATCACGCCTCCCGACAGCTCTCTGTCCACCGCCTCCAATGCCTCTATGATTCCCTGAGGAGCATCTGCGCCCTGCATCGGAGCGGCAAAAAGCTCTGTAAAGATTGACACCCCGCTCTCCTCTTCAGAAATATGCTTCATAAAATCCCTATAACCGGCGGCAGAGGGCGAGGAGATTACAGCCAGCCGTCGGGGAAGCAACGGCAACTGCAGCTGGGCATTAACCCCGAACATCCCCTCTTTCTCCAGTCTGTCTATCACACGCCGGCGTTCAAGTTCAAACTCACCTATTGTATAAGAGGGGTCTATATCAAGTATGTTCAATGAGAGTCCGTATACTGCAGAATATTGCACCTGAACCTTCACAAGAATATGCATTCCCACGGAGAGCGGCACTCCAGCTGTGGTTGTAAAATAGGGAATAAGCAATGAGGCAGCCCTGCTCCATATTGTTGCACGTGCCTTAGCCACTATGGTTTTGCCCTCCTGATCATAGTCTACCAGTTCAATATACCAATGTCCGTTCGGATTGCCCTTCAACTCCCCAATTTCAGCCGTCACCCAAACCGACCCAGCCACCGCTTCATCCACTGCGCTTTTCAACCTTTGCTGCAGTTGGCATAATGAAATCTTATCTTCCATCTTTTTTCCCAAAAATTTCTTAAAATTACAATTAATTTCGCATATCTTTAGTAGATTTGCAGTAAAATTTGAGAAATGAGGATAACCAAAGCAGTATTTGCTGGCAGCAGTGAGAAATTGGGCGACAGACCTAAGGCCAGATTGCATGAGTTTGCCTTCATCGGAAGGTCAAATGTGGGCAAATCGTCGCTCATAAACACCTTATGCGGTGTAAGCAAGTTGGCAAAAACATCTGCCACACCCGGCAAAACACTGCTTATCAACCACTTCTTGATAAACGATTCCTGGTATCTTGTAGATCTGCCAGGTTATGGATATGCCAAAATTTCACAAAAAGGCAGGGAGAGGCTTACCAATATGATCAACACCTATGTGGGCAAGTCAGAAGAACTTGCCATATTGTTTGTGCTTCTTGACTCCCGTCTGCCCATACAGAAGATAGACCTTGAATTTCTTATGGCATTGGGTGAAGCCCAGGTGCCTTTTGCGATCATCTTCACAAAGGGTGACAAACTTGGCAAAACCGCCTTGGCAAACCAGATTGAAAAGAACAAGAAGACACTGCTGGAGTATTGGGAGGAGCTTCCGCCCGTATTTGTAACCTCATCTGAGAACGGTTTGGGCAAAGAGGAGGTTCTTGACTACATTGGAGAGGTTCTTCAGATACTCAAAGAGAACAAGTAAAGACAAACACACTTAAACACTATAATAAACGCTATGGATCACACTCATACCATTAAAGTATTTTCATGCAGAGGATCAAGACCTATTGCTGAAAAGATTGCACAATCTCTAAAAATGGAGTTGGGAAAATCAGAAGTTACAGTATTCAGTGACGGAGAGTTCCAACCTGCCTTCAATGAGAGTGTCAGAGGTGCAACTGTATTTATCGTACAATCCACTTATCCGCCTGTAGAGAACCTTTTTGAGCTTCTTCTTATGATTGATGCAGCAAAAAGAGCTTCTGCATATAAGGTAATTGCTGTAATGCCTTATTTCGGTTGGGCAAGACAAGATAGAAAAGACCGTCCAAGAGTATCAATCGGAGCAAAGATGGTTGCCAACATGCTTGGTGCCGCAGGTTGCGACAGAGTGATGACTGTTGACCTTCACGCAGACCAGATTCAAGGTTTCTTCGATTTTCCTGTGGACCACATCTATGCAAGCTCCATCTTCCTTCCATACTTGAGAAGCCTCAATATGGAGAACATCTCTATTGCAGCTCCTGATATGGGTGGCGCAAAGAGGGCAAATGCTTATTCACGCATCCTTGGATGTCCGCTTATCGTTTGCCATAAATCAAGGGAGAGGGCAAATGTTGTTGGTTCAATGACTGCCATCGGTGATGTTGAAGGAAGGAATATCATTATTATTGATGATATGGTTGACACTGCAGGAACTCTTACCAAAGCTGCCAACATGCTTATGGAGAAGGGTGCACTTTCAGTAAGGGCTTTGGCAACACACGCAGTATTGTCTGGAGCTGCCTATGAGAACATTGCAAACTCTCAATTGGCAGAACTTATTGTTACAGATACCATTCCTTTGCGTCCTGGTCCAGATTCAGACACTTCAAAAATCAAGGTTATTTCAATTGCAGAGTTGATTGGTGATGTAATTGACAAAGTTTACAACTACAAATCAATTACTCCAACTTTCGTATTCTAATGATAAAATGAATCCAGAGAAGGTGACTATTCTTGCTTTTAGTCACCTTCTTTTGGTTTAAAAGAGGCTGTCTGATGATTTCCAGTGAGTTAAAAATAGAAGATGTCCATAACCGGCTTGTTGAAGGAATTCTCGGGTTCTTCAATGCCAACGGACGCAGTAAGGCAGTCATAGGATTGTCTGGTGGAATTGATTCGGCCGTTGTTGCCGTTCTGGCTGTAAAGGCCCTTGGCAAAGAGAATGTCCATGCCTTGCTTATGCCGAGTGAGTTCTCCACACTACACTCAATACAGGATGCCGTTGATATGGCAGACAATCTTGACATTGAGTACCACATAATTCCTATAAGCACAATATTCAAGAAATTCATGAAGGAGCTGCAACCCATTTTTGGCAGGGATAACCAATGGAATGTGGCCGAGGAGCATCTGCAGACAAGAATCAGAGGAACACTTCTTATGGCGTATGCCAACAAATTCAATGCACTGCTTCTCAATACGACAAACAAGAGCGAATTGAGTGTGGGATACGGCACTCTATATGGTGATTTGTCGGGAGCCTTAATGGTATTGGGAGACCTGTATAAAAGTGAGGTCTACGAGATGGCCGATTACATCAACAGTATTTCTCCCCTTATACCAAAATCCACAATGACCAAGGCTCCATCAGATGAGTTGAGATACGAACAGAAAGACAATGACTTTCTTCCGGACTACTCATATCTTGATCCGCTTCTGCACGCACTTAATGAGGAGGAAAAGGGATTTGAAGAGCTTGCAGTTGCCGGATATGACAGAGAGCTTCTTACAAAGATCACATCACTCAGAGAGAGGTCCAAAATAAAGCTGCTGCAGGCACCCCCTCTACTGAACATTAGCAGCAAGCCACTTGTTCATGAATCAAAATATCTACTATAGTTTAAAGGAAAAATAGAATGAAACTGGTATTATTATGCATCATACTTGTAGGAATCTGCGTATTTCTGCTCTGCTTCAATATTATCTTCAGAAAGGACGGCAAATTCCCAGATACCGAAATAGAGCATAACAAGGAGATGCGCAAAAGAGGAATACAATGTGCAAAAATTGAGGAAAAGAGACTTTGGGGCAAGAAAAACAGAAAAAAAGGTTCGCAAAACGCAGTGGAATGCAACAATGACTGCGGAAGTTGTGGAGCCGGATGCGAATAATGTACCTCAGAATAGCCGTTTTACCTTTCCAGCTGCAATCATACCCCATCTTAAAATGCGCCATACCAGCAGTTCCACACTATAGATGGCACTCTTTGGTGCTTTAGCCTTTGCTGTACCGTTATTGCATCTGTATATCTCAGCAACCCTGCCAACCACATCTGATGGCAGGCAATCTTCTCCTCTTCCAAAAACATTGTCACCTCTCAACACTATACGGCCTGTTGGTTTGTCAAAAGATGTTACCCTATGTAGCACATGCATTCCCTTATATCTGAAGAGCAATATATCACCTTTGACTATGCTCTGCGGATTGCATGGCTCAAGCTTCACCTCATCCTTGCCGTTACGCAAAAGGGGCATCATGGAAAAGCCGTTGACAGTAAAACGTACGCTCCGTCCTGATGCAATCTCCTCTTCAACCCACGCAAAAAATATATTGTTGGGAACAACCCTCTTTGATGTGCTCTCCATAACTTACATTACCTCCCGAAAATCGTTTCACAAGAGAGTTGCGCAGCAGCATAATCAGGCAGACATCCCATTCTGTATACCGGCACAGACTCAAGAAGTTTTCCTATGGTTGAACTTATACCGTCATACAACAATGCATCATAAGCAAAATCAGGAGGAGATGACGGATGCACCGCGCCATACGCATGGAGCAGCGGCAATCTTTCAATTCTGTTGAATGGAGCCTGATATAACCTGACAATGGCTGCCAATGGATACCTCTCCTGCTTGTAGCAAGGGGTCTTGCCACTCCACGGCGATCCGTAGACATATACACTACCATCTTCGATCCTCAATATAGGACTGTCATCGTTCAAGAGTGTTGCTCCAGGTATTGATTCACGCCACATACGCGTATGCGTACTTTTACCTGTTCCGCTCTCGCCAAGGAATAGTACCGCCATGCCATCATATACAATACAGCTGCTATGTATTGCTATTGCATTGCTTCCCGACAGCATTACACCAAATCCTATCCACAAGGCAAACCTCAACATCTGCGGCATAAGTGAACCGCAGACCACAGCCCTGCCCTCATCGCAGCTGACCTGCATAAACAGTTCATTTCCATTCTCATGCCTCATTTTCTGAAAATAGCGGCCGGTTTCATCTGTAGAGTAGAATTCACTTACAACACCATCATTCTCAGAAGAATAAAGCAATTTACCTGTGATTCCTCCAAAATCCTTGCCACCATAAGAAAAAGTTATCAAAGCCGCCTCTTCCAGCTCCGATCTCTCTTCAAAAACGGCGAAACTTCCAAGCCCTGCCAGGCCATTTACAAGATCATCACCCTGAACATCAACAATGTATCCGCCTATACGAAATCTCTTTGACTCCATTGAATCCACAAACATATCTATTATCACTCAATTTCCACAACTCTGTCACAGAACTTAAGGGAGCTCTCCCTATGCGCTATGGACAATATCGTCAAATCTCCACAACTCTTCCTCAACTGCAACAGCATATTATTTATCTCCAGCTCAGTACCATTATCAAGAGCAGATGTTGCCTCATCAAGAAGCAGCACATTCACTCTCCTGTAAATGGCACGTGCAATTCCTATTCTCTGTCTCTGCCCTCCCGACAATCTCTTGCCCTCCTCGCTCATATTTGTATCAATTCCGTCGGGCAAGCTCTCCACCCACTCCCTGAGGCAGACTTTGTCGAGCACCTCTTCAATCCTCTTCCGGTCAATCTCAGTCTCACCCAGCGCAATGTTTTCCGCCAACGTGCCATAAAATATGAATACATCCTGGGATACATACCCGACCTGACTCAACCACTTCTGGCGGTTGCCCTCATGCAACGGTATGCCATCTATCCTTACCTCTCCACTCTGGGGTGAAATGAAGCCCAACAGAAGATTGAACAGGGTTGTCTTGCCTACTCCACTGTACCCCTTGAAACCGACAAACTCGCCACTGTTCACGGTGCAGTTGAAATCATTGAAGAGAGGATCTCCGTCGGGAAAAGAGTAGTAGATTGATGCAAACTCTATCTTGTCTGAGAATGGCCGTTCGAATGATTTGTCTGGTTCTTCAGCTATAGAAGCCGGATTATTGGCAGAGCTATTCTCTCCATTTTTATCGTAATTCAGGGCAGTCTCTATAATATCGAGGCAATAAGAGGCATTCTCAAGCTGGGCATAACCGGTCATTATACTGCGTATTGCCGGCAAAAGCCTGAACGAAGCCACTGCAAAAAGGCCTACCAGCAACGACACATCGCCGCTGCGTGTCACAACCAGCAGCACCAGACCAATCACTATGGCCAACTCTCCCAAAAAGAGCGGAATCCGCATCAGTGTATCCATCTGCAGCCTGTTGGTTGCTATTTTGTCAAGACCTGTCTTGAACATCTCTTGTGCATACGGAAATGCTCCGCTCACCTGCAGGTCGGCATACCCCTTGAACGTATCCATTACAACCCGGCTCTGGTCACGCTTTGCCTTGACATCCTCTTTTCCTATTGCCTTGACCCTCTTTCTTACTCCAAGGACATATATGAGCAGAAAGGGCGTAAAACTGCAGAGAAGTATTAAAGATGTCTTAAAATCATAAATGGCAAGAGCTGTAGCCACCAATATCAACAGCATTGAATCACTCGCCATCTTCAAAAGCGAAGGCAACACATTCTGGCTGAATATGAATGATATATAGTTGGTATCGTGGGAAAGTCTGTTGGAACCCTCACCCTTAATGAAAAGCAAGCCCCGTCTGAAATAGCTGGTGTAAAGGGCCAGGCTCAACCTCTTGTAGATTGAGAGCATATATCTGTTCTGGAATCTTGAAAAGAGTATGCCCACTGTGCTTTTGAGTATTATCAATGCCACAGCCAATAGTGAAAAGAGGAGTGCTGCCCTGCTGTTTTCTCCCCCCTTAAGGAGCCAATAGAGGACCGGAAGCAAGGATGCCAGACTTACAAAATCCAGCAAGGTCGTAAAAAAGAGAGCAGCAGCGACACGTACTCCACCTTTACGTTCCCTTTTGTCAAGCAATTTGTATATTCTTCCGAAGAGCTGCATTGTTTATAGCTATTATTTTTTGGTAATTACACCATTTTTGAGGTCATTTTGTTTTGAAGATAAGCATAGGTTCCTTTACATGGGCTACTACAGATTTCCATATTCCCGACAGCAGAGAGGTTCTTATTACCTCATTGACCAATCTGTATCTGTGAATAAGTCTGCGTGTCTTGTATATCAATATCCTGAACCTGCCTTTAAACGGAATTTCATTCTCATACTCCGGACAGATCATCTCTTTCAACATCTTTCTGGCAAGAGCTTTTGCACTCTCAATATCAACTGCACCGTTTGCAAAGCAGCCGCCATTTACACCGGAATCAGTACCCAACAAAGTATCACTAAGTACCGACAAAGCAGCAATTCCTTTAAGGAAATACTTGTCATCTATCTCACCCGGCCACTCTTTCAAGGCCCCGGCCTGCAACAGCACTGCCCAGTCGCACAAATGGTGCAATGTAAGCCCGCAGCCATAATGCTGGAATGCATGGAAAGGAACAAAGATCGAATTGAATGCCAATGACGGAACAAGTATACTCCGGCTGCACCCTTGCAACACCACCTCTTTTGGATTGATGTTCCGTCTCAAAAATAGATCAAGCACCTCTCCATACTTGTAGTGCTGCACGTTAAGGAAAAATTTATGGTTCTCAATGGGAATATGTCTGTAATTGAAGTTGCTGTGCTTGTATGAGTGCATCTGAACCTCTATTCCCTCTTTGCGCATAAGTTCATCAGCCAGTTCATTGGCCCTGCGGTCTCTCTTTCTGGCAACCGATTCGCAATCTCCACTCTCCTTTGAACAAGAGGCCTCTTTGGATGACAGTTCGGAAGTTCCGGCTGCGCGCTCCAGATTTTCAAGGGCAAATGTGTATATGTCAATATCACCGCCCTCACGATGCTGTGGCTTAGGATAATATGATGACAACCCTACACCCTTCAGCTGTACAGTTGCTATGCCGTTGCTTCTGTAGAATGAACTGAGCTCTTCTATCACGCTACAATACAAAGCATAACGCTTTTCATACCTCTCAACAGCCATTGCCCAAGGGATCTTGACGCTCAATGGAGGCTGCTGCTCTTTAGGCAACTTCATAACGCCATCCCAGGCCAATGCCATAACACCCTGCTTGCAGGCCAAACCATAACAGAGGCTCCACTCCTTTGCAGAGACTCCGTCAAACCGGCCTTCGGCAAGACCGCTCACCTCTCCATACCCGAATCCGAGCCTGAGCAGTGCAAAAAGCAACTTTTCACTTCTATTCAAATTGAAACCGTCCATAAAGCAATCAGAGACCAACCTGCCATTTGCCTGCTACGAGATTACACCGCAATTTTTCAGAGATTCCACCCACTTGCCGGCATCCTTCATGGCAAGATCATTGTCAATTCCATACTCATCAACAAGAGCCTGTGCAGCATCCTCCACCTCAAACTCCCTTGCCTCCATAGCTTTGTAAAGATACTTGGCTGTTGAATTCAATGAAATTATACGTGTCAGGTCTGTACCCACCTTACCCTGGTTAACAATAATGCACTCACCTGCCACCTCTCTCAATTTATATTCTGGATCTATTTTCATAAGCACTTAAATTACACCCCCAAAGGTAATAAAAAAAGAGGAAACGGCATGTAAACTTGTACATTCAGCCATTTCCTCCTGTTTTACAAAAGGTAGTATCTTTATCTGATTACTCCGTAGGATAAGAGTAAACAGCATAATCTTCATCTATGCCTGTGCTCTTTGTGCTTAAAATATCGTATGCAGCCTTGGTTACCTTAACTGAAATTGGTTTTGAAGAGGCTTTACTGCCTAAATGATAGAACATAAAGCCAAAATCAGTTACCTTGCTTACGTTAAAGGATGTCAAATCAAGAGAGGTAAGGCTACTGCAATGATAGAACATCCAGCTCATATCTGCAACCTTCTCTGTATTGAAATTACTTAAATCAAGAGAAGTAAGGCTACTGCAAAAACCGAACATACTTTTCATATTTGTAACATTTGCTGTATTGATATTACTCAAATCAAGGGTTTGAAGTTTCTCACACTCATTGAACATACTATGCATATCTGTAACATTCTCAGTATTGAAATTGCTCAAATCAAGCGAAGTAAGGCTGCTGCAACCACGGAACATATAGCTCATGTTAGTCACATTCTCTGTATTAAACTTGCTCAAATCAAGCGAAGTAAGGCTACTGCAACCATCGAACATATAGCTCATGTTAGTCACATTCTCTGTATTAAACTTGCTCAAATCAAGCGAAGTAAGGCTGCTGCAACCACGGAACATATAGCTCATGTTAGTCACATTCTCTGTATTAAACTTGCTCACATCAAGAGAAGTAAGACTGCTACATTCATCGAACATCCATGTCATATTTGTTACATTTGCTGTATTGAAATTGCTCAAATCAAGAGAGGTAAGTCTACTGCAATTATAGAACATCCAGCTCATATCTGTAACCTTCTCAGTATTGAAATTGCTAAGATCAAGAGAAGTAAGACTGCTGCATTCACTGAACATCCAGCACATACGTGTTACATTAGATGTATTTATACAGTCATTAAAATCAATTGCTGTAATGCGTGCCAAAGCATCTGCAGTTGCCTCCTCTAATGAGCTTGCTCCAAACATGTACGAGCAATTTGCATTGAACACAAACTCTTTGGCAGCTGTGTGAATTTCAATTACACTGCCATTTACTTTGATATAGGCTCCGGTGCCGGTTCCTATTTCTGTGGCTCCGGAAAGGTTTTCTCTGCTGTTTGCAATGAATTTGACCTGAACACTCTCTAATGTGCCAATGGCTGCCACAACTGCATCTCTGAATGTTTTTCCATTTGGCAGATAACAGGCGGCAGGTATCTCTTCAAAGTTGCTGCTGCTTTTGGCAATATTGTAGAGGTTGCCTGAGGTGATTGTGTTGTTGCCAAGTATGGTCTTGTAGGTGGTCTCTCCGGCAGTGGCATAGATGGCACAGTTCTTTACCTCTTTGCCTGTTGCAGGTACTGCAAAGTATGCAGTTGCCTGGCCGTCGGCATCAGCTGTAATGCCTTCTGTTGAGATTATGTTTGAACCTGAAAGCAGACCTTCGGCATAGAGCTCCACATTCACACTCTTGCTCTTGAATGCCTCGTTTGTGAGGGACATTTTGATTATGGCCGAGTTGTGGTTGAATTTGAGGTTCAATCCAGTGGTTGACTGGTTGGCAGTCACATCTATTGAGGCTTCAAGGGTAAGAAACTCTTCAACATCGGCCAATGTTCCGCCCTGAGAGCTGTAGTCTGCCGGTGTTGTGGCAGGGTAAGATGCCTTTACAGAGCCGGCAGAGGCAAATGTTGA
>JAFQHE010000033.1 GCA_017398125.1 Bacteroidales bacterium
AAAAGTAGACCAAGCTGAGTCAATTCGTTTCAAGGAAATGGGGATTCAGGCCTTAACAGGAAATAAAAACTAAATACAAATAATTCAAACTTTATTAAAAACATTTTATTATGATTAAAAAATCTTTCAGACTAATGCTTCTAGGAGCATTTGCGCTATTGTCAAGCGTATTTGTTGCTTGTGACAAATACGATGATGATATCGAGGGTTTGCAAGCACAGATCGATGCTTTGAAAGCTACAGTACAGAGCCTTCAAAGTGAGATTGATGGTGGTGCAGTAATTACTAATGTTGCTGAGAGCAGTACTGGCGTTACAGTAACATTGAGTAACGGTAAATCATTTACTATTTCTAACGGTACTGACGGTGAGGATGGTGCAGCCGGTAAAAGTACAGTTGTAGAGATTGGCGAGAACGGTAACTGGTATATCGACGGTGAGGATACTGGTGTCGCTGCTGCTGGTAAAGACGGCGAGGATGGCGAGGATGGCCAACCTGGTTCAGTTGTAGAGATCGGCGAGAACGGCAACTGGTTCATCGATGGTGAGGATACTGGCATTTCAGCAGCTGGCACCGAGGGTGGTATTACTGCTAAATTTGTAGACGGTGTTCTTACTCTTTACGGTGTAGAGGGTCTTGAGGATGGTTACGTTATTGGCGCAGCTTCTCATATTGCTTCATTGGCAGTTGTTCCTGAGAAATTGCTTGAAGGCCTTGGTTTGCCATTTTATGAGAGCTACGTAATTTTTGACAAAGAGGGTGAGTTTGTTGCTTCAAACAACTTTGAGGTAACTTATAGAGTTAACCCAACTAATGCTAATGTTGACAGCGTTGAGTTCTCATTCCTTAACAGATTTGCAGAGATCGTAAGAGCAGCTGAGGCTGATGAGACTGATGCTGTTGAGTTTGTTAGTGTAGCTAAATCAGAGACTATCCCAGGTGCAATTGATGTTACTGCTAAATTGAGCGATTCTTTTGTTCCTGTTAGATTTAATGTTGATGATCGTCAGGAGTCTGTTGAGCTAAATCTATTTGCTCTTAAAGCTGCTAATGTTGACGGTTGTGAGATCGTTTCTGATTACGCAGTTGTATTCCCAATAGGATTGGATTCAATAGAGCTTGTAAATATCTACGCTTGTGAGGAGGGTTATCATCACGTGCTAACTGTAGATTCTTGTGCTAATGTTTATGATGCAGCAGATTCTCACAGAGATGCTTACATGTACTACGATGGTACACTTGACTTGAATGAAGTTGTTTCATTGTTTGAGCTAGACTATCTTTACGATGCTATTGCAAACTATGGTTTTGATGTAGAGTACACTTTCAGCGATGAGAAAGTATTCAAAGGTCAAGATGGTATGACAGACCAGAACAAGTTCGTTAAACTTGACGGTTCTGTTCTTTCAGTTGATAAAGAGTTCTTGAAAGCTAACCCTCAGGGTGGTAAAGCTGCTATCGGTAGAACTCCGCTAATTTTCGTTGAGGCTAAGATTGCTGGTGTTGTTATTGATACAGCTTCAATCAAGATTGAGATTACTGAGAAAGAGGTTGTTATTGTTAGAGATTCTATCACTCTTACTGTAGGTCCTGAGTCATTCGAGTACAGCGATATCGTAGAAGATTCAGTTGTTATGGCTCTTCCTTGGGAGCAGTTCAATCAAGAGGTTTATGAGGTTCTTGGTCTTGATGCTCAATCATTCTGGGATATTTATGCGACTTGGGATATCGAGTCTGAGCCAGGCGTAGATGTGATTTATGAGTACGTTGATTATGACGAGGCTCCAACATCTACAGACATCGCAGGTCTTGCATTTGATCCTTATGAGGTTCAGCTTGGTGATGGCGTAGCTACTTTGAAACTAATCTCTAGTGATCCTCGCTACAAAGATGTTCTTATTAAATTCGTATACAATATCTACCATAACCCTCAATTCCCTGCTCTTAACCCAGATTACTTGTTGGAGAAGAAACAGGCAATTGATACTAATGAGTACGAGGTTGTAAGAGTTAAAGGTAAACTAATTGATGGTGTATGGGCTCTTCAGTCAGAGATGAAAGAGTTCTGTGAGAACTACCTTGAGGGTTATGTTCAACCAGGTAACCACAATGCACTTAAGTTCAGAATTGAGGGTCTTGTAAAAGATGGTGCTCTAATTACTGATACTGCTAAATTCGGTGCTTGCTTGGTAGATGCTGAAGGTGCTAACATTGCTCTAGATAAAGCTGGTGATCAAAACGTTGACATTAAGCTTACTACTCCTCTAGGTGCTGATGAGCCATCAAGAGTATACCTAATCAGAATGAGCCAGTTCATGTACAACGGTCAAAGATGTGTTAAATACTTCTGCGTAGAGTTTGTACGTCCATTCAACATGACAATTGATAATCTTACTCTTAAGACTCTAATTGCTAAACCAGATTCAGTTTGCGTTGATTCTGCAGTAGTAATTAAAGATCTTGATGGTAAAGTAATCTATGAGAAATGTGATGTTACTGAGTATGCTCAAGAGGTTTACAATTTCTCTAAAGACAACTTCGAGTTTACATACGATTTGTCAGAGTTGGATTCTACTTGGGGTGATGAGGGTAACAAGAAATTGACACTTGTTACTGACGAAGAAGGTAATACTTACATCAGATGGTACAATGGTGGTGGTGAGTTGCAAAACAACAAATACCTAATGCCAGAGGATGAGGAGTTCAATGTTACTGTAAGTGTTGAGAACCTTGCAGCTCAGGAGGTATTCCCTAAAGTAACTGTACTTTCAAGTGCAAACAGCAAATAATTAGAAACTCAGTTTACTAATTATAAATATTGAAAGGCTTCCGAAAGGGAGCCTTTCTTTTTTGTGTTCATCCTCTTGTTAAATATGTTTTTCCGTTATCCAGTTTGTAGTTAATTGTCTCGGCTCTGAGTTTGATTTTCTGACTAATTTAATGTTGACTAATTTAATATTGTTCAAATATGTTATTCCCTATTCTTTGAGTCAATTATTGCATCCTCTATTCCTCTCAGATATACCTGTTCCTTTTTTATTTCTTATATAAACTGTTTAGTTTAATGGAGAGGTTTCCTGTGTTGTTGATAGTGCTTTATTTGAGGTGTTTTTTTTACACTTAGTCTCTCTTTTACTTTCAAACAATATTTTCTCCGTATTCCTTAATCATTCTCTTTAACGGCCTAAAATGGCCTGTTTTCAGTGGGCGCACAAAGTTGGTCTTATTCTTCTATAATATTTGTGATAAATTTACTGAGCTTCTACAAATTGTTCCGCGATGCTAATAACTAATCAATTTTTTGACCCTGCCTCATCTTTTTTACAAATACACAACCGTATAGGAACTTGCGAGGTCTGAAAATATCCTGAGGGTCGTTATCAATTATTGCTCAGGTAGAATAGATTGCTAGCCATACTGAAGATTATTATGAAGACCTTGTCTGTGAATTGAAGATTGGGATATATAAAAAGTAAGAGAGAGTGTGACCCAAAGGTCACACCCTCTCTTGTTATTTACTCTCGTAGTAGTAAGTAGTCTTACTCTTGAGCAGATAGTTTCTTGTATGAGTTGTAGCGCTGTTTTGCAAACTCCTCAGTCAAGCCGAATAGTTCACCTGCCTGCTCAGGGAAAGTCTTAAGCAATGAAGCATATCTGACCTCACCCTTGATGAAATCCTGGAATTTGCTCCAATCTGGCTCTTTGCTGTCCAAAGTGAATGGATTCTTACCCTCTTCAGCAAGTGCTGGGTTGAATCTGTATAGATGCCAGTAACCGCACTCTACAGCCATCTTCTCCTCGCGTTGGCTCTTGCCCATACCAGCTTTTAGACCATGGTTGATACATGGAGCGTAAGCGATAATCAAAGATGGTCCGTTGTAAGCCTCAGCCTCTTTAAGAGCGTTGAAGAATTGAGCTTGGCTTGAACCCATAGCTACCTGTGCAACGTATACGTAACCGTAGCTCATAGCCATCATACCAAGGTCTTTCTTACGAATCTTCTTACCTGATGTAGCAAATTTAGCAACTGCACCGGCAGGAGTAGATTTAGATGATTGTCCACCTGTATTTGAGTAAACCTCAGTATCAACTACCAATACGTTTACATTCTCGCCAGATGCCAATACGTGGTCAAGTCCGCCGTATCCGATGTCATAACCCCAACCGTCACCACCAATGATCCACTGGCTACGTGCAGCTATAAGGTCTTTGTGAGCTAGAAGCTCTTTACAAGTGTCGCAGTTGCACTCTTCCATCATTGGAACAAGTTTCTCCTCGATCTCTCTTGTTTTAGCAGGGTTGTCTTTGTCGCTCAACCACTCAGCGAATAGAGCCTTCATCTCAGCAGAGCATTTGTCGCACTCCATTCCTTTAGCCATCAAGTTAGCTACAGTCTCTCTTAGTCTCATTGTAGCTGCTTTCATACCAAGACCGAACTCAGCATTATCCTCGAACAATGAGTTAGCCCAAGCTGGACCTCTACCATTCTTGTCTTTGCAGTAAGGTGATGCAGGGAATGAACCACTGTAGATTGAAGAACAACCTGTTGCATTTGCAATCATCATTCTGTCACCGAACAACTGTGAAATTGCTTTAACGTATGGAGTCTCACCACAACCTGCGCAAGCACCTGAGAACTCAAACAATGGCTGTGCAAACTGAGAATTCTTAACGTTCTGCTCTTTAGCCACTACAGTGTCTTTGTAACCGATAGTTGAGTGCATGTAGTCAAAGTTTGCTTGCTCAGCCTCTTGAGTGGCAGCAGGCTCCATTGTAAGAGCTTTAGTTTTAGCAGGACATACATCGGCACAGTTACCGCAACCTGTACAGTCTGCAGGATCAACTTGAATAGTGAAGTAGTACTCTTTAACAGGACCGTTTCCTTTAACTCTCTTAACGCTTGCTGGAGCATTGGCAGCCTCCTCCTCAGTCATTAGGAATGGACGGATAGCAGCGTGAGGACAAACGAATGAACACTGGTTACATTGGATACAGTTGTCTGGATTCCATTGAGGGATATGAGTTGCGATACCGCGTTTCTCGTAAGCTGCAGTTCCTGCAGGGATAACACCGTCAGCAGAATCTTTGAATACACTTACAGGAAGGTCATTACCGCACTGTGCGTTAACAACGTCAGCAACTGTACGTACCCACTCTGGAGCAAGACGTTTGTATGAATCTGGAACGAATGTGCCGGCTGCGATATTCTTCCACTCGAAAGGAATCTCTACCTGAACATACTCAGCACCTCTGTCTACTGCGGCATAGTTCATCTTAACGATGTTCTCACCCTTCTTGCCGTAGCTCTTGTCAATTGCTTTCTTCATCTCAGCAACTGCCTGCTCGTAAGGGATAATGCCTGTAATCTTGAAGAATGCAGATTGTAGGATAGTGTTGGTTCTGTTGCCCAAACCAATCTCCTCAGCAATCTTGGTAGCGTTGATGATGTAGAAGTTCAATTTCTTTGAAACGATCTGATGTTTTACAAAATCAGGAATACGGTTCAAAGTCTCCTCTGTTGACCACAAGCTGTTCAATAGGAATGTACCGTTCTTCTTGATACCTCTTAGAACATCATATTTTGTCAAGTATGTAGGAACGTGACATGCTACGAAGTCTGGAGTTGAAACCAAGTATGGAGATGTGATAGGGTTGTCACCGAAACGAAGGTGTGAACAAGTGTAACCACCTGATTTCTTAGAGTCATAGTCAAAGTATGCCTGACAATATTTAGGAGTACTTCCACCAATGATCTTGATTGTATTTTTGTTTGCACCTACAGTACCGTCTGAACCCAAACCGTAGAATTTACACTCATAAGTACCCTCTGTTGCAAGGCTGATCTCCTCTCTTTGAGGAAGTGATTTGAATGTAACGTCATCTACGATACCAATTGTAAAGTCATTCTTAGGCTCTTTTGCCTTAAGGTTGTCATATACTGAAAGGATCTGAGCAGGGCTTGTATCTTTAGAAGAAAGACCGTAACGGCCACCTACAACTTTAACATTTGAACCTTGCTCTGCCAATACAGATTTTACATCTACATATAGAGGCTCGCCAACTGCACCTGGCTCTTTGGTTCTGTCAAGAACTGCAATTCTCTTAGCTGAAGCAGGAAGCACTCTCATGAAATATTTAGCTGAGAATGGTCTGTATAGTCTTACGATTACAACACCAGCTTTCTCACCTTTTTTAGCCATGTAGTCGATGGTCTCTTTGATGGTCTCGGTAACAGAACCCATAGCAATGATGATGTTCTCTGCATCTGGAGCACCATAGTAGTCAAATGGAAGATAGTGACGGCCAGTAAGCTCGCTGATCTCACCCATATATCTTGCAACAATATCAGGAACAGCCTCGTAATATGTGTTGCAAGCCTCTCTGTTCTGGAAGTAAACGTCAGAGTTCTGAGCTGTACCTTTGGTAACAGGATTGTTAGGGTTCAACGCTCTTGAACGGAATTTGGCTAAAGATTTCTCGCTGATCATACCTTTCACATCCTCAGGATTGACATCCTCAATCTTCTGGATCTCGTGAGAAGTTCTGAAACCGTCAAAGAAGTGAACGAAAGGAACAGATGATTTGATTGTTGACAAGTGTGAAACAATACCCAAGTCCAAAGCCTCTTGTACGCTTGCTGAAGCCAAGAATGCAAAACCTGTTTGTCTTGCTGCCATTACATCCTGGTGGTCACCAAAGATTGAAAGTGCGTGAGAAGCCAAAGCTCTTGCAGATACGTGGAATACTGTAGGAAGCAACTCACCAGCAATCTTGTACATATTAGGGATCATAAGCAATAGACCCTGTGAAGCTGTAAATGTGGTGGTAAGGGCACCAGCCTGAAGTGAACCGTGAACAGCACCTGCTGCACCACCCTCACTTTGCATCTCAACAACCTTAACAGGTTCTCCGAAAAGGTTTTTCTTGCCGTATGCAGACCACTCGTCTACCAACTCCGCCATTGTTGAAGATGGTGTGATAGGGTAGATGGCTGCAAGCTCGCTAAACATGTATGCCGCTTGTGCTGCAGCATAGTTACCATCGCAGGTAATAAATTTTTTCTCTTTAGCCATACTGATGTTATTAAAGATTATATTATTGAATTAAATTTTAAAATTCTGTTATTAATTTATCTGTTTAGGTTAATAACTGATACTTCACATTTATCCAAGATAAACATCAAGCGCCCAAAATTACGAAATAAATTCCAATTCGGGAAGAAAAATGTTTCTTATAAAGAAAAAACTGTCGGCTAAAAAAATTTTAACCGACAGCCTTCTAAATTATTGGATTATTCTGTTATTGGTGTCCTTCAATTGTAACACCGGTGGCAATCTTCTTTACAAGGCCTTGAAGAACGGCTCCAGGACCAATCTCTATAAAGTGGTCAGCACCGTCTGCAACCATATTCTCTACACTGTAAGTCCATTTTACAGGAGCTGTCAATTGCACAAGAAGGTTGTTTTTGATCTCTGCAGGATCTGTGTGTGGTTTTGCGTCAACATTTTGGTATACAGGGCAAACTGGGGTTGAGAAATCGGTCTTCTCAATTGCCTCGGCAAGCTCTATTCTGGCAGGATCCATAAGTGGCGAATGGAAAGCTCCACCAACAGGCAACACCAAAGCCCTCTTTGCGCCTGCCTCCTTCATTGCTGCACAGGCCGCATTTACAGCCTCAACTTCACCTGAAATTACAACCTGTCCTTTGCAGTTGTAGTTTGCGGCAACAACCACACCCTCAGTCTTTGCGCAAATCTCCTCAATTGTCTTGTCGTCAAGGTTGATGATGGCAGCCATTGTTGAAGGTTTCAATTCACATGCCTTCTGCATTGCCATCGCTCTTTTGGAAACAAGTTTAAGACCATCTTCAAAGGTCATTGCATTTGCAGCAACCAAGGCTGAAAACTCACCTAATGAGTGGCCTGCAACCATATCGGGTTTGAAATCAGGCAAACATTTGGCAAGAATTACAGAGTGTAAAAATACAGCAGGTTGGGTAACTTTTGTCTGCTTCAACTCCTCTGGAGTGCCGTTGAACATAATATCTGTAATGCGGAAGCCCAAGATCTCATTAGCCTTCTCAAACATCTCTTTGGCAAGGGGATTGGTGTTGTATAACTCTTGCCCCATTCCAGTAAACTGAGATCCCTGTCCCGGAAAAACGTATGCTTTCATATTTTAGTTTGTTAGTTAAATAATTAGGCTGCAAAGATAGATAATTTAAACAAATTACCTAAATTTGCAGCCCAAAGTATAAAAATGCCCCTGTAGTTTAAAGGATAGAATATGAGATTCCGGTTCTCAGGGTGGCGGTTCGATTCCGCCCGGGGGTACTTGAATCCTCTCTACGTGCATTGTAGAGGGGATTTCTTACTTATACACCTGAAATCCGGGCTACTTTTATAAACATACCCCTAAAACCTATTCTTTTCTGAAAGGGTAAGCCGGCAGGTTGTGGCCGTTGTAGATGTTCCCTTTGCAATAATCTTCAGTACAGTATTTTACGCTTGTTGGTGTCTCTACATCGGGGTGCCACAATACAAGGGCGTTATCCTCTATTGCCGAATGGGCAGGGTAGAATATCCCGTCGGGACCCGCAATGTGGATGTAGGCAGCACCTGAGGTGCATTTTTGACCATTTTTGTCAATTATATATAGTCCCTCTCCATTTCTGAATTCAATTATTGCCTTTTTGCCCTTAACAGTCATCCTTTTGAACTGTGGCCCGCAATATGCAACCTTCTTTCCATACTCTTTTGCCAAAGCCCAAAGTGCCAGGCGGTGTGCTGGGATAATTTTATTTTTGGGGTGAATGTCAAGAGAATCTCCAACGTCTATTGCAGTGGCCATTCCAATGTCGGGCAACATTTTCCTTTCCCATACCATTGCCTGCTTCTCCCTGATTATCCCCGGCATGGTGCCGAATGGAGCTACCTGCATAAAGTAAAACGGCAGCCTCTTCTGACCCCAGAGTGAACGCCAGTCATTTACCATGTTTACAAAAATTTGTGGATAATCTCCGGCTCTCCAGGCATTTGATTCGGCCTGATACCATATATTGCCTTTTATGGTATATCCGACAATTGGGTTTACCATGGCATTCCAGATGGCGGCAGGGACTTTGTGCGGGTATTTTTTGCAGACATCGCTATCCGGAGAATAGCTTTTGTAGACTTTATTGTAAAGGGAGTCATTCTCCATTATTGAACTTCGTGTCCACGATTCAGCATGGGTTCCTCCAAATGCACAAAGGATAACACCAACAGGTGTGTCAAGTGTTGTGTGCAGTTCCCTTGCAAAGAGAAATGCTATTGCTGAGCAGTTTCTGGCAACTTCCGGTGTGCAGACCATCCATTTGCCCTTGCAGTTCTCCTGTGGGGCATTATGGTTATAATCCTCCTCAACCTTGAAAAGGTGTATGTATGGGTAGTTGGCATCTTCGGACTCCTTTTCCCACTCATGCATGCCTGTCATCCATTTGTCAACGGGATGGGGCTTCATCTCAAATTCCATGTTGCTCTGGCCGCTTGCAAGCCATACCTCGCCAATGAGGATATTTGAAATTTCAATCTCCTCACCTGTGCTTCCCGACAGAATTTTCATCTTTTCTCCCACACTCTCTCCCGGAGTCTTGATGTGAAGAGACCATTTGCCGTCGGGACCTGAATATGTGGTATATGGTTTTTTACTCCATGATACATAGATAGTTATAATGTTATCTGGGTCGCTCCAGCCCCAAATTTTCACATTGGATCTCTGTTGAAGAACCATATTGTCTGAAATAATTGAAGGCAGTGTAACCTTGGCATCGGAATATACGGCGGATATAAGAACCAACAGTGCCGCAAGCAGGATTCTCTTCATTGTCTGAACTCTTAAAATGATAAAATTCTGTTGGTAAAGTTAGAATAAAATGGTCATCTTTGTGCCTATATTTAGAGATATATGAAGAGATATTTTGAGAAGGAGCTCCCGGGCTGGTTTGCTTTGACTCCATTGGCAGTTTTTCTTTTGGTTTACCTTGTCTCCTCAATTGTGGCCGGAGATTTTTATAAGATTCCAATTGCATCGGCATTTCTTGTTGCATCGGTATATGCGCTGGCTATATGCAAAGGGAAAAACATTGAAGAGAGGGTGGCGGTTTTTTCACGTGGCGCAGGTGACAGGAATGTGCTTCTTATGATATGGATTTTTGTTCTGGCAGGGGCGTTTGCAGCTATAGCCAAAGAGATAGGAGCTATTGATGCAGCTGTTGATATAACGCTCAAGATAATGCCGGGCAAATTCCTCTATGCCGGTCTATTTTTGGCGGCCTGTTTCATATCCATGTCAATAGGAACAAGCGTAGGTACCATTGTTGCTCTTGTACCCATCGCAACAGGTATTGCAGCAGAGATAGGTGTGTCGACCTCCTTTATAGTTGCAATAATTGTCGGAGGTTCGTTTTTTGGGGATAACCTTTCATTCATTTCTGATACGACGATTGCCGCAACCCGAAGCCAGGGATGTTCAATGGCCGATAAATTCAAGGTCAATTTTGCAGTGGTTCTGCCAGCTGCAGCATTGGTGACGATATTTTATGTGATTAAAGGTGCTGATGTAAGCTATGTTCCGGAGGTACAGCATGTAAAACTCTTTATGCTTATACCTTATATAATGATAGTGGTCATGGCACTCCTTGGCGTAAATGTGCTGCTGGTACTTGTAGCCGGAATAGTGGTCTGTGCCTTCATTGGCTTTGCGTTTGAGGGACTTTGCTGGACTTGTTGGCTTGAGTCTATGGGAAGGGGAATAGCCGGCATGGGAGATCTTATTATTGTTACAATGCTGGCTGGCGGTGTTTTGGAGATTATAAGAGATGGAGGCGGACTTGATTTCCTTATTACAAAGATGACAGCCCGTATAAAAGGAAAACGTGGGGCAGAGGCATCTATAGCACTATTGGTCTCAGTTGCAAATTTCTGTACGGCTAACAATACAATTGCCATTATTACAACCGGACATATTGCCAGAAATATTACTGAAAAATATAATTTGGACCCACGAAAGAGTGCCAGTATACTTGATACATTTTCATGTCTTGTGCAGGGATTTATACCTTATGGTGCGCAGATGCTTATGGCATCAGGACTGGCAGCAGTATCGGCTGTTTCAATTTTGGAGTATCTCTATTATCCTTTGGCGATGGGTCTATGTGCAATTGTGTCGATTCTGTTCAGATTGCCACGCCGCTATTCTTAGGTGAATTCCAGTGGAGTTGCTGCATATTAAAAAAGGGAACCCGAATGGATCCCCTTTTCTAACTTTATAAAGCAAAACTACTTTATTATGATATTGATTACTCAATGAATGCCAAAATCTCACCTTTGTCAACTTTGTCGCCCTGTTTAGCACAAACAGCAACAATTTTACCGTCGATAGGTGCCTGAATCTCTTCATTGCCGTAGAATGCCTGAACATAACATACAGGTTTGCCAGCCTTGAACTCTGTTCCAATAGTTGGAGCTGTTGAAGCATCGGCAACATCATACTGCCAGATAACCTGACCTTTGACAGTAGCCTGGATAGGAGTAGCCTTAGGGAATTTGGCAACCAATGCATCAATGTCAAATTTAGGCATCTCAACAACAGGACGGGTAATAACGATTGGAGCACCAGCTTTTGCTTTTGCAGCCTCAAGATCGGTCTCAAAACGTTTCTTTGCAATACCGCTCTTGTAGTCGCGATACTGTCTCTCGTGCATTGCAAACTCAAACAACTCTTCATCATCCTGACCTCTGTCCCAACCCTCTTCTTTCATCATCTGCTCAAACTTAGGAAGCTCGTTAGGGAACTCATCCTGAGGATTGCCAGTGTAGAACTCAAGACCTTTCTCCTTAACGATCTCAACAATCTCAGGAGCAAGCTGACCAGGCAATTTACCAGTCTTGCCAAGAATCATGTTCATTGTATCCTTGTCAATAGTCTTCCATCTTGGCTCACCCTTAAGTGTATGCATCAAGTTCATAAGGGCAGTATTCTTCACATACTGGCTGAATGGAGTTACAAGAGGTGGATAACCAAGACGTGGCCATACATACTCAACCTCCTGGAACAACATTACTGCAAGCTCGTTAAGAGTAACCTCTTTCTTGCCCTGATTTCTTAGAGACATATTGATAGCTCCGTGGAAGCCTTTCAAGTCAGCCATCATAGAACCCATCATACCGCCAGGAAGACCGCAACCAACCAACAATGATGAACATTGGTAGTTAGTAGGCTCAATGAAGTAACCAAGATAGTCATCAATGAATGTCTGGGTCAATCTTCTTGCCTCCATATAAGCATCCATATTGATATCCTTAACAAGGAAACCTGCATCTTTCAACATAGCCTGGATGGTGATTACATCCGGGTGAATCTTACCCCATGATAGCGGCTCCATTGCCACGTCAATATAGTCTGCACCTGCTCTTGCAACCTCGAGCATTGAAGCTACTGAGAATCCAGGACCTGAGTGACCGTGGTACTGAACTTTAATATGAGGATATTTCTTCTTGATCTCGCTGGTCAAACGGCCCAAAAATGCAGGACGTCCGATACCGGCCATATCTTTCAAGCAGATCTCGTCGCAACCATACTCAACAACTTTGTCAACAACACCCATATAGTACTCAACAGTATGTACAGGTGAATATGTGATACTCAATGCAACCTGAGAGATCATGCCACCTTTCTTTGCACCAATAACCGAACCTTTAAGGTTTCTATGGTCGTTAAGTCCGCAGAATGAACGTGCAATGTTAGTGCCTTGTTTAGCCTTAACCTTATACATTAGGAAACGTACATCCTCTGGAACCGGATTCATTCTTAGAGCATTCAAACCGCGCTCCAACATGTGTGTCTGAATACCAACTTTATTGAAAGGAGCAGTCCACTCTCTTACAGCTTTGTTAGGGTTCTCTCCAAAGAGAAGGTTAACCTGTTCAAAAGCTCCACCGTTAGTCTCAACACGGTCAAAACAACCCATATCGATGATAACTGGTGCAATTTCTTTAAGTTGGTGAACCATAGGGACATATTTTCCTGATGATTGCCACATATCCCTGTAAAGCAGGGAGAATTTAATTTCGCGAGCCATAATAATTGGTTTTAATTTTTGATTATTTTTAAGTGTTTTGTATTATCTGGTTTTCAAAAGTCTACAAATTTATAAAATAAAAATGTTAGTTGTATCAAAAATGGAAGAATAATTTAAAATAAATAAACACCCATATCCTTTCAATTTTCTTCCCGACAGAAAACTTTTGAATCTTTTTAACAAAAATTCTTGCATTTTAGAAAAAAAATGTATCTTTGCAGTCCGATTGGGAATTCCCTTCGGGGTCTTTTCAATAACATGGTGGTTATAGCTCAGTTGGTTAGAGCGTCGGTTTGTGGCACCGAAGGTCGTGGGTTCGAGCCCCATTCTCCACCCGAAAGGTCAGCAGAGGCTGACCTTTTTTCGTATACGGTAATTGGGCTCGGACCCACTCTGCCGCGGAGCGGCCCTCCGCGGAAGCGGTAAAATGAGCGGCTGACCGCAGCCGCTTTCGAGCCCCATTCTCCACCCGAGAGGTCAGCGAAAGCTGACCTTTTTTCGTATATGGTAATTGGGCTCGGACCCACCCTGCCGCAGAGCGGCCCTCCGCGGAAGCGGTAAAATGAGCGGCTGACCGCAGCCGCTTTCGAGCCCCATTCTCCACCCGAGAGGTCAGCGAAAGCTGACCTTTTTTCGTATACGGTAGTTGGGCTCGGACCCACCCTGCCGCGGAGCGGCCCTCCGCGGAAGCGGTAAAATGAGCGGCTGACCGCAGCCGCCTTTGTGGCTATTCAATGCTCTTGTGTCAGAAAATCTGGAATTTCAGGCCAAATGCAAGGCTTGTGGCATCTCTGAAGGTGAGGTACTTGTTAGTGCATATACTCATTAGTGCCAGGTCGTTGGTGCATATCTCGTAGTAGAATGATATGCTTTTGTGGGCGCGGCTACTGCCTGGCTTGATATTGAGGGTGATGCGTTCTCCAAGAAATATGTGGCCGCGTATTTTTGTGGGGAAGCGGTAGTAAGATCTGTCGGGATAACGCAGTGGCTCTTTAAGCCAAAAATCACCGCCAATTACAAAACAACCGTATATGCCGCAGGTAAGTGGTGTGAATTCAAAGCGACCCGTCCCGATCTTTATTGACCAAGGTATGTAATTCTGCTTTAATGTGAGTGTGATTTTCCACTCCTGCGATTCATATTTGGGAAGATAGCCTATAAGCAGATCTGTTTCCCATTGGTTTTTACCTCCATAGTCCCAGCCAGGTCCGGTGGCGACAGTTCCTATTCCTCCTGCTATCTGTATTTTACTGTATGAGGGGATGAGTCTGCTCCACGATGAGCGGTAGTTGGTCAGGTTCTCCATGTATTTTGCATTTATAGCTATGTCAAGCAAAGAGTCCCGCCCATATTTCAACTTTTCCCTCTCCTCTCCGAGTAAGGAGCGGTATTTTGCATAGCTGTAGGGGTTGTTCTCAGAGAAACTTTTTTTAATCTCCTGTTTGCTGGTTCTCAGTTGCAAGCGGTAATTTTTGTGTATTTGCCTTATGGATATTGTGTCGCACGTACGGATTGATGCTGTGGCTGGAGTTGGAAGATGTACAAACTGGAGAAAGATCGCGCATAAAAGGTACAGTCGGAGCATCTTCTGCTGCCTGCCTTTAAAATTCAACAACTTCATAGGTGTAGCCCTCCTCATTTATTGTAAATAGCAGATAGATACGGTCTGCAATATTGGGACATCCGTAGTATTTGACTCCATCGTTGAACGGTTCGCTTACTGCAAGGTTATGGTTGTGGCCGTATATGCAGAACTGGAGTCCGGGGAATCGGGTTATATATGCCTCAAATACCCTTGCCACATTATTGTTGAACTCATCATCAAATGGCTTGACATGCATTAGAACTATACATTTTTTCATATTCGGATCCCAATTGTCCAATTCGTTCCCGATAAAGTTGAAATCAGGAATGGGACATGAATAGTCATATTCAAGCGCATTTGTGTTCAGGCATATAAAACGCGTGTCTCCAGCACTGAAAGCATAGTTGGTTGCACCATAGATGGTTTCGTAAACAACTTTTCCTGTACCGATGCAGTCATGGTTTCCAATGATTGTAATGTGAGGCTTTTTAAATTGGCAAAGCAGATTTCTCATCCACATGAACTCATCGGTTATTCCAAAATCACTCAAATCGCCACCATGCACAATAAAATCAATATCATCCCGTGCATTGATGGCATCTATAGCCATTTCTGTCTCGTCAAACCAACGTTGGGTGTCGCTTATCATGGCGAAACGGAAATTTTTTTTACCCTCAAGTGACTTTTCTATCAGATTGACATTTTTCTCCGTAAGATTTTTTGCTCCTCTTACATGGGCATCATAAGGATGGTAATCAAGTGCACTGCAAGAGCAGACAGCTGATATTGCTATAATCGCTAATATCCTGATTTTAAAATATATAATTTGCTTTAAAGACATACTGTGAATTTGTAGAAAATGTGGTATACTCTGCAAGTGACCATAGCGTTTGCAAAGAACGTGCTTTTTTCTTGACAGAAGTTTGGTTGTTTTTCTTTAAAATTGGTCTTAAATTCTAATATTTTCCCCCTCTTTTCTCTCCCGACAGATGGAACTTATCACTATTTTGTGTATGTTTGCTCTCAATATGTTATGCTATATTGGCGTAATTTTTTCAGAACCATTGTAACCAATTGTAAAGGAGATGAATAGTAGAGTTTCAAAGTGTGAGATTATAGAAAGATTGAAGAGTAGAATCCTTATTCTTGACGGCGCTATGGGAACCATGATCCAGAAAGAGGGGTTGTCGCTTGAAGATTTCAGGGGTGGGGCAGGAAATAACGATGTGCTCAACATTACCCGTCCGGATGTGATAGAGAAGATCCATAGGGCATATATTGAAGCAGGTGCTGACATTATTGAGACAAATACATTCAGCAGCACAGCCGTTTCGCAACAGGAGTATGGACTTGCTGACAAGGTATATGAGCTCAATCTGTCGGGAGCACAGATAGCAAGAAGGGCTGTTGGGGGAAGAGAGGTGCTTGTTGCCGGTTCAATGGGCCCGACTATAAAGATGTTGTCATTCTCTCCGGATGTGAACAGGCCTGAGTTCCGTCCAATTGATTTTGATACAATGGTTGAGGCATATATGGAGCAGGTAAAGGGTTTGCTGGATGGAGGCGTTGACATGTTGCTTGTCGAGACAGTATATGATGGCCTCAATGCCAAGGCTGCACTCTATGCAATTTCAAAGGTGCAGCAGGAGAAGGGTACAGATGTGCCTGTAATGGTCTCTGCTACAATAAATGACAGGAGCGGCCGCCTTTTGAGCGGACAGAAGACTGATGCTCTCTTTACTGCGCTGTCGCATTACGATATTTTGAGTTTTGGACTTAACTGCTCTTTTGGAGCGGCGGAGCTTATGCCATTTATGGAGCAGCTGGCCAATGAGGCTTTCGGTGGCAATGGCGTGCCTTGTTTCTTGAGCATATATCCAAATGCAGGTCTTCCGAATGAGATGGGAGAGTATGATGAACTTCCTGAATTTACAGCTTCCCATTTGAAAACTATTGCACAGAAAGGGCTGATAAATATAGCCGGTGGATGTTGTGGAACAACTCCTGACCATATCAGGGCAATAAAGGCTGCTCTTGAAAATGAGAGACCGCGAAGGGTAAGCATCAGTCAGCAGAGAGATGATTTATGGGTAAGCGGATTGGAAAATCTCCTGATAAACAAGTCCAAGAACAATTTTATAAATGTAGGTGAGCGTACAAATGTGGCAGGTTCTGCAAAATTTGCCAAACTGATAAGGGCCAAGGCATACGCCGAGGCTGCCGAGATAGCGCGTAAGCAGATTGAGGAGGGGGCTACAATCATTGACATCAATATGGATGATGCGCTTCTGGACAGTACGCAGGAGATGGCAACATTCGTCAGGTACATAAGCAATGATCCTGATATTGCAAAGGTGCCGTTTATGATAGACTCCTCAAATTGGGATACAATACTTGCCGGATTGAAGAACTCTACGGGAAAATGCATTGTAAACTCATTGAGCCTCAAGGAGGGAGAGGAGGAGTTCATAAGAAAGGCTACAGAGATATATCTTTTGGGTGCCGCTGTTATAGTTATGGCATTTGATGAGCAGGGGCAGGCTGTCACTTATAGGAGGAAGATTGAGATTTGTGAAAGGGCATATAAAATCCTTACCCAAAAAGTTGGATTTGCTCCGCAGGATATAATATTCGATGTGAATATACTAACCATAGCAACAGGACTTGAAGAGCATAATGACTATGCAGTTGATTTCATTAAGGCTGTAAAATGGATTAAGGAAAACCTTGAGGGTTGCAAGACTTCCGGCGGCGTATCCAACCTCTCGTTTGCATTCAGAGGCAACAATAGGGTCAGGGAGGCTATGCACTCTGTGTTCCTCTACCATGCCATAAAGGCAGGTATGGATATGGCAATTGTCAATCCAGGAATGTTGCAGGTTTATGATGAGATAGAGCCGGAGCTCTTGAAAAGGGTTGAGGCTGTGGTGCTCAATGATGCTTCCATTTTGGGAGGCTGTGGCCAGCCTACAGATATGCTGATTGAACTTGCAGAGCAGTTGAAACAGGAGGATTTGGCCATCAAGGCGATGAAGGAGAGTGGAGTTGCCATACCGCAGAAAGAGGAGCAGTGGAGGGAGAAGGTATTGGAGGAGCGTCTTGCCTATGCATTGGTAAAGGGCATAACAGCTCACATGGAGGAGGATATTGCTGTTGCCCTTGAGAAATATGCCAATCCGGTAGAGATAATAGAGGGCCCTCTTATGGAGGGTATGGAGAGGGTTGGAACTCTGTTCGGAGAGGGAAAGATGTTTTTGCCCCAAGTGGTAAAGAGTGCCAAGGCAATGAAGGCCGCCGTTACAATTTTAGGCCCTGAAATTGAGAAGTACAACTCTTTGAACAGTGGCTCGAGCAGACGTGGGAAGGTGATTCTTGCAACGGCTAAAGGTGATGTTCATGATATAGGAAAAAATATTGTCGCCATTGTGCTTGCATGCAACAATTTTGAGGTGATAGATCTTGGAGTGATGGTGGATAACAGTCATATTCTCAAAGAGGCTATAAGGCATAAGGCAGACATTATATGCATAAGCGGACTGATTACACCATCTTTGGAGCAGATGGAGAACCTTTGCAGACTACTGGAGCAGAACTCTTCACGCATATTGGAGGAGACAGGTCATCCTATAGCATTGAATGTCGGGGGGGCGACCACTTCGGCTGTTCATACTGCTGTCAAGCTGGCACCGCTTTACGGCTATTGTGTAGTGTACGGCGGTGATGCTTCACGTACTGCAGGAATATGCAAGAGGCTTGTTCAGGAGAATTGTGCAGGGTATATAGCCTCAATCAAACAGGAGCAGCATGATCTGAGGGAGCTGTACTATGGCAAAAGGCCAAGTGAACTTACCGTTGAACAGGCCAGGGCTAAAGCTGTGAAGTTCCCGCTGGAGAGTTTTCTGCAACCTGCCGAATATGGAGAGAATAATCTGTTTGTTGCAAGTATAAATGTAAATGAACTCCTTTCAGATGTTGACTGGACACAGTTCTTCAACTTCTGGGGATTCAAGGGTGTATATCCGAATGTGCTGTATACCTCAAACGAGAGTGGACAGGAGGCTGAGAGTCTTTTCCAGCAGGCTATGGATACAATTGCGGGAATATCGGTCGGAGAGGAGTTTGAGATAAGCTCAATGGTAAAATTTTATGATGCCTATGGAGAGAATGAGGAGATAGTACTCCTTGAAAACTATACTGAGGATGCTGATGACCACTCTTCTGAAGAGAATGGTGCAGCAAAGGCGCCTGGCCTTATTGAGGCGGGCGACAGAGAGGTAATATGCCGTTTTGCAATGCCACGTCAGCTGAAGGTTGGAGGAGAACATCTGTCGGGAGCAGACTATTTCCCGCAGCTCCCTTACACATCAAAAATTGGTATGCTCGTAGTTAAAGTCGAGGATAAAAGGGCTGCAGAGTTTGACCATAAGGATTTTGAGTATCTGCTCAGACAGAGCCTCTGTGCCCGTTTTGCAGAGGCAATGGCCCAATGGACCACGCGTCAAGTGGCGGAGCAGCAGAACATTATAAGGGTGGCATTCGGCTATCCTATGTCTCCTGACCATTCTCAGAAAAAGATAGTATTTGACATCACAGGTGCGGCCGAAAAGATGAATATGGAGCTTACAGAGGCATTTGCAATAAAACCGTCAACCTCTGTATGTGCATTGCTGATAGCACATCCTCAGGCCCGCTATTTTGATATGAACCAATAAAGTACCACATTATGAAAGTTATAGACATTTTGAACGGAGATCACAAACCCTTTGCCTCCTTTGAATTAGTTCCACCTTTAAAAGGCAGTGATATAAACAAACTCTATTCATCCATTGAGCCGTTGATGGAGTTTAATCCTCCCTTCATAAATATGACTGCACATAGGGATGAGATTGAGTACCGTCAGGATCCCGACGGCTCCTTCAAACGCATCACAGTAACAAAGCGTCCCGGGTCAGTTGCGATAGCAGCTGCTATTATGAAGCGTTTCAATGTTGAGGTTGTGCCGCATGTGATTTGTGGAGGTTCAACAAAATGGGAGATTGAAAATACTCTTCTTGACCTCAATTTTCTTGATATACAGAATGTTGTGGCCTTGCGTGGTGATGCAATTCCAGGAGAGAAGTATTTCACACCAACTCCCGACGGCCATATCCATAGCGATACACTTGTAACTCAGATTGATAACATGAACAAGGGAATTTATCTCGATAGTACCCTGAAAAATGTTGTGCCTACAAACTTCTGTATCGGTGTGGCCGGTTATCCTGAGAAGCATTGTGAAGCTCCCAATCTGGATATGGATATTGAGAATCTGAAGAGAAAGGTGGAGGCTGGAGCTGATTACATAATTACCCAGATGTTTTTTGATAACAGCAAATTTTTTGATTTTGTCAAGAGATGTAGGGAGGCAGGAATAACTGTGCCAATCATTCCCGGCCTGAAACCCATATCAACGCATAAGCATATTGAACTTTTGCCGCAGGCGTTCTCAATTGATCTTCCACAGGATCTTATGAAAGAGATTGTCAAGTGCAAGGGAAATTCACAGATTTACGAAGTTGGAGTGGAGTGGTGTACTGCCCAGTGTAAAGAACTGCTTGCCCATGGCGCAAAAGCAATTCACTTCTACACAATGGGCAAGGCAGACAATGTCAAGGAGATTATTCGCCGAGCGTTCTAAGAATCTCCTCAAGTGTCTCGGTTGAGACATCCATTATTGTAAACTCTTTATCTTTGTCGAGCAGTTCCTGGAGACGTCCCGGAATATGTGGCATTTGGCCGGTTACGGGAGCAATCACCTCGCTGAATTTGGCGGGGCTTGCTGTCGACAGCCATATTATGCTGTTGCTGTCAGCCTTCATGCCGGAATTTGCACATTCTGACAAATACTCTTTTGTGGCAAGGTATCCGGTAGCACTATGTGGACATGAGGTATATCCGTATTCCCGATACAACTCCAGAATGGCCTCCTTAATTTGGGAGTCAGAGTAGGCATATCCTTTGACCTCCCTGCAGATTGCCTCATAGTCGTTGTTGAACAGGGACTGTATGCGTTCAAAGTTGCTTGGAGCACCCACATCCATGGCATTTGCTATAGTCTGGACAGATGGGCGTGGCTCATATTGTCCAGACTCAAGATATTTTGGAAAAACGTCATTGCTGTTTGCTGCTGCAATAAACCCTTTGACAGGAAGTCCCATCCGTTTGGCAAGCATTCCAGCAGATATATTGCCATAATTGCCGCTCGGAACAACAAAGGTAATTTCTGGAAGTCCAGCCTCTTCACCAGCCATAAATTGTTTCAGAAGGTGTGAGTGTTCTTGGGCTATCCATTGGGCATAGGCATAAAAATAGTAGAAACTTTGTGGCAGCCATCTCAAAAGGTTGATTGAATTTGCAGAGGTCACATTGACCTGCTTCCTGATCTCCCTGTTGTTGAAAATTGCTTTTACAAGCATCTGGCAATCATCAAATGTTCCATTTACCTTGAGAGCCTTTATATTTTTACCCAAAGCGGTCATCTGACACTCCTGCAGCGGACTCACTTTGCCATTAGGGAAGAGTACAACGACAGTTATTCCAGGAATGTCATAAAAACCTCTTGCTACAGCACTACCGGTATCTCCGGATGTGGCGGTAAGGATAATCAGAGGCTTGTTCTCCTTCTCCCCTTTGTTGTGCAGGATAGTGCCAAGGATCTGTCCCATTGAAGAGGCTCCAACATCTTTGAATGCACATGTAGGGCCATGGAAAAGTTCAAGTGTATAATAAGGTCCTGCCTTAACTAAAGGAACCTCAAAAGAGAGGGCTTTCTTTATGGCCTCATCAACTTGAAGCGGTGTGATTGAATCTTTGAAGAAGAGGCTCGCAATGTGTGAAGACATGTCTGCAAATGAGTATTGTGCAAGTTTCAATACTTCAGACATGTTGATCTGTGGAATATATTCAGGCATGAAAAGTCCGCCATCGGGAGCAAGTCCCATTACCGAAGCCTCCTGTAATGAGTATAGTCTGCTCTTGTCTCTTGTGCTGTGAAATTTCATAATACTCTTGCTCCTTGTTTGCCAACTTTATTAACGTATACCTCTCTTTCTATATTGAGGCTGCTGAAATGTTCTTCCATGATATTTCTGGCAAGTTCAGCCTCCTCTTCACTCTTGGACAATGCAAATACAGATGGTCCGGAACCAGCTATGTTTACTCCAATCATACCGTTGGAAAGCAGCTTTTCCTTAAGGTCGTCATACCCTGGGATGAATCCCTTCCTGTATGGCTCTGCAATTACATCTTTCACAGATCTGCCAAGCAGATCGAGGTCATTCATCAGCAGACCGGCAACAAAACCTCCCACATTGCCCCATTGTATGATAGCATCCTTGCGTTCAACGGCTTTAGGCAATATCTCGCGTGCCTCTTTGGTGCTTACTGTAATGTGCGGATGTACAACTGTGCAGTAAAAATTGTCGGGAACAGGCAGTTTTATCAGATCTGTAGGGTTGTATCCCCTGATAAAGACCACGCCTCCTATTATGGCTGGGGCAACATTGTCGGCATGTGGAGTTCCGCTGATGAGCTTCTCTCCCTCCATAGCAAAATCTACAAGTTCCTCCTGTGAAAATGCATTGTCAAGAATTGCATTAAGTGCATATACGGCTGAGGCAGAGGCTGCTGCGCTTGAACCTATTCCACTGCCCGGACGGATCTTCTGCTGTATCTCAACTCCAATATGAAGATGACATGGTCTCTCTTGTCTGGCGCTGTATGCCTGACACATCTTTACAATGGCTGGTGTTATTACATTTTCGGCAGGATCTGCCGGAAGTTTGACATTGCTGCTGTTTTTGATGCATAATGAGCAGGCATCTGCCTTGTATATGCAATTGCAGGATTCTTCTGCCATCTCATCTTTGTTGTCAAACAGTGTAAGTTCCACAACGTCTCCCACGCCATCCAGGGCCAATCCCATTACGTCGAACCCACAACCTATGTTGGCTATGGTGCCTGGGGCAAAAACTCTTATCCTTTTCATGGTGCTAAATAATAAAGGAATGGAAAATATATTGTTGTTATTTGAAAAATTCTTTGTGAAGTTCCTGCACGCCTCTCTCTACATCTGCATTCTTGACAATTACAGAAACGTTCAACTCTGATCCTCCCTGTGCTGTAGCTACAACATTCACATTGCTGTTGCCCAATGCTGTAAATATTCTTGCAGAGATTCCCGGTGTCATTCTCATGCGGTTGCCTACAACTGCAATGATGGCCATCTCCTTTTCAATTGCCACATCTATATATGACCCATGGATCTCATCAGCCTCAAGATTTTTCCTGATCACATCAAGGGCCTTCTGTCCATCTTCATCTTTTACAGCAAAACTTATACTGTACTCAGATGACGCCTGTGCAATGAATACAATATTGATTCCCTGGTCTGCAATAGCTCCAAACAGGCGGTATGATGTTCCAACCTGGCCCATAAGTCCGTTGCCGAATACAGTGATGAGAGAAATGCCTCCGACATGTGTAATTCCTGTTACAGGGAGTGTGTTCTCCACGTTTCCCTCTCTGTTGATGAGTGTGCCCGGATTCTCACTGCAGAAGGTGTTTTTGATTCTTATAGGAGTGTTGCTCTTGATTGCAGGCCATATTGCCGGAGTAAAGAGAACCTTGGCTCCAAAGTGGCACAACTCTGCAGCTTCCGAGTATGAAAGTGATGGAATGGTCAAAGCTTCTTTGACAATGGTAGGGTCCGATGTCATCATTCCGTTAACATCTGTCCAGATATGCACCTCTTCTGCTCCAATAGCGGCAGCTATCATGGCTGCTGACAAATCGGATCCACCTCTTCCTAAGGTGGTTATATATCCGTCTGGAGTACGGCCACAAAAACCTGGTATTACTGCAAGCGAGTTGAAATTCTTGAATGCTTCATTTACATTTTTGCATGTCTCATCCCATAATATCTGCGATGCATCACCGCTTTTTTTGGTAACTATGAGTTCGCGTCCGTCGATTCTCACTGCATCTTCGAACATTCTCACGATCATCTTTGAAGAGAACTGCTCTCCCATTGAAAGAACATGGTCCTCAAGGTTTTTGAGCCTGTTTCTCATTATGGAAACACTGCTTAGAAGACTTTCAAGCTTCTCAAAGTCATCTTCGAGCTCCTCTTTGAAAGCATTGTAGTTCTGCTCTGTAAGCATAGCCTGTGCAAGTTCGAGATGCTTCTCCTTTACCAATGCAAGATCATCTTTATATTTGCTGCCAGGACTAACAGCCTTTGCAAAAATATCTATAAGCATATTTGTTACTCCAGTGATTGCAGATACTACAACAATACATGGTCTCTGATGACTTTCTACTATTTTTTTCAGGTTATTAAGCCCCTCTATGCTGCCAACGCTTGTGCCGCCAAATTTTAGAACTAACATAATGTATATTTTTTTTAAGATTATACTTTTTTATATACCTCCCGACAGATTTTATGCTTTTAATCCATTAGATATTTCTGCTCGAAAGTAATAAATTATTATTTTTGAGTATGCGTATTTTGCTATTGATAATGCAAAAACAGAAGAAGATGAGAATATATAAGAATGCTAAACCCCCAAAGGGGTAATGGTTGTAGATGTTGTAATGGTTGTAAAACCATTGATTCTAAGGTTATATGAAAGGTTTGTTCTCATAGTCGGATACAAAGGTATAAATAATTTGTCATGTTGTTACAATTTGTAAGATATTTTTTTGAACTTTTGTTGTAGTTTTGTGTGTTGAACATTAAGACAGCATGGAGCTGTCGGGAAAAACGGTGATATATGCATTTAATTTATTCCATTACAAACAGAGCCTCTTCTGCGGTTAGAGGTATATTGATGCTTGCATTGGGCCTTGCCCTTCTGATATGGCCTGCATCAATGCTCAATCTTATAGTTAAGATAATAGCAGCTTTTCTTATAGCGATTGGAGCAGTTACATTGTTCATAAACATAAAGGCCCAGAATGAGGAGGAGAAGGAGCTTGGGCCAAATGTCAAAAGGCAGAGGGATGTGTTGAGAAGCTTTGCATCGCTTAATGTGGCAATCTATCTCTTCTTTGGTATACTGATATTTGTCTTTCCTGGCTTCTTTGTAAGTATTCTGGTATTTCTATTTGGGGCGATTCTGCTTCTGTTGGGGTTGGGACAGCTTATCAACCTCTTTTTGAGCAACCGACATGCAAAATTGCCGGTTTACTTTTACATAGTGCCAATCATTGTGACATTGTGCGGAATAATTCTATTTTTTCAGCCGTTTACTGCAAAGGACGTGCTTACAATGTTCTTCGGCGGTTCGCTAGCGGTCTACGGGGCAGAGGAGATCATTGCCTCTTGGTTGCTCAGGAAGGTGAAGTTCGGTCGCGACGGTAAATATGTAAATACAGAGAGTGCCGCTTCACAGTCAGATGTTGACGGGGAGCCTGTTGCAGTTGATAAAGGTACCAGATACCCTGATGCGGAAGAGGTGCCTTTTGAAGAGGTGGACCCGACTGATGGCAAGTAGAATTGTTTTAAAGATCAATAAATCATAAACCCTATTGCTCCTGCAACAATAATAAGGAGGATAGGGTTTATTTTTAACCATTGGCTTCCTATGAATGTGCCGGCAAAAAGAGCCCAGCTCCAATAATCTATGAAATTGTCGGGAGTAATGAGGATTGCAGCAGCTGCAGCTATCATTCCAATTACAATAGGTCGGAGAAATTTCATCAGAGATGCAAAAAAGTTGCTCTCTTTGAACTTCATGTAGAGCCTGCATATTGTAAGGACAATTATGAATGAAGGAAGTGAAACGGCTATGGTTGCCACAAGAGAGCCGAGAAAATTGCCGCTCACGGCGTATCCTACATAGGTTGCACTGTTTATTCCAATGGGGCCGGGTGTCATCTGTGATATTGCGACCATATCTGTAAACTCCTGAGCTGTAATCCATTGATGATTTACTACAACTTCGTTCTGAATAAGTGAAAGCATTGCGTATCCACCTCCAAAGGTAAACATGCCAATAACGAAGAATGTATAGAACAGTTGCAGATATATCATTTTGTTTTCCTTTTATTGTATAGTGTCATTGATATGAACAGTATGGCTGTGACCAACAATATGTAAAGTGGTGATACCTTCAAAAAAGCAACAAGGATCATTGTGGTTGCTGCAATAACGCCTGTAAAGATGTTGAGCTTTGCCTTTTTGGCCATATTGATTACAGGGGCGGCAATCAGGGCCACAACTGCCGGCCTTATTCCTTGAAATATCTTTATTACAGTAGGATTGTGCTGGTAGCCGGCAAAAAACATAGCAATTGCAAGTATAATGATAAAAGAGGGAAGTGTGCTGCCCAAAGTGGCGACAATGCTGCCCTTTACTCCCTTAAGCCTGTATCCAAGAAATATGGATATGTTTACCGCCAGAATGCCTGGGGCTGATTGTGATATAGCCAGCACATCCAGAAAATCCTCCTCCCTGATCCATTTTTTCTTGTCAACCACCTCCCTCTGTATAATCGGGATCATGGCATAGCCTCCTCCAATGGTAAAGGCACCAATTTTGGAGAAGCATGTAAAAATCTGGAGGTAGGTGTTCATTAATTTCCTATTTATTTTGAGTCAAGACCTCTTTCAAGGGAGTGCAAAAATAATAAAATAACTATAGTATCTCTATATTATATGGCTAAAAAAGCCTATTTATCATCTTCCCGACAGTTGGCCTTAAAAAAATATTTAAAATTTTTCTCGCTCATTATCAGTAATATAAGATTTTTTTTAAATTTTTTTTGAAAAAATATTTGGTTGGTAAAAAAAAGAGACATATCTTTGCAACCCGTTTCGGAAAGGAAATATCTCTGAAACGAACAAAAAATAGAGTTCTTTGATAGCATTATGACAACAGCAAGAGTATAAGGAAGAGGTAATTTTTACTTCGTCAATACTTATTAAGTAATTCAGTCAGGATAAGCTAGAAATTTATAAGAAATATATACAATGAAGAGTTTGATCCTGGCTCAGGATGAAC
>JAFQHE010000034.1 GCA_017398125.1 Bacteroidales bacterium
AGAGTTATTTGAAAAGCATGAGGAATATAGTGTAACAAAACAAGTTAGCAATTTCTTATCCATTGCCCATTCTCATGCAAGTTCTTCTTAATGGTTTGATACTCAAAGAATCTTAATCAAACTACATCAAATATACAAAAATGATAAAAAAGATGAATAAAATAATTTTCTAAATGTTTTTATAGGAAATTGATGATTATTGCTTAAATTTGTAAGCAAAATTGAAAATATCTATAAAAATATGAAGCAGAAGAGATTGTTATTGGGCGATGAGGCTATTGCCTTGGGTGCAATAAATAATGGAATTCAAGGTGTGTATGCATATCCTGGAACTCCATCTACAGAGATAACAGAATTTATACAGATGCAGCCAATTGTAAAGGAGCGTGGAATCCACTGCAGATGGTGTGTGAACGAAAAGACTGCAATGGAGGCAGCATTGGGTGTCTCATACGTCGGAAAGCGTTCAATTGTCTGTATGAAGCATGTCGGCTTGAATGTGGCTGCTGACCCGTTTGTCAATTCTGCAATCTCGGGTTGTAATGGTGGTCTTATAGTTGTGGTGGCAGATGATCCGTCAATGCACTCTTCACAAGATGAGCAGGATTCACGTTTTTATGGAAAGTTTGCACTTATACCAGTTCTTGAGCCGTCGTCGCAGCAGGAGGCTTATGATATGATGGAGTATGGCTTCAGACTTTCAGAGGAGCGCAGAACTCCTGTACTTATGAGAGTTACAACACGTATGGCCCATTCAAGGGCTGTGGTTGAGGTTGATACAGAGGCAAAACCTATAGCTCCAATCTCGTACCCTGAAGAGGCTTGGCGTTGGGTTCTTCTTCCTGCAAACTCAAAAAGAAGGTATCCGAAAGTAATAGAGAATTATGATGATTTGCAGGCAAAATCTATGGAGAGTCCCTACAATACATACAAGGATGGGGCCGACAAGTCCATGGGTGTCATTGCTTGTGGTATAGCATACAATTATTTGAATGAGAATGTGGGGGCTGATTTCAACCATCCGGTACTGAAAATATCGCAATATCCTATACCTGTTGATATGATCAACAGAATGGCTGCGGAGTGTGATTCCATTCTTGTAATGGAGGAGGGACAGCCAGTAGTTGAGGAGATGGTGAGAGGTATTCTTCCGGTCAATTGCAACATTATCGGACGCCTTAACGGCAAAGTGGCCGGAACAGGAGTCCTTCCACGTACAGGAGAACTTACTCCCGACAGTGTAAGGGCAGCTTTGGGCCTTCCTGCTCATGAGGAGTATCCGGCATCCCAGGTTACAGTTCCACGTCCGCCTGCATTGTGCCAGGGTTGCGGACACAGGGATGTGTATACAGCACTTAACCAGACTTTGGCAGAATATCCCGACTATAAAGTATTCAGTGATATCGGATGTTATACATTGGGCGCACTTCCTCCATTCAGGGCAATTCACTCTACTATAGATATGGGAGCTTCAATTACAATGGCCAAAGGTGCTGCAGATGCAGGCCAGTTCCCATCAGTGGCAGTTATTGGAGATTCAACATTTACCCACTCGGGAATTACAGGTCTTCTCGATGCTGCCAATGCGAATGCAAATATGGTGGTGGTTATCTCTGATAATCTTACAACGGGAATGACAGGTGGTCAGGACTCTGCCGGTACAACCAAGCTGGAGGCTATATGCCAGGCTGTAGGAGTTGCCCCTGAGCATATCAGGGTGGTAGTTCCATTGGCAAAAAATATGGAAGAGATCAAGGCTATCCTTAAAGAGGAGATTGAGTACAAAGGGCTATCAGTTATTATTCCACGCAGGGAGTGTATCCAGACATTCAAGCGTCACGCCAAAGAGAAAAAGAATGCATAATGTACCTCCCGACAGGCTGTCGGGCAAATATTAATACCTATAAACAGAGAGAGACATGAAAAAAGATATAATTTTGGCCGGGGTAGGTGGCCAGGGAATCCTTTCAATTGCAACGGTTATTGGAGAGGCTGCCCTAAAGGAGAATCTTAACATCAAGCAGGCAGAGGTTCATGGCATGAGCCAGAGAGGCGGTGATGTTCAGTCAAATTTGAGAATATCATCTGATCCTATTGCATCTGACCTTATTCCTAAGGGATGTGCTGACCTTATCATATCACTTGAGCCTATGGAGGCGTTGCGCTATCTGCCATATCTTTCAAAAGATGGCTGGATAGTTACAAATACAGAGCCTTTTGTAAATATTCCAAACTATCCGGCTATGGAAGATGTTAACGGAGAGCTTGCCCGGATAGCAAATGTTATAAAGGTGGATGTTGATGCAATTGCCAAAGAGGCTGGCAATCCGCGAGGTGCAAATATAGTCCTTCTTGGAGCTTGCAGTCATTTGTTGGGCATAGAACCTGAGAAGTTTGAGCAGGGTATTGAGCGCATCTTTTCACGTAAGGGACAGGATGTGGTAGATTCGAACCTCAAGGCCTTTAGAGCAGGTCAGAAGGCAGCCGGAAAATAGTTCCCGACAAATATGAATTGGCTATTGGGATAAAAGCTGGGGCAGGTGGATTTGGCCCCGGCTTTTGATATTCTTGTTGTTTTGGATTTACAGTTAAAAATGTCTATATTTGAAAATTAATCACCTTACGTGCCATAGGCCGGTATACTTGATGGATAATTTAGGAAGACTAAGGACGGAATGGGGTGACAGGCTCCGCTTATTTGCATGTTCATATGTGCACTCAATGGATGTGGCTGAAGATTTGGTACAGGATGTGTTCCTCAAGATTCTTGAGCAGAATGTCGATTTGAGTGAGTATAGGAGCTTGGAGTCTTTCATGTATACCATTTTGAGAAACAAGTGCCTGGATTATATCAAACATAAGGTGGTTGTGACTAACCATGTTCAGAATATTGCGGATTTGAATTATCTTAGGGCTAACCAGTATGCTTTGGAAGATGAGTCAATAAAGTTCATTGTGGATAATGAAAAGCGCAAGATTCTTAAAGATGCTATAAACTCTTTACCATCCGGTACAAGGGATATATTTGTTATGAACAAACTCAAGGGCAAGACTCACAAGGAGATTTCAGAAGCTACAGGCCTCACATCAAGACAAATTCAATATCAGATATATAAAGCGGTGTCCATGCTTAAAGAAAAAATGAAGGAGTTTTATATTTTACTTCTCTTTTATGGACTCTTTTTTAAAGATTTTTTCATATTTTAAGTGATTTTGCATTTCTTTATCGTCTATAAAGTATGTTGACAAAGGAGACTATTATAAAATTCATTGAAAGAAAAACCTCAGAAAAGGAACAGAAGGAGGTTTTGGATTGGCTTGAGTCAAGCCATGAGAACCGTAAGGAGTTTGCCCGGCTCAAGAATATGAGTGTTGCTGTGGATATTATTGCTATGGAGAGTGGTAATAGTACGGGAAAATGCAAAACAAGACACTCCTTTACCTTTTACTCATTGAGGATTGCGGCTGTTCTGGTTGTTGCAGTGGCAATGTTCCTCTTTGGCCAACGGTTTCAGCAGCATAGGTGGGAAAAAATTGCAGCAACACAGTTTACAGAGATTACTGCCCCGAATGGGGAGCCATTGCATTTTGCTCTTCCCGACGGATCAAAAGTGGTTTTGAATGGTGGATCCACATTGAAATTCTCCAAAATCTTCAATGAACAGTTCAGGGATGTATATTTGTCGGGAGAGGGGTATTTTGAGGTAAAGAAGGGTGAAAAACAATTTAATGTTGTCTATCCGATTGAATCTCCTGTTTTCAAATTGACGGTCAGAGGTACATGTTTCAACGTCTCTTCATACGAGGATAATGAAGATATTGTTACAACATTGTATGAAGGAGCAATTGAAATTGAGAATTTGAATACAAAGAAGAGTTTCCAACTTGATACAAATTCAAGACATATATACAAAAAGCGCTCCGGTGTTTCTAAAATTGAGCCTTATACCGAGAGTTATAGATGGACTGACAAATATGTCAGTACAAACGGCGAGGATATATCTGTTTTGGCCAAGAGGCTTGAGCAGATTTTCGATGTGAAGATTTCTGTTGATGAAAGACTTGTCGGGAAATGCAGTTATACCGGAACATTGTATGGCGGTTCTCTACAACAGATTCTGGACAACATGACATACGTATCTTCAATCAAATATTCAATACAAGATAACGGCAAGAGAATAATTATCAAGCAGAAATAGAAATTTGGCGCAATTGGTTGTATTATGGGTATGAATCTCTTAAAGACAATTGTTACAATAACTTTAACTTTGGTCTTGTCTGTTTTCTTCACTGAAGTTCATGCGCAGGAGCTTGATAAAGTGAAAATCACGATTGATGTTGAGGATTTTTCTGTCAAGCAGATCCTGGATAAGGTTGAGTCGGACTATGGCTTAAGGTTTTTTTACAATGAGCGGAACCTCAATGTTGCCGGCTTGAAATCTTTGAAGCTCAAAAAAGTCTCCTTTGATTCATTTCTAGAGGCCCTTTTTGATGGGCGGGCAGAATACACCGTTTCAACCGGCGGAATTGTCTCCTTGAGATTGAAAGAGGTTGTTGAGCAAGAGGTCGGATCTGTTTATGGTACTGTAAGGGATGCAGAGGGTGAGCCTCTCGCCGGTGTGTATGTTTTGATTAAAGGGGCAGTGGCAGGTGGAACCTTTACAGATATTGACGGAAAATATAGAATAAATGCAAAAAGGGATGATATGCTTGCCTTTTCATTGATGGGAATGAAGAATCTGGTCTTTCCTGTCAATGGTAAGAGTTGCATTGATGTAACTATGGTGGAGGATATTGAGGTCTTGGATGACTTGATAGTAACTGCCTTTGGTGTGAAGAAGTACAGGAAGGCCCTTGGATTCTCCGTTACTGAGATGAAATCTGAGGAGTTTCTCAAGAATAAGAATGTAAATATAGTAAATTCACTTGTCGGAAGGGTAGCGGGTGTAAATGTTACATTGACTGGTGGTGCTGCCGGTGCCGGTTCTTCAATAGTTATTCGTGGAGGAAATTCGGTCTCAGAGGGTAGAAATAACCAGCCTCTTTTTGTTGTGGATGGTGTGATATATGATAACTCGACCATCAATGGCGGTGGTTCGGGAACAGATGGAATCACTGCATCGGTAACTACATTTTCCAACCGCGTTATGGATATGAATCCCGAAGATGTGGAGAATATATCAATTCTTAAAGGTGCAGCAGCAGCAGCCCTCTATGGTTCTCGTGCGGCGGATGGTGTTGTTGTGATTACAACCAAAAAAGGCTCTTCTGATGGAAGCATAAAGTTGAATTTTTCATCCAAGTTCTCATATTCAGAGGTCTGCTCGGTTCCGGATATACAGTCAAAATATGGTAGGGGAGAGTATAACGAGGCTGGTCTGCTACTGACCGATAATGTTACATCATCGTGGGGCGATATAAATGAGGGGCCCGTTTATGACAACGTAGGTGAATTTTATCGGGGAGGTACATCCTGGGACAATAATTTCAGTTTGGCCGGAGGTCACAAGAATGGCAATTTTTACTTCTCTGCATCGAAATTTGACCAAAAGGGTGTCATTCCGGAAACCGGATATGAAAAGTCAACTCTCCGGTTGAATGGAGAGCAGAGGTACGGAAATTTAGAGCTTGATATTAATGTTGCATATTCTGTAGCAAAGACAAAAAAGACACTGACAACATCAGGCCTGTATAATGGTGGAGGAAATGGTATAATGACAGCTCTCTACGGATGGTCGAGAAGCGAGAATATGTCAAAGTGGCTAAATGATGATGGTACAAAGTATCTGATGTTTCCCCACTTGCCGTTGGAGAGTCAGGTGGAAAATCCGTATTGGATTGTAAACATGGATGATATGACTGAACGAAATGAACGTATTACCGGCTCTGCCACATTGAGCTATAAGTTTGCCGAGTGGGTGGACCTGTCGTTCAGAATGGGCGTTGATTCATATATAAATGAGGCGAGAACATATATTGCTCCAGGTGCATCTGCAAAAAAGATCTATCAGAACGGAAGGTTGAGCATCTCTGATACAAAGTACAATTATATCAATACAAATTTTATGCTGAATCTCTTCAAGGTGTGGGGCGATTTTGAAGTAAGCGGTATCTTGGGATTTTCGACCGATGACTCCAAATATAAGTCACAGGCCCATTGGGGGTATAATTTTCAGGTGCCAGGTACAGTCTCGTTTGACAATATAATTTTGGAAGAGAAGTTTTTTGACCACTCAGTGAACAACAAAAGGTTGGTTGGTGTGTACGGTGAAGCACGAGCTTCATGGAAAAATATGCTTTATCTCACTGTTACAGGAAGAAATGACTGGACATCTACACTTCCTGTTGAAAACAGGTCTTATTTCTACCCGTCGGTGTCAGCATCATTTGTATTTACAGAACTTTTTAAGGGGTCCAGCCTGCTTTCTTTCGGTAAAATCAGAGGATCCTGGGCTGAGGTGGGCAGGGACTCTGAGCCATATACAACAAATACCTATATGTGGGACAGTGAGAAGGTAAACGGCAATTATGTGGGTATAGGCAACAAGTGGAATGCCGGACACAAATATTTGAAACCCGAGAGACAGAGGGCCTGGGAGATTGGTGCCGAACTCAAATTCTTTAATGGCAGATTGGCTTTGGACTATACATACTACCAGTCAGAAACATACAATCAGATTGCATCTCCACGCTTGTCTCAGGCTACCGGTTACATTCTTTTTGCCATGAATTCAGGTTCTGTCAGGAACAAAGGTATGGAACTAATGGTTTCGGGAGTGCCTGTGGAACGCAAGGACTTTTATTGGGATGTTGCGCTGAATATGTCGGGAAACAGAGGAACACTCGGAAATTTTGTTGACGGCATTGATTATTTCTATGTTACAGATGTCCAGATTGGTGCCATAAAGGCGGCTTCTATCCCTAATGCCGGGTATTTTTTGGGAATGACAGGTGATATATGGCTTAAGGAAAAGGATGAACACAATAAGGAGATTCCTGGAGGCAAATATCTCGTTGATCCGCATACCGGACTCTATAAATTGAGCGGTACGGAGAATAATGTCGTAGGCAACAGGGAACCAAAATTAATTGGAGGATTGACAAATACTTTCCGCTATAAGGATCTGACACTCTCATTCCTCTTTGATTTCAGGATTGGTGGTGACATTTACAATGGTACACAATATTATCTGACATCGGAAGGACAGTCAGAGTTGACATTGGACAGGAATATGGTTAACGTATCGGGTATAAATGCGATTACTGGAGAACCTTTTGACCAAACCTACAGAAGAGGAGAATACTATATGGTAGGGGGAATACTTAAATCCGGAGAGTATATGATCCAGCAGTATTGGAACAATTACTGCATGAATTCACACAACTTTATTCAGGATGTCAACTGGTTGAAACTTCGCTATCTGAATCTCTCCTACAGTTTCAATGATCTGATCAGGAGACAGAATTTTATCAAGGATATTGCAGTAAATGTAAGTGCAAACAATATTTTTACTTTAACCAATTATAATGGAGGTATGGATCCGGAAGTGGCAGCTGTAAGTTCTGCTGGCGGTTCAGGTTCTGTTGGTATTGATTATTGTGGGGTGCCGTCCCAGAGAACATACACATTTGGTATAAACTTAGTATTCTGATCTCATGTTGCTGAAAATAAAAAAAATAGGATTTGCAGCTCTATTGCTCTCCATAATTATTGGGATGGTCTCATGCAGTGAGTGGCTTGATATTAATAATGATCCCAACAAACCGACCAGTGAGAGTGCGACGGTAGAGCTGAGATTGCCATGGATCCAATACTATTTTGCATATTCCTATGCGGTTGCAGGTGTAAGGACAAATGCAGTAACTCAAGTAATTACTGCAAATTCAGCACATGACCTGTGGAATGACTTTATAGGCAGATATGCAAACTGGAACCCCAATCAGGATGCAAGCATTACCCCTTTCCAGCACTGGTATGTGGGTGCTGCCAACAATATTCCGGATATTATTGCCAAGGCAAGGGAGATTGGTGCAAACCATTATGAAGCTGCTGCTCTAACGATCAAGTCCATGGGATATATAATGATGTGTGATCTGTTTGGTGAGGTGCAGTACACGCAAAGCATTACAGATGATTTTTCTCCGGGCTTTGATACGGGAGATGTGGTATATGAGGGTTGTCTTGCAGATTTGGAGAGAGCGATAGAACTCTTTTCACAACCTCAGCCAAGCGATGTGGTTGCCCTCTCCGAAGGTGATACCTGGTGTAATGGCGATGTCGGGGAGTGGATAAAATTTTGCTACGGTCTAAAGGCACGTTGGCTGAATACGCTCTCAAAAACCGACAGATATAATCCGGATGAGATCCTTGATGCTCTTGAAAAGGCCCTGAAATCAAATGTTGATAATGTAAAGATGACACATTATAATGCTGAAACAGGGGCTAACAGTGTTTTGTCATCGGCCTTGTATGGCCCCAGTCTGGTCTGGAGAAATGCCGCTTTTACAGATGCCAACAGATTGAACAGATGGTATGTGAACCTTCTTACCAACTTCAAGGGTACCGGAGTAAGGGATCCGAGGGCTTCCAAACTTATACCTTCTGCCATGTATAATGTGAAATTGAGTTCTGACGGTAAATTTATTGTCAATTATGACTGGTTTGAGGATAAGGGCATATATGTGCAAGGGGTTGAAAGCGGGTGGAAAATAAACAGATATGCCGGTGGCCCTATAAAGGTTTTGTTCTCATTGGCAAAATCTGATGAGACCGTCAGCTATTTGAATGAGGATATTCTTATCTACTATAAGTCGGTTGAAGACTTCGTAAATAGGGCAAAGGAGTATTATACAGAGTCAAGTGCTACAATTGTAAAGACAGACGACGCTGTACAGATCACTTATCATCCTGGTGCGATGTTCCTTGATAATCCCAATCCCGCTTACGTGGAGGATATAAAGTTTGTGCAATTGAGTTCTGACGGCCTTAAGGAGTCCTATGGTGTTGCCATGAATGATATGAATTGTTATTGTTCACTAAGTTACCAGACAACATCAATGGGGTATGTGCAAGGCACAGGTACGTTCTACACCCGTCCGGATTCGGACACTGATATAATGACATACTCAGAAATGTGTTTCATAAAGGCGGAGGTGCTCTTCAGAAAGGGAGATAAGGCTGCGGCCTATTTGGCCTATATAGAGGGTATAAAATCACATTTTATGCGCATGAACGACAAACTCAGGAGTTGGGAGATACAGGGTTGTTGCATAACCACCATGGGGGTTGACGTATCGTTTGCCTATGCCTCAATGCGTATTGAGGAGATTGAGGAGTATATGTCAAGTGCTGCTGTAAAGCAGAATCCCCAGGATCTTACAATGTCTGACATTATGATGCAGAAACTTATTGCAATGGGATACAACTACCAGAACTGGAATGATATGCGCAGATTCAACTACTACGCGGGGAATATAGAAGATTATGGAGTTGTATACACAGAAATGGAGCCTCCTGTTTACAGAACCCAGGACAGGGCCATCTTCAGTCCGGATGAGTCTGATGATATGTTCTATGTGAGACGAATGGCGCAATGCTACACAGAAACAGATTATAACTCATCAGAAACCAACAGAACCGTCGTGGAACTTTATGGAAAATATGGTATTGAGAGCGCACTAGACTACAAGATCTATTCAATACCGGTATGGTGGGACTGGACCAGGTAATTTTAACCCCAAAAAGATAAATGGGCATTTTTCTTTATTATTTTGTGAGATAAACATCAAATACCGACCCGATATGAAAAGGATTATATTTTTTATAGCGTTTTGTTTGATCTGTACTGTTCTGCCTGCACAGACAAATGAGTTGCCGCGTTCAACACCGGAGGAGCAGGGTGTGCCATCAAAGGCTCTTGTTGAATTGTTTGATTCTCTGCATTACATGCCTCAGACTGATATTCACAGCATGATTGTTATGCGTCATGGAAAGGTTGTGGGTGAATTCTATCCTGCACCATTTGCTCCGGAGTATCAGCATACACAATATTCAAGTTCCAAGACTCTTGTCAGCATGGCTGTGGGAATTGCCATAGATGAGAACAGGTTGAGGCTGACTGATCGTGTTGCCACCTTCTTCCCCGAGTATCTTCCCGACAGCATATCACCGCGCCTTGCCGCAATGACAGTGCGTGACCTGCTTACAATGACATCCGGCATAAAACCCGATTGGGCAATGCGCAGCAAGGGAAGGGAGTGGATCAGGACCTTCCTCTCAAAAGAGGTCGTGAACAAACCAGGAGAGTTCTTTGCCTACGACTCTATGGTCACATATATGCTCTCTGCAATAGTGCAGAAAGTAACCGGAATGAAAACCCTTGATTATCTCAAAGAGAGACTTTTCAATAAAATGAACATCTCTGTTGTAAATTGGGAGGAGAGCCCTGAGGGTGTGAACACAGGCGGATGGGGCCTTCATATCCAGAGCGAATCGCTTGCAAAGATTGGTCAGATGTGGCTTGACGGTGGAGTGTGGAACGGAGAACAGCTCATATCAAGAAAATGGATAACCCAAATGAGTACCAAGCAGGCCAATGGAGGAGATTTCGGTTACGGATTCCAGACATGGATGTGTGCATGGCCAGGTACTGTAAGGGCCGATGGCGCTCTTGGACAGTATGTTATAGTAGTTCCTGATAAAGATGTGGTAATTGTCCTTACCGAGGCCTCATTTACCAACGGAAAACCTCAGAGAGGTCTGATCTGGAACAGATTCCTTCCCGCACTTTCAGACAAACCGCTTCCACCAAGCAAGGATTATGATCTTTTGCAGGAGAAACAGCGTACCTACCAGTTGCCTGTAGCAGAGGGAAAATGGAACGGTTCAAGTGTGATGAAGAGATTGTCGGGAAGAAAAATTGAGGTGCCAAAAAACAGATACGGATTCAAGGAGATTGCTTTTGAAATGGCCCCTCAGGCTCCTGCGAATTCAGACAAAGTGAGTGGTAAACAGCTCCTTATGACTGTTGTGAAAGAGGATGGCTCTTCATACGTACAGCCTTTGGGCAACGGTTTCTGGGCAACAGATACAATTGCCGGTTTCCCTCCATACTCAATCAACCCTATTGATTGGCATAAGGGACTTGAAGGCCCTTTTTATGCTGCGGGAAGTTACGGATGGAAGAAAAACATCCTCAATGTTACGCTGCACTATGTAAACTGGGTTACCTCGCTCAACCTCCAGTGGATCTTTGACGGCGATAAAATTACCCTCAAGATCTCAAACAACTACGCCAAGAACAAGGTGGAGGAGTTTGGGTGCAATCTGGCACATTAGTGTATTGCGGGCCGTACTCTACCATTTGGTATCGTGTCCGGTCATCTCACCAAGAACATTGACTGCCAATGCTATAAAAACAATTACTGCAAACATTTCAAGTGGTTTTTGATTTTATGCAAAGGTATTCTACGGTTTTGACAACTTTTGACAATGATAAATATTCTTCTGAAAATTGAAAATTTTCAAGAATTAAATGCAGTATAAGGTTGTATGCAGGTAAGAAGAGGTGTTTATTTCGGGGAGACCTGAGCTACTGAGGTATAATTATGTTTGCGCAATTGTTTACAGAAAATATTCTGGAGATATTCCTGCTGGCAACAGGTGCCAGTTTTATACAGCGGACCACAGGGTTCGGGTTCGGCATCTTTATAATGACGCTGCTCCCTTTCCTTATGCCTTCCTATGGCGAGGCAACAGCATTGTCGGGACTGTTGGCATTTACAACCTCCTTGATTGCTGCTGTAAAATATAGGAAATTCATTACATGGAAGAGGCTCATTCCCATTTTATCAATTTTTTTGATTACTTCGACAATCGCAATTTCTCTTCTCAAGGAAATGCAGGATGGAACCATTCGCTTCATTCTCGGTTTTATACTCATTTTTGTAAGCATCTGGTTTGCATTCCTGAACAAGCGCATAAAATTTGGGACAACCCTGCCGTACCAGATAGGAGCAGGCTCTGTAAGTGGCCTGATGGGCGGTTTCTTTGGAATGCACGGCCCTCCGGCAGTACTATATTTTATCTCTGCAGAGGCCGACAAAATGCACTACATGGGAATGATTCAGACCTATTTTGTAATAACAAATGCAATGATGACATTTGCCCGCGCCTACAACGGCTTTGTTACTCCGGCCGTAGGCAAATGTTACATTTTCTGTCTGGGAGCCGTTGCTATTGGCTCCGCATTGGGCTCCTGGGCCTTCAGCCGCATCCCCGGCAACAAATTCCCTTATGTCGTATACGGCTACATAGGAATCAGCGGCCTCATCATTCTGTGCAGTGCAATGTAACTTCGCCTCTTTATTGGGAGATTCCCTATCAGAAGACTTGCCCCAATGGGCAGAGGAGATAACTTAATTGCCGGATATAGTACTTCAACCAATTTATCAAAAATATTGGCCAATAATTGCGCCTAAAAGAAAGAGTAATAAATATGGCCTTAAATTTGAAATGTTTTTTTGTAAAACTTTACTTATGAAACGTTTTATTATAGTTCTGTCGGGAATATTAGTAATAGCCTCTTGTTTTCCTTTGTATGCTCAAAAAATTAAGGAAAATGATGAGATTTTTGCATCAGTTGGTGTAAATGTCCCCATGTATAAAGGTGTTGAAAGTGATATGGTTGTGGGGCTCCATTATGGGCATTGTCATTCGAATGGTATAGGTTACAGGGTCGGTTTCAATTATTCGCCGTCGGTTGCTGATGTGAGCAATTATTTTGGTATTCCTTTGGCGTTCACTTATAGGATGGGCTCCCGTTCCTTCTCCAGTAAAGTGCGGTCTGCTACAATTGGGGCATTCAATTCTGCGGCCGGGAGTGGGGATGAGGGATTGAAATACGGATTTACTGCTTTTTTGATGAATATGTTTGACAGAATTGAGTTTTCTGCCGGATTGTCTCCAGGATATGTTTCAGGAGGAAGCAGCTCTCCAAGTGTGTCGCGATATGGATATGGATTGAGTCATTGGGAAAGAAGATGGACAGAGAAACTGTATGGATTTGCCTTATCCATTGATGCTGGAGTGAATATCAATTTTCGTATCTGGCGTTTTGACCTTAGGCTTATGCCGGCATTTCATTACAATATTACAAATAATTACAGGTATCATACTGAAAAGGGAGATGATTCTGTAGGGTTACTCTCAAGCAAAGATAGGCCTCTGAGATGGTTTTTTACTTTCAGCGGAGGATTGGCGTTCCGGTTCTAGCTGGCCACAGGCGACTGGTGCCCACGTGGGCACCGCAGATGTGTAGTGTGTGAAACATAAAAAATGAAGAGCCGTCATCGCTCTTGATGGCAGCTTGGGAATGTAATGTCGAATATTAAAAATCTTATTAAATAATGCGCCCGGTCAAGACTTCAGCCGGCATAGCAGTCAGAAGACTTGCCCTTAATGGGCAGAGAGGAATCAGAAGTGTGTTTTCAATCTGCAGGCAGGTTGTAAACACACCTCTTCTTTTTTATAGCACCTTCGGTGTGGAGTAGCCTTGCACATTGAATACTCTGTTTGCGCCACAAGCTTACTGACATTTCGGAGGAATGCCACCCGGTATGCACATAATGTTGGCGTGGAGACTTAACCTGTTCTCCTGCATAAAAATGCGGCCACCGCATACTTTTGCCCTATGAATGGGGCACAAGTCCTCCGTTCTGCTCCGCATTTTTACTCCGTCAAATCAGTTTAAGACTCCACCTTGTGTTCAGAGCGCTTTGCGCACATAAACGTCTTTGCTGGACTTTGTATACTGCTGGTTAGCAGACAGTGTCATATCTATGCTAAGACCAATCTAATCAAATAATCACTATCTTTGTGTATGACTGCACAATTTATATTACTACTGATAATCTCACTAATAGTTCTCGTTTTATCTGTTATTATCTTATCGGGCAAAGGTGATAACTTAATTGCTGGATATAACACATCAACTGAAGAGGAGAAAGAGAAATATAACATAAAAAGAGTCCGTATCTGCATAGGAGGAATGTTGTTGATTTTGTCTCCTATTATGCTGATGTTTGCTGATAATTTTATTATCCTGATAGCAATTGTTCCACCTTTATCAATTTTATCAGTCATATTGACCAATACTTGGGCCAAGAAATAATGCAACCAAAATAAACAGCCAGGTCAATGCTTCAGCCGTCAGGAGACATGCTTTAATATAATTCCGCAAAAATTATAATATTTAAGGAGTTGATTCCGTAAATATTTTAAGATTTGTGGAATTTATATATATTTGCATAGAATAAAATAATGATGCTATGATTACAAGAGCAATAGAGGAGAGGATAAAAAATGCCCTCGCAAAGAGAAAGGCAGTGACCATAATGGGGCCACGCCAAGTCGGAAAATCAACTCTTGCAGATGCCATAATTCCGAAGGATGCAAAAGTTCTTGAAATCAACGGTGACAACACCGACGTGCAGACCATGTTTGTAAATATTGATGAAGCCAAGATGAAGGTCCTCATCGGAAACAAGAACTTTCTCTTTGTTGACGAGGCTCAGAAGATCGAGAATGTCGGCAATATGCTCAAAATCGCAGCCGAGAAATTCAAAGATGTAAAAATCATTGTAACCGGCAGCTCGGCTTTCAAATTAGCGGAGGCCGTAAATGAATCCTTGACAGGGAGGAAGCGTGAATTCAGACTTTATCCTTTCTCGTTCAGGGAGATGGCAGATGAAACCAGTGCGCTTGAAGAGTCCCGTATGATTGACCATCGACTTATCTATGGCTACTATCCTGAAGTGGTGACATCTCCTGGTGATGAAAAGGAAGTCCTCAAAGAACTTATTGATAGTTACCTCTACAAAGATGTCATGGAGGAAAACAATATCGCCAAGCCGGACAAACTCGTCAAACTGGTGCAGGCTCTTGCTTTTCAAATAGGTTCAACAGTATCAGCCAATGAACTTGCAGGCCTTGTCGGCATTGATGCCAAGACTGTAGAACGCTACATCGAGATTCTGGAGAAGAGTTACATTATCTTCACGCTCCCGTCATACGCGAAGAACCAGCGAAACGAACTCAAATTTGCTCGTAAACTCTACTTTTGGGATATGGGAATCCGCAATGGAGTGATCGGGAATATGGCTCCCGTATCCCTCAGATCTCCAGAAGAACTCGGACATATGTGGGAAAACTTTGTGGTTGCAGAGCGTCTGAAAAGAAATGAATATGCTGGACGGACATTTGTACAGCACTATTTCTGGAGAACCCAGCAAAAGAAAGAAGTTGACCTGATTGAGATTGAGGATGGTGTAATGACCGGCTTTGAAGTAAAGAGAAAGGCAGGTAAACGAGTGGGAGCACCGTCGCAGTTCAAAGCTGCATATCCGGATGCCAGGTTTGAATGCATTACACCAAGCGAATTGATGGAGTTCCTGATGTAATTGACTCCACGAAACATAAATAGCCGGCAAATCTGCCGGCTAAAAGACGTCATCAGACGTCCCGCGGAGCCCGTGTCTTTGCTTACAAAGACGGCAAGGGCGGGAGCGGCTGGTCTGGCGAGAGCCAGTAAAAACAAATCCCGCTTTTAACAAGTCGCCGTAGGCGACCGGTGCCCACGAGGGCACCGCAGATCCCCCTTGAGGGGGTGCAGGGGGTGAAACTTTCTCCACGAAATACAAATAGCCGGCAAACCTGCCAGCTATTTGTTTCGTGGAGATGGGCGGACTCGAACCGCCGTCCAAGCAAACCACCAAAAAGCTTTCTACATGCTTATTCTGCCTTTGGTTGTCGGGAACAGGCTGCCGGCAGACGGGCTACCTGAAACTTATCCTCTGAGTCTTAAGGCGCGTTAGAGGAGTCTACGCCAGCATCCGGCTTGGATGATACCCCGTATGCCTGTTCATAGCCGGCTTAAAGCACAGGCGGGATACTTGTCGGCCCGGCAGCCTTGGCCGGGCGGATTAAGCGTATCAACTTGGTTGACTACGCAGCAAGTGCATAAGAATTGTTGCCAGTTATAGGCTTGAGAGTTGGGATTTACGGGCCATACCCACAACGCCCGGCATGCTTACTTTCCAGTTAATCTGATGTCAAAACCAAAACATCCCCAAAAAGTAACGCGCAAAGATAGTGAAAAGATCACCACTTTTCCATTATTATTTCTGATTATTTATTCAATTGCCATCGGGACACCCTTTTTCCTCTCCTTGCAACAGCCACATCTTTTCAGTGGGTGGAAGAGATTGTGGCCAATTATTAATCCTTTGTTGTGGCAAGTTGTCCGAATGGCAGTACTGCAAGTTTTGCAAGTTTGAAGTGCTGCATGCCAAAAGGAATGCCGATGATTGTTATACAGAATATTGCTCCAATTATCAGGTGCATTATGGCAAGTTCAATACCTCCGCAGAGAATCCATATTATATTGAGCACCAGGCTTAGACAACCCATTTCGCCCTCGCCGAGCACAACCTTGCTGCCAAAGGGCATCATTGAGAGCAGACCTATTTTCATAAGCTGAATACCAAACGGTATTCCAATTATTGTTATACAGAAGAGCAGGCCTGCAATAATGTAAAGGGCGCCCATAATGAATCCGCCAAAGATAAACCAGATGATGTTTCCTAAAATAGACATAGCTGTATAAATGTTAAAACTTCTGTAAAAATAACATTTTTTGTCACTCTTTGTACCGTGCCGTATTTCAAAATTTGCTTATTTTTGCAAAAATATTATTTCGTGATATGAATATAGCAATAGTTGGTACAGGATACGTAGGTTTGGTTTCAGGTTCATGCTTTTCGGAGATGGGAATGAATGTAACATGTGTCGATGTCAATGAGAGCAAGATAAATAGTCTAAGAAATGGAATCATTCCAATATACGAACCTGGGCTTGATGCAATAGTCCATAAGAACAGATCAGACGGACGTCTTCATTTCAGCACATCGCTTGAAAGTTGTATAGATGATTGTGAGGCTGTATTCATTGCTGTAGGAACCCCTCCCGGTGAGGATGGCAGTGCAGATCTGAAATATGTTCTTGAGGTAGCCCGTACATTTGGGCGCACCATCAAAAAGTATACTCTTCTGGTTACAAAAAGTACAGTTCCAATTGGAACAGCCAATAAGGTAAGGAAAACTGTTGAGGAGGAGCTTGCAAAGAGAGGTGCAGATATTCCTTTTGATGTGGCTTCAAATCCTGAATTTCTTAAGGAGGGTTCTGCCATAAAAGATTTCATGAGTCCCGACAGAGTGGTCGTTGGTGTTGACTCTGAGCGTGCAAAAGAGCTTATGGAGCGCATTTACCGTCCTTTCCAGCTCAATAACTACAGAGTTATTATAATGGATATTCTCTCTGCAGAGATGACAAAATATGCAGCCAATGCAATGTTGGCAACACGTATCAGCTTTATGAATGAGATGGCCCGTCTTTGTGAGGCTACAGGTGCCAATATTGATAAGGTTAGAGCAGGAATTGCTTCTGATACAAGAATAGGCAGCAAATTCCTCTATCCGGGATGCGGCTACGGCGGCTCATGTTTCCCTAAGGATGTAAAGGCTCTGATAAGAACCGGTGAGGAGAATGGTATAAAAATGGAGGTTATAAGTGCTGTTGAAAGCGTCAACAATTCACAGAAAAGGGTTCTCTTTGAGAAACTGAATAAGGCTTTTGACGGCAATTTGGAGGGCAAGACAATAGCTGTATGGGGACTTTCATTCAAACCTGAGACTGATGATATGCGTGAGGCACCATCGGTCGTTGTCATAAAAGCTCTGCTTGAGGCAGGGGCAACTGTAAGGGCTTTTGATCCAATTGCTGTTGAAGAGGCTAAAAAGCACTATCTGGGAGATACAATTTATTATGCGCAGAATATATATGATGCATCTCAAGGGGCCGATGCCATTGCTCTTGTAACAGAGTGGAAGCAGTTCAGATTGCCTAACTGGAAGAGGATTAAGGAGGGTATGAGAGGCGATGTTGTTGTTGACGGCAGAAACATTTATACCCAGTCAGAGATGACAGAACTGGGGTTCCGTTACTATTCAATAGGCAAATAGGTCGCATGACATGACTCATATAGGGGCTCATGGTTGCGGCCTCTACAATATTTAGGGCAGTGATGCCCTATTTTTTCAGTTGGAGGATAAGTTTTATAAGACCGTCAAATGTGGAGATGACGCCAAGGGCCATGATTATCACACCTGCGATACGGTTTATCATAATCAGCTGTTTGAGCCTGAATTTTTTTCTGAATACATTGATTGTTGTGGTAAGTGTAAACCACCATGTCACTGTGCCAAGGAACACTCCCCAGAGTGTGGTAATTATGGATACGCTTCCTGCACTGTCAGAATCATAGGAATTTATTCCAACTGCAGCAAACAATCCAAGAATAAGGAAGAGGGCTCCAGGATTTGTAATGGTCATTACAAGAGCCTCAACAAAATCTTCAAGATGCCTTTTGTGGGAACTCTTCTGCCGTATCTGCTTGATGGGGTTTGTACGGTATACCTTGAGTCCTATAAGGGCAATGATTATACCTCCAACCAGCATTACAATGGCCCTGTTCTCATTTATGATGTTTTCAACAAATGCCAATCCCAAAAGGGCGAGACCTGCGTAGAATGTGTCAGAAACAGAGGCACCAAGCCCTGTAAAGAGTCCTGAATTCCTTCCCTTGCTCAAAGTCTTCTGAACGCATAACACGCCTAAAGGGCCCAATGGAATTGAAGCACCTAAACCTACAATAAACCCTTTCAGAAGCGTTGTCAGCATAACTCTTTTTGAGAAATTTCCTATATTTGTACAAAATCACAAATGTAGTAAAAATAGACGTTTTTCAAAATATTATATAATGTCTGCAAAAGTAAAAAAAGAACAACCAGCTGCCTTAAAAAGTTCCGCAAAAGGCCAGTTTAAAAGAAATTTGATGTTATGGATACTGGTTATTTCATCGGCATTGATGCTGTCCATACCATTTCTTGTGCCTCATACCGGACTTGTAATGCTCTTTGCATTCATACCTCTTTTTGCAGCTGAATATATTGCCGCAGAGTCTCAAAAGAGACATTTCTGGATATACTATTATGTCTGTTTCCTTATTTGGAATCTCTGCACAACATATTGGATCTATAATGCTACCTTGCCGGGAATGATAGCGGCAGTGGTGCTCAATGCCTTGCAGATGGCTGTAATTTTCAGACTCTTCAGATGGGTCAAAGGTCTTGCATCAGGCTTCCTTCCATATCTCTTTTTCATTGTTGCGTGGATTGCATGGGAGCATGCATATTTCAATTGGGAGGTGTCATGGCCATGGCTTGTGCTTGGAAATGGCTTTGCCACATCAATTAAATCCATCCAATGGTATGAATATACCGGAACTTTGGGAGGATCATTGTGGGTATTGCTGACAAATGCTCTCATTTTCAGAATAGTGATCGGCAAAATAAAGGGTGGGAGAATGATGCTCTCTTCAATATCTGCCGTATGTGTAGCGTTGCTTCCTATCATTGTTTCACATATAATCTTCTACACATACAGCCAACCCTATTTTGAACCCTCATCAGGCTCTGGCTCCCGACAGTTTACCGTACTGCAACCCAATATTGACCCTTATACCGACAAGTTCTCAGGCATGACGCAATTACAGCAGAACAATCTGCTTATCGGCCTTGCAAAGAATGCTTTGCAGGAGAGCTGTCGGGAGAAGGTAGAGAATGGCGGGGCTATTGCTGAAGGCTCTCCGACTCCATCTCAATTCCTGGTTGCACCCGAGACATTTATTTCAAGGTCTCCACTTATTGTAGAAAATATGCCAAGTCAGAACCGCTCCTTCAATACCTTCAGGTCATTCATAGATGAGCAGAATTCAATACCAGACAGGAACCTCAATATGATCATCGGTGCTGTTACAGACAAGTTCCACTACAATCATCCCTATTCAGATACCAATGGCAAACCTATGCCACCAACTCCAACTGCCCGTTACCTTAAGAGTGGCAATTTGTGGTACGACAGGGCAAACAGTGCAATTTTCCTAAGTTCGGATGGTGAGTATGAATTCTATACCAAGTCAAAACTTGTTGTGCTAGTTGAGACGATTCCATATAAAAAACTCTTTAATCTGATGAGCAGGTTTGAGATTGATCTCGGAGGTTCAATGGGAAGTTTTGCAACCCAGCCGGAGAGGGAGATTTTTGTTGCTCCTGACAGTGTCAAGGTTGGAACAGCTATCTGCTATGAGTCTGTTTATGGAGATTACTATAGGGAGTATGTCCTTAATGGGGCGCAAGTAATGAGCATAATAACCAATGACGGATGGTGGGGAGATACTCCGGGTTACCGTCAGCACCTCTCTTATGCAAGTCTGAGGGCAATTGAGACCCGCCGGTCAATAGCAAGAAGTGCAAATACCGGAATTTCGGCCTTCATAAACCAGCGTGGTGAGGTAATTGCCTCAACTGAGTGGTGGAAACCGGCCAGCCTTACCGAATCATTGCCATTGAATAATGAACTTACAATTTTTGTAAGGCACGGGGACATCATAGGACGTGTTGCCCAATTCCTTTTTGTGTTGCTTGTTTTGATGTCCCTGGCCAGAACTTTGGGTAGGAGAGGGGCTATATCATAGTCTTTATCCTTTTCCTGTACTCTTTTGGAGAGTAGCCAAGGTGCGCTTTCACATACTTGCCGAAGAATGAGAGGTTCGGGAATTCCAGATAGTCACAAATCTCCTTGATGGATTTGTCAGAGTATTTGAGGAGTCTGTGTATATCTCTAACTACGAATTCGTTGATCCAACTATTTGCGCTTTTGCCGCTCACATTCTTGCATGTGGTTGAGAGATATTTGGGAGTGACGCACAGCTCTTGAGCATACCATGAGACCATACGCGGTTTTATTTCAGTTTTGGCGAGCAGTGTAATGAATCTCTTGAAGAGTATGTCTCCTTGGCGGATGAGTGATTTGCCTGGGGTCTCAATGTGCTTGTCAATGCTTTTGATTTCATGCATCAGTTCAAGAATCATGGCCTTGAGAAGTGATGAGATTACTTCATTTCTGTACATTCTGTCATTGAGTGCCAACCTCAGCTGGAAGAGTTTGCCGTAATATTTGTAAAGTCTTTCTGTATTCTCATTTACAGTTATTACCGGATGCTGCCCAATGGTAAATGCATTTTCCCAAATAATATTGTCAATATTGTCAAACAGGGTACGTTCACTTATAAAGAGACCTATTCCCTTGAAATCTTCACTTTTGCTGAATTTCTCTATAACCGTGTGTGGACCAAGTATCAGAATTTGTCTTCTTCCAATTATATTCTCTTTGCCATTAATGATAAAACTGATCTCACCTTCCGAACACATAAAGATGGCCATTGGTGTATTTTTGTCTTTTCCTGAGAATATTTTGCCCAAGTCATCGATATTGTCAGATGCATATACATCCTCATTTATAATGTTATATTTTTCCATAACCCGTATTTTCCGTATCATTAATAAAAAAAAGGAACAGGCTGCAAATGTAGCCTGTTCCCGGAATAAAGCTTGAGTTTTGAAAAATATAAAAGTGGTCCAAAACTCTTCTTGTACAGATGCTATTGTCCAATAGGTTCACTAACCTTGTCCAAAAGGTACAATATTGATTTGAATGTTATTCCACTATGTTTAGACAATCCTATCTCGCAGGTTCTGCTGCTTGAGTAGCCACTTGTGCATGGCTTTCCTGTGCCGTCTGCCAAACCGCTTGTCTGCTCTTTCAGTGCCCTTAATCCGTGACTGTTCAGCTGTGGTAATGTAAAGCCTCTGTCGCCGGCAAATCCACAGCAGTTGCTCTCTATTACAACCACATTGTTCGAGCACAATTTTGCGACATCATACAGCATATTGTCTGTTCCCATCTTCTTTGTCGAGCATACGGCAAATACTGCAATCTTCTCGTCAGTAGGAGTAATCTTCAATCTCTTTATTAGATGCTCCATTATGAAAGCCGACGGATCATACAGTTTCAATGGACCACCATCCATGTTTGAACGCATTGTGTAGAGGCATGGTGACATATCGCACAATATCGGATATTCACCGCCGTTTGATGTCTTCATAAGTGCTGCTTCAAGCTGGTCTGAAGCTTTTTTGCCTGCCTCTACATAGCCTTTGCTTGAGAATGCCATGCCGCAGCACAACTTGTTCAGATTATCGGGATATATAATCTCATAACCTGCCTTCTTGAGCAGTTTTTCTGTCTGACGGGTAATTTCAAGCTCCTTGGAGTAGCTTTTTGTTACACCCATACTTCTGGTTATACATGAAGGGAAATAGACCACCTTCGGTTTATTTGAATCAGAAATATTTGTTTCAGAAACCTTTATCTTATGTGCTCCCTTAGGGAAATATTCATTCCAAAGCGGTATCATGTTGCAACTCACCGCTCTTGCTCCTCTGGCCATAGCTCCAAACAACTGCTTGCCAAACAGAAGTCTGACCCCATACGCAAGGTTAAGTCCCGCTCTCATTCCAGATGTAACCTTGTCCATATTTTTGGCAAGTTTTACAGCATTTGCTTCAGCTTTTGGCGAGTGGTTTGCGTGTCTGATTGTCTTGATAAGTTTTCCGGTATCAACTTTGACAGGGCATTTCATGGCACAAAGGCTGTCTGTAGCACATGTCTCTTCTCCCCAGTAACTGTATTGCTTCTGCATCTCGGCTGCAATATGAGGAGCCTCTCCGCTTTTGCGCAATCTCTCCATCTCCCTGAAAGAAGCAACCCTCTGCCTTGGTGACAGTGTAAGACCCTCAGCAACGCATGTTCCCTCACAGAAGCCGCACTCCATACATTTGTCAACTATATCATTGGTAGACGGACATGGCTTGAGATTTTCAATATGGGCATTCTTGTTTGGATTGATTATTACTCCAGGATTAAGAATCTCTTTAGGATCAAACAGGTGTTTTACCTCCTTCATAAGTTCATAGGCCTGCTGACCCCATTCAAGTTCTACAAATGGAGCCATATTGCGGCCGGTGCCATGTTCAGCCTTGAGAGAACCGTCATATTTTGACACAACCATGTTGGCAACGTCATCCATGAATTTTTTGTAGCGTTCTATCTCAGCCTCTGTAGAGAAATCCTGGTTGAACATGAAGTGGAGGTTACCGGCGAGTGCATGGCCAAAGATTACTGCATCATCATATCCGTTCTCATGGAAAATTCTGCGCAGATCCATAGTGGCATCTGCAAGCTGTGGTACCGGGAAGCATACATCTTCAATGATTGCTGTAGTACCTGTTTTCCTCATACCGGCAACGGTAGGAAGACACTCTTTCCTGATCTTCCACAATGTGGCCTGTTCCTTGGCATCTTTTGTAAATGCAAAAGGCAACTCGGTGGCAATAGATGCAATGTTGGCAGTAATTGTGGCGATTTTTTGGTCAAGTTTCTCCTGATCCTCTGCATTGGCCTCAATAAGCAGACCACAGGCATCTTCAGATACACTCTTCAAAAACTCAGGAACACCAGGGGCATTTTCTACCGATCTTATACTGGCTCTGTCTATAAGCTCTACGGCAGAAACAGGTTGTTGTTTAAGGATCTGTACTGCTTCGCATGCTGCCCTGATGGTCGGATACACAGCAAGGGCGAGAGCCTTGTTCCTGTTGTCCACAACAGTATTGTAGGTTACATCCGCAATGAATGCAAGAGTGCCCTCAGAGCCAATTATAATGTGTTTGAGAATATCAAATCCCTCAGAATAGTCTACAAATGCATTCAGACTATATCCTGTGGTATTCTTGATTTTATATTTTTTTTCAATCCTCGCTTTAAGCTGTGGGTCTGCCGAAATCCTTTTGGAAATCTCCTCCAGTTTGTCAAGAAGGTTTTTATGTGTATTCTTAAAACTCTCCCTTGACTCTTCACTGGCAGTATCAAGAACAGTTCCGTCTGCAAGGATCACTTTTATATCTGCAATTGTCTTGTATGAGTTTTCACTTGTACCGCAGCACATACCACTTGCATTGTTGGCTGCAATACCTCCAATCATGGCAGAGTCTATTGAAGCAGGGTCAGGACCGATTTTCCTGCCGTATGGAACAAGGAATCTGTTTGCATGACCACCTCTGATGCCGGGCTGAAGCCTTATCTTCAGTCCATTGTCAAGAATTTCATGCTCTTTGAAGCCGTGTGTCGCAATTACAAGTACCGAATCAGACAGAGCCTGTCCGCTTAGTGACGTTCCTGCAGCCCTGAAAGTTACCGGAATGTCCATCTCCCAGGCTGTTTTCATTATGAACTCTATCTCTTTCTGGTTATTGGCTCTTATCACAATTTTTGGTACGAGTCTGTAAAATGATGCATCTGTACCAAATGCCAGAGTGCTTAGTGCATCATGCAACAATCTCTGTTTGGGTACAAGAGTACATATCTTTTCATAGAATATTTTGTATTTGCCGTGTAACATAGCTGTAAAATTTAAGGCATCATTATAAATCTGCAACGATCTTCCTGAATGACTCCGGGGTGAGATTTCTTGCAATTACCCTGTTGTCGCTGTCAAGAAGATATATGACAGGAAGATTGCCCAGATAATATTTGCTGTGCATATCTTCATTTCCAACCCACAAATTTACCCATTCAAAATGATTATCGGTAATAAATTTGCTCCAAACTTCCCTATTTTTGCATATATCTGCAGATATGAATTCAATTTCTTTCCCGGAGAACTCTTTTTGTATAGCATCAAGTTCTTCTGTGTCAGGCAGACATGAGTTGCATCCTGAATTGAAGAAACAGATGGCCTTATAGCTCTTTTTGAATGAATCCAAAGAGTACTGCCTTCTCTGGGAATCTTCAAATGTGATCTCCGCAGCAATATTTCCGGGCAAGTTCATTGAAAGTCTGCATAAATCATCTGCAATCCTCTCCAGATATGCTTTACTCCATAGCTCCCCTTTAGAAAGTATATGCTTTCTGGCCAAATGAATGGCTCCCTCAATATGCAGATAATTGTCGGAATACTTCAAGAAATTATACAGTTCTGAGACTATCTCTTTGAAGAGTTCAGGGCTTGTGGCACTGTTTGCCGCAAATTTTTCAATTGTGGCAGATATTTCATCGGCAGTACTTTTCTGACCGAAAATGTTTTTGAAAAATAGATGCAGGTCATCCTGATTCTGTTTGAGCTTGGATATGAGTTCTTTAAGAGCATTAACGCTCAAATCGCGTCCTATAATTGTTCCCTGATTGTCTATAAGGTATATCTGAGGTGTTGATATTACATTGTAGAGGAGATGAAAACCGCTTTCAAACTGCGGGTCTGCTACATTTAGCCAGTTTACAAACGGATTGTAAATGTTGAATTTTTCGTTTATGTATGATTTCCAACGTTCAATGTAATCTTGTGTGTAAACGGCATAAACGTTTATTACACCTTGGTTGTAGCCATTTACAAACTCCACAAGTTTTGGAGTCTCAATGCGGCATGTAATACAGTCATCGGTATAGAAGTAGAGAATTGTATACTCACCCTGTGCTATGAGCTCCTTTAGTGAGACCTCTATTCCGCAAGTGTCTTGCATAATCAGCTCCTGAGCCTCCATTCCTACAAGAGATTTGCCGTTAAGCATTGTAAAAGTCTTCATTTCAAAGTCAAGACCGCTATATGGCACATTAAGTTTTCCATTGTTGAAGTACTCTTGTGCAATGTGGTATGCAACACTCTCCTGACCCATTACCGCAGGTTTGCTGAAGTATTTGAATGCTTCTGCAGCAATATATGGTTTTGCCTCTTCGCACGAAATGTCCAGTAACCGTTCAACTCCTGCTGTAACGGAGTCTGTGTGGTTATATTCTATTGATTTGAAGTATTGGATGATGAAAATCTGTCCAAAACGGGTTGACAATATTCGGGGATCAGAAAAGATTGAGCCGTAATCCGGTTTGTTGGAGTATCCCTCCATCATCCTGACAAACAAGGAACCCGGTAGTGATTCCACCGCCTCGGCACAAATCGAATCTACCATTCCTGTAACTTTGGCTGCATCTCCAATCTTATTCCATTGGTAGTTTACAATATTCTGGAATTCAATAAAAAGGGCATTTTCATGCGTGCCTTTGGTCTGTTTGCATCCATTGTTGCCAATCACTATATGCTCTTTGAAGTATCCCTCCTGTGAAACCAGAAATTCAACATCTTTTGAACCATACTGAATGGTATATTCTCCGGGGGTAAGGTTACTTTTGCCAGAAAACCTGTAAATGCCCTTTCTGTCCGCTACAGCTGAGCCAACTGAAATCTTTTTCTCCCAGCTGTTAAGAAAGAGCACAGCGGTATCCGCCACGGCCTCGGTTCCAGTCGTAGCAACTCCCGCTGATTGTTCCTTTTTGACGGTAATTCTGTATCCATCCCTGGCGTATCCAAGAGTACAGATGAATACTAAAACCAATGTCGCCCACAACTGTTTCAGTGTCATGTCAGATCTTCTTGTATTTATTGATATCCACTCCATTCGGGATAAATAGCGATGCATCTCCACCATGAATCAGAACATCCCTTACCACTGTTGATGAGACAAATGAGTACTCCTGGCTTGCCGGAATGAATACTGAGTTGATGTTCGGATCCATCTTTTTGTTAGCTTGTGAGATGACACTCTCAAGTTCAAAATCTGTTGTGGTCCTTAATCCTCTTATTATATAATTCACACCAAGTTTCTGGCATAATTTGATTGTCAGGCCGGTGTAGGTGCATACCTCCACATTCTCAAGATGGGCAGTAGCCTCCTTTATTATCTCAACTCTGGTGTCGGGATCAAAGAACCCTCCCTTCTTGGATGCATTGTATCCTACCGCAACAATCACTTTATCAAAGAGTTTCAATGCTTGCTCAAGAACATCATAGTGTCCTACTGTAAAGGGATCAAAAGATCCCGGAAAAATGGCTGTACGCATAGTTTTATTATTTCTGGCCAAAGACCATAAGATTATTTCCGTTGCTGTCCTTGAATGTAAGAACACTGTCTTTAAGAGTGTATGACTTTACTTTCTCAAGTGAAGGAAGAAAGGCATTCTCAATGTGGAGATTCTTGCCACTCATTCTGGTTGAACCTTGAGGAATCAACTCAAGAGTGCAGTCATCATTCATGTTGTAGACTCCAAAATAGTAGTTGCATCCGGCAAAGCCGTTAAATTGGGTGCTGTCGGCAAAAGTGATGAACACAGGTTCTCCATTTTGTTCTGCCTCTGGTGCCGGAACCTCTGTAGAGTCAATGGTTATTGATATAAGATTCCACCTGGTTCCCAATGTAATCTGCTCCATAACTTCTGTTGTATCGATTGCTCCGCTATTTTTTGTATTGTTTGCACATTGTGTAAAGGCAAATGTGCCAAATAGAGCGACTGCAAATAAAAGTAATTTTTTCATTATTATAATGTTGTTGAATTTATAAACTCCAGTCAATTGGCTGTAAGCTTCTGGAAATGAGATATTCGTTGCATTTGGAGAAGTGTCGGCAACCGAAAAAGGCCCCCCTTGCCAGTGGTGACGGATGGGCCGCCTCAAGCACCAGATGCCGGTTGTGGTCTATAAGATCCCTTTTGCTCCTTGCAAAGTTTCCCCACAGCATAAATACAACTCCCTCTTTTTGATCTGAAATTGCCTTTATTACGCTGTCTGTAAAGAGATTCCATCCGATATTGCTATGTGATGCAGCCTGTGCTGCCCTCACAGTAAGTACCGCATTGAGCAGAAATACTCCCTGATTGGCCCATGCTTCAAGATTTCCGTTCTTTTTTATGGTTATTCCTAAATCAGACTCTATCTCTTTGTAGATGTTTTTTAGTGATGGGGGAGGGGTGACTCCGTCGGGTACTGAAAAAGAGAGGCCATGAGCCTGACCGGGACCATGGTATGGATCCTGTCCCAAAATCACCACTTTCACTTTGCTGAATGGTGTAAGCCTGAAGGCATTGAAAATAAGGGAGCCTGGCGGATAAATTGTCCGGCCATCTCCCTTTTCTTTATGCAGGAAATTCACAATTTTGGAAAAATACTCCTTTTCAAATTCTCCTTTGAGTACCTGTTTCCACTCCTGTTCAATTTTTACATCCATTTCTGTATGTTAAAAAATGTAGTCAAGTACATCTGCCATTGTGTTTACATATTTGAATGACAGACCTTTGATATAAATATCCTTTATATCTTTTATATCTTTTTCATTTTCTCCCGACAGCACAATGGTTTTGATGCCGGCACGTTTGGCTGCAAGAATCTTCTCCTTTATACCACCAACTGGGAGCACTTTACCCCTTAGCGTCATCTCGCCAGTCATGGCAAGAGCCGATTTTACCATCTTGTTCTTGAATGCACTTGCCATTGCGCTCACCATTGTTATACCAGCACTCGGGCCATCTTTTGGAATTGCACCCTCAGGAACATGTATATGCACATCCTTTTTCTGGAACTCCTCAGGATCAATACCAAGCAACTCTGCGTGGGATTTTATATATTGGTACGCAATCATAGCAGACTCTTTCATTACATCACCAAGGTTTCCTGTGGTGGTAAGAGCACCTTTTCCCTCGCTCAAACTGCACTCTACAAAGAGAATCTCACCGCCCATTTCAGTCCACGCAAGACCGGTAACAACTCCTGGAGCTTCGTTACCCTTCTGGATGTCATGCATATTTGTTGGCAGACCAAGTATCTCTTTGGCCTCCTTAGGGGTAATTGTTGCAGGAAGCTCCTCTTCCATTGCAATCCTTTTGGCAGTCGTGCGAGCAATTTTTGCTATCTGCTTGTCAAGTGTCCTGACTCCTGATTCACGGGTGTATTCATTTATAATGGTATCGATGGCAGCCTTGTTTATCTTCATCTGTCCAGCTTTAAGACCATGAAGTTCAAGCTGTTTGGGGATAAGATAATCTTTTGCAATATGATACTTCTCCTCAGCAAGATAACCGCTTACCGGAATCATCTCCATTCTGTCTTTCAGTGCCGGATGGATTGTGCTTATGTTATTTGCAGTTGTTATGAAAAGCACCTTTGAAAGGTCATAGTCAACATCGAGGTAGTTGTCATGGAAAGCTGTATTTTGCTCAGGATCAAGCACCTCTAAAAGAGCAGACGCAGGGTCGCCTTTGAAGCTGCTACTTACCTTGTCAATCTCATCAAGCACAATCACGGGATTGGAATTTCCGCACTTTTTGATTGTGTCAATAATTCTGCCAGGCATGGCACCTATGTAGGTCTTTCTATGTCCTCTGATCTCCGATTCATCATGGAGACCACCCAATGATATTCTGCCATAGCTTCTGCCAAGAGCTTTTGCGATGGATTTGCCCAATGATGTCTTTCCTACGCCCGGAGGACCGTAAAGACATATTATCGGAGACTTCATGTCGCCTCGGAGTTTGAGCACTGCAAGATATTCAATTATTCTCTCTTTTACGCTCTCAAGTCCAAAATGATCTTTGTCCAGAATCTTCTGGGCATGTTTAAGATCCAGATTATCCTTTGAGATTGTGTCCCATGGAAGATCTACCAGAAAGTCAAGGTAATTAAGTTGTATGCTGTACTCCGGAGAGTTCGGGTTGCTGCGTTCAACACGCTGAATCTCCTTCTCAAAGGCTTTTGCAGCCTCTTTTGGCCATTTCTTATTGGCAGCTCTCTTTTTCAGTTCAATGAGATCCTCATTGTTGCCGCTCATTCCAAGCTCTTCCTGAATTGTTTTAAGCTGGTTGTTGAGGTAGTACTCACGCTGCTGCTGGTCAATCTCACTCTTTACCTTCTGCTGTATATCATCCTTTATTTTAAGGATACTGATCTGTCTGTTTAGGACTTCAAGTAGTTTGTATGCACGCTTCTTGATATTGCCCTCTGACAACAAATCCATCTTCTCTGCCGGATCTTCTGTGTCAAGCCCTGAGGCAATAAAGTTTGTGAGGAACTCACAACCTTCAATATTCTTGATGGCAAAACCTGCCTCCTGAGGCATGTGGGGTGATAACTTCAGGATGGAGAGCGAAGCATCTTTGATGGCATCTGTTATTGCTTCCACATCAGAGTCATTTTTACTTGGATGTTTCTCTGTAAGGTACTCTACTGTGCCCAACAGATATGGCTCAGTCGCAATTATCTCTTTGAGCTGGAATCTCCTTATACCCTGCAGTATCACGGTTATGCCACCGTCGGGCATCTCAATGATCTTCAGAATTTTTGCAGCTGTACCAACCTTGTACAGATCATTTATCTGCGGATCTTCTGTCTTGATGTCAATCTGTGTTACAGTGCCAATTATCTTTGTTGACTTATAAAGGGCTTTGGTCAGCTTCAGTGACTTTTCCCTGCTTACAGTAATTGGAAGCACTGTTCCAGGAAAAATCACGGCATTTCTCAAAGCCAATATAGGTAATGTCTGCGGCAAATCTATCTCATCTAAATTTGAACTGCCATCAATATTCATCACAGGTAAAATATTTACTTCTCCACCTTCAATGGCATTCAGAAAAATCTTGGGAATCTTCATTCTTCTCTACTTTTAATGTCAATTTGTCAGTTTAACACTGGAAATATACCAATATTAACCGATACACAGATAAGTCAATCTCTATGCCAAAAAAATCAGAAGATAGGTGTTTTCAATCCAAAGAAGAATCCACCTTCGTTCATTCTTGTGTATGCGTACGAGATATTGAAAATAATATCGTAATAAGTAAGTATATCAATTCCAATGGCTGCTCCAAGCAGGTAGGAGTTCTGTAGGGTGTTTGTACCTGCCGGGTATCTGTTGTGTACATAGCCCATGTCAGCACTGGCAGAGATATAGATTGTAAACGGTATCTTGTAGAATTTAGACAGTGCTCTCAGAAAGTTGAGGGTGATTGTCTTTTGAGGCAGAAGAAGGAACCTGAAACTATTGTTGAAAGTACAGAAATGCTGTCCGTCAATAACATAAAGGTCATATCCGCAAACATTTGCCATATCATAACCAATAGCCCTGTCATATATGTATGCATTACTATTCTTAAAGGATGTTGACAATTTTATGGCAGTCTTCCAGAACCATCTGTTTCCTATCTTTTTGTAATACTGCAGGTCTGCCATTATCCTGCCATACCAGAAATTGAAATTGTCTGAAGTTGTGCCTTTTGCATTCACACCTATATAGTATCCTGTGGTTGGAAAATATGAGTAGTCCCTCTGGTCAAAAGAGAACTTGTACTGTAGGGAGTACTCATGGTTCTTCAGGTTTTGAGTACCATAATAGTCTTTTTTAAGTATAAGCACGGAGTCATTGATTCTCCTGTAATTATAGTCAAATGTAATTCTGTGGTGTACACGTATTTCCGGTCTATAGATATAGGTGATGTAGCCTCCAGCGTTCTTCTCAAGATACTCATCACTCTTGACGTATACAGGCTTGTTGTCTACGCATCCTGCATTGATGGTCTTGTTGAACTTGGAGTAGGCTCCAATTGAGAATGAGTTGATGCCTTTTGGATCAAGTGAAATGTCTTCATAAGAGAATTTGACACCCTTTTCATATCCAAACCGTCCCGACAGCGAAAGCGTGTGGTTCAATCCCCATACATTATCTATCTTTATACCGGCGTCAAATGTTATTTTATTGAAATCCATGTCTTTAAGCCAAGAACTCAGATTGCGGTCCTCAAGCTTGAGTCCAATAAGAGGCCAATAATACCATCTTTCAGTCACATTTACCTTCAAATTGCAAAAAATGATCTGCTCTCCGGTGTTATGGCGTGGCATCTTTTTAATCTCTTCTTCAAAGAGACAAAAAGTTGCCATATCTGAAAGAGTATCAGGCTCATAAGTGATTGTTACCTCATTGAACAGAGAGGTGTTGCGCAGATTGATTTCAGAATCGGTTATCTTCTCCTCAAGCCCCTCAATTGATAAATAAGAGCCTGTTTTTATAGATATTTCCCTAAGAATTACAGAGTTCTTGGTTGTCTTGTTTCCACTGATTGAAATTCTTGATATGCAGATCTTTGCATCTGCCTTACCCACAAATGCCATAACCAGTAGAGATACCAGCAATATAATTTTCACTGCAATTTTTTTCATCCTCCAAATGTAATGAATATTATCTTAATAGAGCAAATCTTTACTTTTTTTGAGAATTTTTTGATAATCATTATGATAATTGAGAAAAATGCCGTACTTTTGCTTCCCTTAAAAAAATAACCAACATTAATTTTATTAATTTAAATATATTATGACTAAAGCAGATATCGTTAATGAGGTTGCGAAAGCGACCGGTATGGAGAAAATTGCCGTGCAGAACGTTGTAGAGTCTTTTATGGAGAGTGTTAAGGATTCTTTGGCAAAAAATAAAAATGTATATCTTCGTGGTTTCGGTAGCTTTGTAGTTAAAAAACGTGCTAAAAAGACTGCAAGAAACATTTCAAAAAATACTACTCTTATTATTCCTGAGCATAACATACCTTCATTCAAACCAGCTAAGGTTTTCATGAGCAAAGTTAAAGCAGGCGTGAAATAGTATATAAACAGATAATATTCAAACAAACTTTTAAACACATACAATTATGCCAAGCGGAAAGAAAAGAAAGAGACATAAAATGGCTACGCATAAACGTAAAAAACGTCTTCGCAAGAACAGACATAAAAAACGTAAGTAGTTATTGTCTATGTAATCTAATCTAAAGCAGAGGAATTCTGCTTTAGATTATTTATTTTTAGATAGATGGAGAAAGATCTTATCATTGATGTGAACTCAACTGAGATTTCCATTGCTCTGTTGGAAAATCACAGGTTGGCCGAACTCAATAAGGAACAGAATGACGGTAAGCAGTTTTCTGTTGGAGATGTCTACCTCGGTAAGGTAAAAAAGGTAATGCCGGCTCTGAATGCTGCATTTGTTGATATAGGCGATGACAAGGATGCCTTTATCCACTACCTTGATCTCGGATTGAATTTCGGCGCCTTTAATGCTTTTGTAAAGCACATGAATCCCAATAGGGATTTGAGAACTTTCTACTCTAACATTGAAATTGGACCCATCCTCGAAAAAGAGGGTAAGATTGCAGATGTGCTTGAGCCGGGGCAACCCATTATAGTTCAAATAGTAAAAGAACCTATTTCTACAAAGGGTTCCAGACTCACAGCAGAGATATCAATAGCCGGAAGAAACATTGTGCTGCTTCCATTTGCAGACAAGGTTAATGTTTCGCAGAAGATATCATCAAAGGAGGAGAAGAGAAGGCTTGAACGTCTTGTCTACAGTATCCTTCCTAAGAATTACGGAGTTATAATAAGGACAGCGGCAGAGGGAAAGAGGGCGGCAGTTCTTGATGCAGAACTCAAAATGCTTATAAGAAAGTGGGAAGAGGGATGCGCAAAACTGATGCATTGCAAACCACCGCAAATGCTCTTTACAGAGAACAGCAGAACAACAACAATACTTAGGGATCTGTTGAATGACTCGTTCTCAAATATACATGTCAACGATGAAAATGTATATCACGAGGTTGTTGACTATATCTCTACAATAGCTCCGGAACAGGAAAAGATTGTCAAGCTTTACAAAGGGGATGTCCCTATTTTTGACCACTTTGATGTTACAAAACAGATTAAGGGCTCGTTCGGAAAGGTTGTGCCAATCAAGCAGGGTGCCTATATAGTCATAGAACACACCGAGGCACTTCATGTAGTGGATGTGAACAGTGGAATTAGAGCTAAAAATGGTGTTGACCAGGAAGAGAACTCATATATTGTAAATGAGCATGCGGCAGATGAAATTGCCAGACAAATGCGTTTGAGAGATATGGGTGGCATCATTATAGTTGACTTTATTGATATGGAAACCAATGAGAATAAAGTCAAACTGTTCAAGCATATGCAGAGCCTTTTGGCAAATGATAGAGCCAAACATAATGTCCTTCCCCTTACAAAATTCGGCCTTATGCAAATTACAAGGCAGAGGGTAAGACCGGCTACAGAAATTAAAGTTAACGAAAAATGCCCAATGTGCAACGGTACGGGTGAAATATCATCATCAATCCTTGTAGATGAGGCCCTCGAAAGGCAATTGGCATATTACGTAAAGGAGAAATTTATAAAATCCTTCATCCTGGAGGTGAATCCAGTATTGGATGGATATTTGAACAGAGGCCTGTTCTCAAGTGTAAAACGTAAGTGGTGCAGCAAGTACGGCTGCAAGATAAAGACTAAGGTCAATACAGAATTTACGCTATTGCAGGCAGTATGGTACAATTCTGATGGAGAGAGAATAGATGATTGACAGTTTGCCAATGGCATCTGGCAAGTTTTAAGGACCCAGACCACGGAGGTTTGGGTCTTTTTTTATACCTGTTTGGGTGATTCCTCTTTTATAATTTAAACTTTTTATCTAATTTGGCATCAGTTAAATTGAATTGCAATGAAAAGGTTTCAGCTTATTCTCATACTTGTCTGTTTGGCGATAGTCTCTTCGCTAATAATCTATTTTGTCACCAAATACCCAAAAGCTCATGAGACGGAGGAGATGGTAGTACCATCAATGGTTATAGACGGACTTTTCTTTACTGAAAGGCCTGAACCGCTTCCAGAAAACTCACGGGCAGGATATTTTAAAGAACCCGACGGTAACAGAATCTCCGTTATAGAGACTGCCAATGGAAATGCCCTATCTGATTGGAGTAAAAAACTTGCAATACCAAAGGAGAGGGTAAGGAATGCAGATTCAATCCTGGCACTTCTGCCAACTTTAAAATATTATAGGACAAGCATGAAATTGGGAGAAATTGGAGTGTCGGCAGGAGAGATGATGCCTGAGTTTTCTGAAAAGGATACAACTGGCAGAGTCTGGAGTTCCAAAGATATTGAGGGTAAAGTAGCACTCTTCAATTTCTGGAATCTGAGATGTGGCCCATGTATTGCTGAGATGCCTGAACTTGAGGAGTGGCGCAAGGAGTTTCCGCAAATTCTCTTCTTTTCTGTATCGACCCACCCAAAAGAAAAAATCCGCGGCATTGTAAAACGCCGGGATTTTAACTTTATTCACCTTGTGGATGCTGATTCCCTTGGAAAAATTACTTCACTCTATCCTGTTACCATACTTGTAGATGCTAATGGTATAATAGATATGGCAGAGATTGGAACTACACCAAGACAACGGTACCTGCTTCATCGGAGATTGTCTGAGCTCTCAAAGAGATAGTTTTTACCTCATTAACGCACAGAACCTCTCGGCAACCATACTTTTTCAAATCAGAACTTGGCCTGTTCCATCTTCCGGGCAATTTCATCGTTGCATAAATTGCCTATGCTGCCCTTGTGGGTATGGTTAAGCTTTTCAACTGAAGGTGTGCCTCCCTCAAAACCTGAGTAGTGGAACTTGCCCTCGTTGGCCTCAATTCCAACACTCTTATAGGCCTCCCTGAAAGGCATTCCCTCGAGCACTCTCTTGTTTACCTCCTCTACTGTAAACATATACTCATATTTCTTGTCCTCTACTATGCCATCTTTAACTATGATATTTTCAAGCATATACTTAGCCATGAAGAGACATTTGTGCATTGTTTCAAGCCCTGGGAAAAGGACATCTTTTAGCAGCTGGTAATCTCTGTGGTATCCGTGTGCCATATTGGTTGTCATGAGGGCTATCTCATTCTGAAGGCTCTGTATCCTATTGCAGTTGCCCCTAAGAATCTCCCAAACATCTGGATTCTTTTTGTGCGGCATTATGCTTGAGCCTGTGGTGAGTTCATCAGGAAATGTGATAAAACCAAAGTTAGGGCACATATACATGCAACAGTCTGCTGCAAATTTGTTGAGGGTAAGTGCTAGTTGGCCAAGGGCTGCTGCTACAGCCTTTTCGCTCTTTCCACGGCTTAGTTGGGCTGCAACGGAGTTGTAGTTCATGGCACTGAAGCCCAACAGTTCAGTTGTCATATCCCTGTTTAGCGGAAATGAGCTTCCATATCCTGCAGCTGAACCAAGCGGATTCTGGTTTACAACATTATAGGCCCCTTTGAGCATGTGCATATCATCAACCAAAGCCTCTGCATATGCGCCAAACCACATTCCAAAAGATGACGGCATTGCTATTTGAGCATGAGTATAGCCTGGAAGAAGGATGTTTTTGTACTTCTCACTCAATCCCTGCAATACATCAAAGAGTTCAATAATCTCATCCCTGAAAATCTCCAGCTCCTCCCTGAGGAAAAGTTTCAAATCAACAAGGACCTGGTCATTCCTTGATCTTCCGGAGTGAATTTTCTTGCCAATTTCACCCAATCTGTTGGTCAAGAGGAATTCAACCTGAGAGTGTATATCCTCTACATCATCACCCAATTTGAATTCACCCCTCTCTATTTCACCCAAAATCACATCAAGCCCCTTCTGAAGCTCCTCCTCTTCACATTTTTCAAGCAAACCAATGCTACTTAACATCTTGATATGTGCTTTGGAACCAAGAACATCAAATTTGGCCAACCTCATATCAAGGATTCTGTCATTTCCAACTGTAAATGAATCAACTAATTGGGTAGACTGCACCCCTTTACTCCATAACTTGCTCATATTCTATAATTTTCAATTTTCATTATTATCCCGACAGCTGCCCTTCATCATGGAACTGCAATTTTCCATGATAACATCTATCTTCTTGACAAGACTGATGTAAAGGGCAATACCTGCCTCTATCTCACTTATCTTTATATATTCATCGGCCTTATGGCTTCTGGATGAATCTCCCGGGCCTACCTTTATTGCAGGTATCTCCAGTTTCATCCAGTCTGAAGTGGTAGGAGATACAAACTTTTCAATTCCCAAAGCATCTGCAGCCTGCATCAGTATGTGTCTCTCTGGTGTTGCAGAGGATCTGTTCTTTAAATTCCTTGCTTTAAGGTCACTCTCAACAGAGGCCTGCAGTAACTCTACTATTTCGGGATTGGTATATTGTTCGGTAGGACGTATGTCAACAACGTAGCTGCATCTGTCGGGAACAACATTATGAACAGTCCCTGCATTGATTTGCGTAACTGTGAGTTTGACTTTTCCCATTATTGGTGAGACCTTGTCAAATGTGAAAATTCTCAGGATTTCAATATCCTCCAAGGCTTTGTATATGGCATTTACGCCCTCTTCCCTTGCCGCATGACCGCTTACTCCGTATGCAGTTGCATCCAACACGAGAAGACCTCTCTCTGCGACCGCAACTTTAAGGGATGTCGGTTCACCCACAATTGCGAAATCTATCTTAAATCCCTCCGGCAAATCTGTGGCAGTATTCTTCTCGTCGCATACATTCCCATTAATGACATCCATAGCGTATGTGATTCCACCCGCACCTGACCTCTCTTCCTCTGCGCTTAATATAAGAATAAGGTTAATATTTGCCACTCTCTCATTCTTATGCCCAACGCATCCTGTAAAGTTCAGAAATGTATGAATCATGCAAACAACGCAACCACCATCATCATTACTGCCAAGACCATATATGACACCATCCTTTTCAGTTGCTCCAAATGGGTCAAGTGTATAGCTCTCCGCCGGTTTTACGGTATCAATATGGGCATTGAGCATAAGTGTAGGAAGAGAGCTGTCATAGCTTTCAGGTATTGCAACTATATTGTTCTTCAGGCGTATTACCTTGAATCCGGAGCCGGAAGAGCCGGGTTTGCAAGATTTCTCCATGAGCCACTGTTGCAGAAAATCAGCAACCCTCTCCTCCTCAAAAGAGCAGGAGGGGAGGGCTATCATCTTCTTAAGTATGTTTACAGCACTTTCAACCATCTATCCTAACCTTAGAACCGTCTCTTTTGGCAACAGCAGATTGTCGGCATGTTTTATGACTACCTCCCCAACACCGTTTTCAAGGGCAGCAAAGGCATTGTCAAGTTTGGGAATCATACCACCAACAACCTTCTTCTCCTCAAGAAGCTGTTTATAACTATTCTTTGTGATCAATGGAATTACTGAATTGTTGTCATCGGGATCTGCCAGCACTCCATCCTTTTCAAAGCAGTAAACCAATTTTGTAGAGTATTCTGCCGACAATGCTATGGCAATGCTTGATGCCATTGTATCTGCATTGGTATTGAGCAACGATCCGTTGCCGTCATGGGTAATGGCGCAAAATACAGGAGTAATTCCCCTGCCAAGGAGTGATGTAAGCAATGAGGCGTTTATTTTGTGTGGGTCAACATCCCCCACAAATCCCCAATCAATCGGATTGGCAGGACGTTTGGTAGCTGGAACTGAATCACCATCGGCACCTGAAAGTCCAAGAGCGTTACATCCAATTTTCTGAAGGGAGGCTACAATCTGTTTGTTGATCAAACCAGCATAAACCATTGTGACGAGTTTAAGTGTCTCCTCGTCTGTTATTCTTCTGCCGTTGTGCATCTTTACCTCCAACCCAAGTTTTGAAGAGAGCTGGGTTGCTATAGCTCCTCCTCCATGAATAAGTACCTTAGGTCCTTCAAACTTGTTTAGATTGTTTAGAAAGTATTGTAGTGATTCCGGTTTGTCAACAATATTTCCGCCTATTTTAATAATGGTTACATTCTTCATATAATCTCTTTGCTTCATTTGTTTCAAGAAATGCATTGGTGCAAATTCTACTGTAGTCCCAGCAAAATCTCCTTAATCACAGTCTGTGCTGAAACCACCCGGTTTGCCGCCTCTGGAATTACAAGAGAATTGGCACTTTCAATAACTTCATCAGTTACAATCATATTTCTCCTTACAGGAAGACAGTGCATAAAGTATCCGTTGTCTGTAAGAGCCATCTTCTCTGAGTCAATTGTCCAGCTTCTGTCAGTAGAGAGAACCTTGCCATAATTAGGGTCATTGAATGCGCTCCAGTTCTTTCCGTAAATGAAATGCGCACCTTCAAACGCTCTTTTCTGGTCATACTCTATTTTGCAGCCTGCGGTAAAAGAAGGATCAAGCTCATATCCTTCAGGGTGTGTGATAACCAATTCATAATCTGCTGCTTTCATCCATTCTACAAAGGAGTTGGGAACAGCCTGTGGAAGTGCTTTAGGATGTGGAGCCCAACTCAATACAACCTTAGGTCGCTCCACTTTTTTGTACTCTTCAATAGTAATGAGGTCGGCAAAGCTCTGAAGCGGATGACGTGTAGCTGCCTCCATGCTTATTACAGGTTTTCCCGACAGTTGGATGAACTGGTTAAGGATCTTCTCCGAATAATCGTCACTCTTGCTCTGGAACTGTGCAAAGGAGCGTACACCAATAATGTCGCAATAAGAACCCATTACAGGAATTGCCTCAAGAATATGCTCAGGCTTGTCGCTGTCCATAATGACACCTCTCTCTGTTTCAAGTTTCCAAGCACCCTGATTGACATCAAGCACAATCACATTCATACCTAAATTCAGTGCAGCCTTTTGTGTACTCAATCTTGTACGAAGGCTCGAATTGAAGAATATGAGCAGCATTGTCTTGTTTTTGCCAAGGTGTGAATCTGCAAATGGATTGGCCTTTACATATTGGGCTTTCCTGACAGCCTCTTTAATGTCTCCTATATCGTTTACTGTAATAAAATTTCTCATATTGACTTTTACGTTGGTTTAATGGAGCCTTGCGGCCTATTGGTTTTCCAATTCAGTAAATGCGGTAATGAACTGGTCTGCAATCTCTTTTGTGATGCAAAGCGGTGGCAGCAGACGTATGACATTTGCACCTGCACCTCCTGTAAAGATGTGTTTCTCAAACAGCAGGCGGTTTCTAAGTGTTGTGAAGCCTTCGTTCAGCTCAATTCCTATCATAAGCCCCTTGCCTCTGAGCTCCTTGATAGCCTTATGCCCCTTGAGCTGGTCCATAAGGTATTGGCCGACAATTGCTGCATTCTCTATAAGATTCTCTTCCTTCATCACTTTAAGGACAGCGATTGCTGCTGTGCAGGCGAGATGGTTTCCACCGAATGTGGTACCCAACATACCATAAGATGCCTCTATTTTAGGAGATATTATTACTCCCGACAATGGAAATCCGTTTCCAATACCTTTCGCAACAGTTATAATATCTGCCTTAACCCCGCTATACTGATGTGCGAAGAATTTGCCGGTACGGCCATATCCCGACTGGATCTCATCAAGGATAAGTAAAGTTCCGGTTTCATCACATATCTTCCTCAAAGAGTTGAGGTAGTTGCTGTCGGGAACAAAAATGCCTGCAACACCCTGGATACCTTCAATAATAAGTGCGGCATATTCTCTCTTCTCCAACTCCATGCGGGCTGCTTCAATATCATTTAGCGGAACAAATGTAACATTGTTGTTCTTGTTGAACTCAGCCTGAATCTTTGGATTGTCTGTAGCCTCCACAGCGCCAGATGTCCTGCCGTGAAAAGCTTTTTTTATGGCAAGGATTTTCTTCCTTCCTGTATTGAAAGAGGCAACCTTAAAGGCATTTTCATTTGCTTCTGCTCCGGAATTGCATAGGAACAGATTGTAGTCAGGATAGCCGCACATCTCTCCAAGCTCCTCTGCTAACCTCTTCTGAAGTCCATTCTGGACTGCATTTGAGTAGAAACCCAAATTGTCAACCTGCTCCTTGAGCATTTTGTTATATGTAGGATGGCAGTGTCCAATGCTGATTACAGCATGACCGCCATACAGATCAAGATACTCATTTCCCTCTTTATCCCATATATGGCATCCCTGACCCTTTACAGGCTCAATGTTCCATAGCGGATATACATCAAATAATTTCATGACAAACTCTTAATAAAACAAATACAAATTGTATCCGGACAATTAAAATGCGCTCGGTTTCAATTTCAGTCCCATTGTCCGGTCAAGACCAAAAATCATATTCATATTCTCGACAGCCTGACCGCTTGCGCCTTTTACAAGATTGTCTATTATTGAAGAAATATGAATGTATCCATTATGTAACTCTATGTGCAGAAGTATTTTGTTGGTGTTTACAACCTCTTTAAGACTTATTCCTTTCTCTGAAACAAATACAAAAGGAGAATCCTTATAGTATTGGCTGTATAGCTCGACAGCATCTTCCAATGAACTCTTTACTGTTCCGTCCGCACTCTTGTATCCATCCCATTTTGTGTACACACTGGCAAATATTCCTCTTGGAAAATCACCCCTTAATGGAACGAAATTAACTTGTGGGGCCTCTTTGCCCTGGAGTCTTGTCAATGTGCGTTTTATCTCACCAAGGTGCTGGTGTGTAAAGAGTTTGTATATTGAAAGGTTATTGTCCCTGTAGCTGAAATGGGTGGTTTCACCAGGTTTTTTACCAGCTCCTGTAGAACCGGTAATGGCAGTTACATGAACTTCATCATTAAGGATACCGGCACTTGCCAATGGTACAATTGCTGTCTGTATTGCTGTTGCAAAGCATCCAGGGTTGGCAATATAATCCGCTTGAAGTATCTCTTCCTTGAATGTATCTGTAAGGCCGTACACAAAATGTTTTCCATTGTAGTCCGGATCAAGCCTGAAGTCATTTCCAAGATCTACAATCTTGCATTTGTCGGGAAGAGAGGTAGTGTCAAGAAATTCTCTTGAAAGTCCGTGACCGAGGCATAGAAAAACCACATCAGGATCGGTAGGCTTGTCAGTAAAGACAAGGTCAGTCTCTCCAATCAGATCCCTATGGACATCACACACCTTTTGTCCGACACTTGTGGTGCTAAGTACAGACTCAATCTCAACCATTGGGTGGTTGAGCAGTATCCTGATCAGCTCTCCTGCTGTATATCCGGTAGCTCCGGCAATTGCAGCTTTTATCATTATATTCTCCTTTTTCAGACTTTAGAATTTATTCAACACTCTTCTCCTCATGCAATGAGTAGTAGATTTTCAATGGATTTGCAAGCACTTTTGTAAATCCGACAACATCCCTGCCGGTATATGATTTGTTAATCTCTCCGTATTCACCGAATTTTGAACTCATCATATCATATTTGCTCTTGCAACCAAGTACAAAGAAGTTATAAGGTCTTAGAAGAATGTCAACTGTTCCGCAAACGCTCTCCTGTGTGCTGTCCATAAAGGCCTCCATGTCTCTCATAATTGGTTCAAGATACTGTGCTTCATGCATCAGCTGACCATAGAAATTGCCAATCTGGTCTTTCCAGTTAAGCTGGTTCTTTGTAAGTACATGTTTCTCCAACAAGTGGTGTGCCTTTACTATAATAAGAGGTGCAGCAGCCTCAAATCCTACACGACCCTTGATTCCAATGATGGTATCTCCAATGTGTATATCTCTTCCCACACCATACTGGTTGGCAATATCTGCCAACTCCCTTATCAACTGTACAGGTGACATTTTTTTACCATTAAGGGCAACAGGCTCGCCTTTTTCAAACTCAATTGAAACCTTCTCTTCTCCACTTTTCTCTGCATGGTGAATATAAGCCTCTTCTGGAAGGTATCCATCTGATGAAAGTGTTTCAACACCTCCAATACTTGTACCCCAGATTCCCTGGTTAATGGAGTATTTTGATTTCTCCCAGCTGAAGTTGAAACCATGTTTTACAAGGTAATCTATCTCCTCCTTGCGGCTCAATGCAAGTTCGCGGATAGGTGCAAGAATCTCTACCTCTGGAGCCAGAACCTCAAATACAAGGTCAAAACGTACCTGGTCATTGCCCGCACCTGTACTTCCGTGTGCAACATAATCTGCACCAAGTTTCTTTACATGTTTCAACACCTCCAAAGCCTGGAATACTCTCTCAGAACTTACTGATAGCGGATATGTTGCATTTTTTAGGATATTTCCAAAGATAAGATATTTGATTCCCTTGTTGTAATATGTCTCAACCGCATCAATGTTAGTGTGTGATGCAGCGCCCAAGTGAAGGGCTCTCTCCTCAATCCTTTTGGCCTCTTCCTCAGTAAAACCACCTGTGTTTACCATAACGGTATGAACTTCAAGACCTTTTTCATTCTTTAGATAGGGAACGCAGAAAGAGGTGTCCAAACCTCCACTGAATGCTAGAACAACTTTTTGTTTCATGATATATAATTTTTAAACTATTTTCGGTTATGTTGTATTTTCTTATTCTCGATGACTTCTATTTTTCATCCTCTTGCCTGTTGCCTTTGCTGTGCAAGCTCTTGTTTATTGTCTTGAACGGATATGCCACACCTTTACCGACCAAAGAGAGGATATTGGGAAAATGATGTCCTTTATTTTTCTCTGAATCTTGGGATATTCCGTTTTTTTCAGATGCCTCAAGCTCCTTCAATCTCTCCTTATTCTCTTTTGTCGGGTCATATAAAAGGGCTGTACAAAGGCACATTTTATAATTGTTCCTTTGCAGAATGTCAAAATTTCTGCAACCTTCACACCCTTTCCAGAACTCTTCATCTGTAGTAAGTTCAGAGAATGGCACAGGTCTGTATCCAAGATCTGAATTAATCTTCATGACAGCAAGACCGGTAGTTATGCTGAAAATTTTTGCAAATGGGAACATTGTTCTTGACAATTCAAAAATTTTCTTCTTGATAGCTCTTGCCAAACCTGTTTTTCTGAACTGATGTGCTATAATAAGACCTGAATTTGCAACAAATTTGGTGTGGCTCCAGGTTTCAATATACGCATATCCTGCAAATGTACCATCTTCTGCAAGTGCAATTACAGCCTTGCCGTCTCTCATCTTCTCTTTTACATACTCCGGGCTACGTTTGGCAATACCTGTACCACGCTCCTGGGCAGAAATATACACGAGCTCGCAAATCTCCTCAGCATATTTTACGTGGGACTCATCTGCCACATAAATATTGACTTTCATCCTGATAATTAATTAAATGGTTACAAAAAAAGGAAAACTCCAATTAAAATTGTCCAGACATAAAAATCTTGTGCACCATCTGGACCAAGGCATAATGATTATGGAAAATCTTAAGAATTGCCTTATCGTCGGACTGAAACAACCACGCCGCATTGGCGTCGGACACGCCAATGACTATTTGACTGATATATGTGATTGCCTTTTTTCATATTCCGCGCAAAGGTAAGATTTTTATTAAAAATAACCAACAAAATAGCCCCAAAATCAAACTTTATACAAAAGACCTGATCAAAATACTCTTCCCTTATTATATATAGGTATACTTGTATATATACTTTGACTTATATTTATCCCGACAGAATCTTTCCATTTTTACATCTTGTATGAGTATCCCTATTTTAAGTTGTTTGTTCATTTACCAACCAGCTGCAATTTTGCATTTTCCTCTTTTGGATATAACAGCATTTATTTGATTTCATGAGCCTGGCAGTGGAATTCTATTATCCCAGATATGCCTTCAATTTATTTTGAAAAAAGTTTACAAAAAGTTACAGATTGTAATGTTTCTGTAATTTCCT
>JAFQHE010000035.1 GCA_017398125.1 Bacteroidales bacterium
CCTTACTTCTCTTAATTTAAGTAATTTCAATACTGAGAAAGTCACAGATATGAGCGGGATGTTCCTTAATTGCGAAAATCTTAAGGCCATAGATTTAAGCAGTTTTAATACATCTAATGTTACAGATATGGTTTCGATGTTCTATGATTGCAGTAGCCTTACTTCTCTTGATTTAAGTAATTTCAACACGGAAAGCGTTACAAATATGAGAGGGATGTTCATTGGATGTAGTGGCCTTACTTCTCTTAATTTAAGTAATTTCAATACTGAGAAGGTTACAGATATGGCTGGGATGTTCAATGGATGTAGTGGCCTTACTTCTCTTAATTTAAGTAATTTCAATACTGAGAAGGTTACAGGTATGGCTTCAATGTTCAATGGATGTAGTGGCCTCACCTCTCTTGATTTGAGCAAGTTCAATACTGCAAATGTTACATATATGGGTTCGATGTTCAGTGGTTGCAAAAGTCTTGAATCACTTAATTTAAGCAATTTCAATACAGCCAATGTAACAGGTATGGGCTCGATGTTCATTAATTGTAGCAATCTTCAAAGCCTTGATTTGAGCAAGTTTAATACAGAGAATGTGACTGACATGAGCTGTATGTTCAACTTTTGCGAAAAAATTGAATCACTTGATTTGAGCGACTTCAATACTGCAAATGTAACAGATATGCGCTTGATGTTCTATAATTGCAGTAGCCTTACTTCTCTTGATTTGGGTAATTTCAATACTGCGAATGTAACAGATATGCATAATATGTTCTATGAATGCGAAGGTCTTGAGAATCTGAATATAAGTAGTTTTGAGACCTCCAAGGTGACTGATATGCATTCAATGTTCTGGGGATGCAAAAGCCTTGAATCCCTCAATTTAAGCAGTTTTAATACTACAAACGTTACGGATATGCAGTATATGTTTTATGCATGTGATAAACTTAAATCACTCGATTTGAGCAAGTTTAATACAGCAAAAGTTACAAATATGTGTGGGATGTTCGGTTGGTGTCATCTTATTCAATCTATTGATTTAAGCAATTTCAATACTGCATCTGTTACAACCATGAAAGATATGTTCCGTTATTGCTTTGCACTTGAATCTCTCGATTTGACAAAATTTGATGTAAGCAAGGTGGAAGATTTTTCAAATATGTTTGACTCAATAGGCAGTAGAACAGCTGTAGCAACCCCTATCAAAGTAAGTGTCACCCAAGCGGCATATGAAATTTTTAAGGTAGAGGATACCAATATAGATGAAAGATATGCTGTGTACTCAGTAGAGTAACGGAGACCAAATCCTTGATCAGACAAAAGCAAAGGTTTCTGTGAGGCTGTCCTTTTGGGGCGGCCTCATTTGCTCTTTACGAATAGGACTTTGGGGTTACTATCAGCATTACCTCCAGAACAGGGTGCTTACAACCTCCTTGAAATTCTCCCGGCCAAAACCGATTCTCAGCCAGTTTCCGGTGGTTTCAAACATTGGGGCCGGAACTGTCATAATACCATACTTTTCAACAATAGCATCGCTGAACTCCAATGCCGTAGCAGGCGTGAAATCAAGCAGATATGCCGCTTTTGCCGGATCAATTCCCACAAAAGCCACACTTCCGGCAGCAGGAGGTATAAAATCGGTCACAAATGGAAGTTTTCCAGCCTCAACAGCCTCCTTGAAAAAGGCAACATTACTGCGAATTTTCTCCACATTTGGGCCAATAAAATTCTCCGAATGGTTGAGAGCCATTGCAGTAAGCACCTCAGACGGCGCACTGCAGCAGATTGAAAGGTAATCTTTGAATGACTGTATTTTAGCCAACAGGTCTGTATCCTGTGAGACAAACCACCCGGTCCTCAACCCTGCAAGGCCAAAAGATTTGGCTGTACCCCAGAGGCTTATGCCCTTTTCATAAATATCACACACGGCAGGCAGCGGCTCAATGCCATCCCTGACAATCAGATCCCTGTACATTTCATCAGAGTAGAGGTACGCCCCGCACGAACGGGCAATCTCCACAATCCCATCCAATTGGGCACGTGTAATATATGCACCGGTAGGATTATGCGGAAAATTGATCACAATCAGACGTGTCTGGGGCTTCACCAGACTCCTCAGCTCCTCAATATCAAATTTCCACTCTCTTCCCGACACTCTTCCCCCACATGTCCTTTCTGTACCGGACTCTCCACAAGTATCCTCACTGCCAGGAACACATTCTGCACCACACTCAATGCTGGCATCCTCTTTGCCAACAGTCATATCATCTGCCTGTCTGACGCAAGATGCCTTCCAATAAGATATGTCACAATCCAAAGATTCAAGCACCTGATACAACGACTGGTAGGCTGGCGAAACCACCACAGCATGCGGCTTGTCACCACCGCAATCCGAGCCCCTCTCCATAAGTACATTCATCAGTATAAAACTCAGCTCACCAGGTGATGCCACAAGCACATTTTCCGGCTTGGCCTCTTTGTAGAACCTGCATATTGCCTCTCTGAGGAAACGGCTGCCCATACCCTCGGTATAGCCAAGAGTGAGAGAGTTCCACATATCAAGTTCTTCTGAGGTAGCGTGTCTCAGAATATACTCCATCGGGAAGCCGTCGCAATCTGAAGATGAAAGCATATACTTTGCTGTGAATTCGTGTTTTGCAAAGTACTGTTCAAGAAGGAAAGGAGAGATCTGCATATCTGTACTGTTTAATTTGCTTATAGTATCAAAAAAGGATCTTCATGGAGGGAAAAATCATATACCTCCAAAGGGCTAATCCTTTATGAACAGAATAGAGTTCACAACAAAGCGCTCGCCCCCACGGTCAAACTTTTTGTTGTCGGAAGGATGGTTTACAATGCCATTTTCACTCTCTCCTGCGACATAAAGTGTTGTTGAGCCACCGCCATCGAGGTTGATTGCATCTTCTGCACCAATAAAACGCATAATATCTGCAAACTCCCAAAGGGTCATTCCCTGGGCATGCTCGGCAGAACGGCCGTCAACAGCTACAAGAAAGACCTTTTTACCCCTGATCCCCATTGCGCTGCGCGGATGGCGTTTGCTATTGAAAGAGCAATCTTTCAGATATGCCTCATCGCCATCTTTCAAAAGTATTGGGCCGCTGGCAACCACACTTGGAGCCTCTATCCTCTCCGGCCACGCCTGATTGTCTGACACACCGCCCGGATTCTCAACATCTGCAACCTCTATGAAAGGCACACCTTTGGCTGTGATTGCCACAGCAGCATTGTCGCGCTGCTCCATCTTCTCTGTATTTTCATAGCAAAGAAGACCATTCTTCTTGAAATATGTGACACAATTGTATGGCGCGCTCATATTATAGAAGGTTCCATTAATGGCTACAACAGCACCGCTGTCCTTTGCAAACTTGCTGGTTTGGGTAATCTTGCCGGGATCATTTGCCAATGCAAAACGGCCCTTTGCTCTCTTCACATCAATTTCAACAATTGAGATATATTGGTGAGAATCAAAAATCTTGTCATCACCTGTAAAGTGGAACTGTTTTAATGTTATACCTTTATCAATCTGCTTTACACTCCAGTCTGCATTCATGAATGTAAGCGAATCGCGATTCTGTGCAGAGACTGCAAATGCCATTGCCATTGCAATAACAGTGAGTAGAATGGTCTTTTTCATATACGTAGTTTTCGTTTGTTACTATAGTAAATCAGGTTCAGGAGGTAGTCCAAACGGCACTGATGGCATCCTAAATGCCTGCCTCCGGGCTACGGAATCAATTCATGCCGGAAAGTCCGGTGCGCATCTTCTCAAATTTGTACCCCATCCTTTTCAGCTGGATTGCAGCACCAATCCTGTACATTACTTTTACTGTACGAGAAAGAATATAAAATGCCTTTGGTGTTCCCCACTCAATATTCTCTTTGCGGATTGTTGTTATTGCACGCTGGGCACAAGAGTACATGGTGCCGCTGAGGCGCTGCGCCTCAAATGTACCAAGTTTCTCCCCAAGAATATCCTCAACAATATGGTCATCCATATTATCAAACCCCTGGCTTCCGTAAAGGCTCTTGTATTCGTTTCTGGAGTCTCTTCTCCAGTCTGTATCCCACCACTTTGCCACTGCCATACCCATAAAGCCGGCCCAGGCAATGGCAACCTCGGGATAACCGTTTATCTGTTCAATGGCATCGGCCATATAGTCATTGGCATAATCTGCCCACTTTTCATCAATATCATCACTCGCCAACAGTGTATCATCCAACATGCCGGCACTGTTGCACACCTTAAGCAGCTCCTGAACAAGGGCTGCTTCGTAATTCTCATAATACTCCAACTCTTCCATATTGTAAATCTATATTTTCAATCTCCGTTTTGTATCACACACACTCCTCTCTTATCATCTCCGGACATAAGCAATAGCCTACTCTTCCTCATCTCCAACTGCACTCCTTGAGACCAGGATCTTGTCAACCCTGGCTCCATCCATATCAAGGATTTCAAGTGTGAATTCATCCCAACTGACCTTCTGGCCGACATGGGGGATCTCATTGAGAAGTGCTATAACCAAACCGCTTACAGTATTGAAATCATTATCCTGATACAGATGCTCCTTGTCAAATTTCTCCAGAAATTCATAAAATGAATATTGTCCGTCTACCAATATTGAACCGTCATCCCTTGTTACCCAATCATTGGCTTCACTCTCCTCAGGCATAGCCCCTACAAGAGCTTCCAGAATATCCTTAAGTGTAACTACTCCCACCATACCGCCATACTCATCAGTTATGATTGCAGACTTCATTTTATGGCTCTTGAACTTATCCAGCGCATCATATACGCTCAGCTCTTTGGGAAGGTAAAACACCTCCTTCAAAATATCCTGTAACATGAATTTATCAGAGTCAATTGAGCCAAAAATATCTTTAAGATGCACAACACCAACAATATTGTCAGGCTCTCCCGATATTACCGGATAGGTATTGTAGACATTCTCCTTTATTTTCATTCTCAACTCCTCTACACTCTCATCCACATCAAGAAAAACAACCTCTTTCCTATGAGTCATTATTGAACTTACATTTCTGTCACCAAGATTGAAGACCCTCTCCACAATATCATGCTCTACCTCATCAATCTCGCCATCGTCAAGGCTCTCCCTTATCACAGCCTTCACCTCCTCCTCAGTAACTTTGCTCTGATCATCCTCTTTTATTCCCGACAGCTTCATAACCAGCACCGAACTCTTTGCCAACAGCCACACAATCGGATAGGTTATTTTGGTTAAAACCGTCATTGGCTTTGCTACAGCCTTTGAAATGGCCTCCGCCTTTGCCAGCCCCAATCTTTTTGGCACCAGCTCCCCGAATACAAGTGTAAGGTAAGTGACGGCTACAACAATCAGGGCCTCTGAAATTCCATACGCATACGGCTCCAGAAACTCAACTCTACCCAACACCTTTGCCAAATCTCCGGCAAAAGCTTCACCGGAAAACAGACCTGTCAAAATACCAATTAAAGTAATGCCAATCTGTATAGCAGACAGAAAATCATCAGGATTATTGGAGAGTTCCAATGCTCTTTGGGCAGCCTTGCTTCCCTTTTTTGCCTCCAATTCCAATCTCGACTTGCGGGATGAAACCACAGACATCTCCGCCATCGAAAGAAGTCCATTGAAAAGAATCAGCCCCAAGATTACAACAAGTTCCATATATTACAAATCTATACTATCCTACAAATATATATTATTCCGCCGAGAAATCACAAAATCAATGGAACAGCATCAACGAAATTCAATACCTTTGCAACCACACTTATGCGTGCGGCACACGCATGACTTTAACTCTGAATATATATGAATGAATTACCTGAATCTGCAAACAGCCGGAACGGCAAAGCAAATGATGTCAAAAACAGGGTGCTTGCCTGCACCACTATAACAGATTTTCAGAAGAGGGTATATCTTGAGTTGCTTAATGTGCCACCGGGAGAGACAATTACCTACGGTGAATTGGCCCGACGCATAGGTTGCAAGAGCGCACAGGCGGTAGGCCAGGCCCTCAAACGCAACCCTTTTGCACCGGAGGTGCCATGCCACAGGGTTGTTGCATCCGACGGCACCCCCGGCGGTTACAACGGCAAACGCGAGGGAGAGCAGATTGCTGTCAAATTAAAATTGATAGAAGAAGATAAATCACAAACAACCAGTTTGCTCCAAGTATAATATGCACAAAAAAAAGCCCCAGACAACTCTGAGGCTTGTAAAACTTAAGAGACTTTTAACAAAGGCCGGCAAATTAATTGAACACAACCTCCTTTGGAGCCATCCTCTTGATTTTATTTCTACTGAATTTCAGTGTGTTTGCAGTGGAAATTGTTGCAGTTTTACCATTTATATCCTCAATGGTAACCTGCATTCCTGAAGCGGTTCCCGGTATAACGACGAACCAGAAATCAACAGCATCCTCCTCAGTATCACCCAATTTTACTCCTGATGTTCCACAATTCAATACTACATCTGCAAAACGTGGATTCGCCTCCCCACTGGCTGCTTTGTAGCTCGGAGTCTGGTTATAAGCCAACCCAGAATAAAAGACTCCGGACAAAACTGGCGCTACTTCTGCCAAGTTCTTTATCGTTACGCTTTTTACAGTAACATCCTTTCCGTAAAGTCTCAACACCAAATAACTCACCGCATTTTTGAAATTCAAATCAAAATCATCTGTTCCAGAAGTGACGGCAACCATTATGTTCGATGCTTTATCAAAACCGTTCTCCGCATATTTCTGCTCTCTTGGAACATTTACTCTGAATCCAATCACTCCTCTGCCTCCAAATGCAACATTCGAAGCATAAGCCACATCCGCGCTGTATGGATAAACCGCATAGTTGGCCCTAAGAGTACTCCCTCCTTCCGGTGTTGTCTGGGATATTTTTTCAAACTCTCCTATTTTTTCACCTTGCGCACCCTTGAATCTGTATTGCTCATTTACAGAAGAGCCGTTGAATAGAGAGATCTCATCATTTGCATCCCAATGAAGTTTGAGATCACTGTCAATATAGACCTTTGTTCCGGGCTCATTGACATCTTCCTCTTCATTAGCCTCAAAACTTGCCCTAAATATTGGAGAGCTCTTCTGCTCCATTCCACTATCAAGCTTACTGCAGCCAACTGCAAGTACCACAAGCGCCACTGCAAAATATAAATTCTTAATACTTTTCATAATCACATATACCATTTTAATTCTACCACTCCTGATAACCTCCCTCTTCTTGCGGATTTTCCAATATTGTTGAGGTGGCAAAACCAGCCTCTACCTCTACATCAATAACAACCACCTGTGGCTGCTCATAGTTTTCGTAAATTACTCTCATAAATATATAGTTTTGTTTATTGCCAATTAATGACTGCATCTGCCCGGCCCGACACAAACCCTTCTCTGCGAAAGTGCGCAAAGATAATTCTAATTCAACCACTTCAAAAATTTCAGCCGAACAGATCTGTAGCTAAATTGGCTAAAATGATTGTCGGGTTTAAAAAGTTTCCCGAAATTCGCGCAACTTACCGGAAAATTGGAGTTTACACAATTATAAATTAATAATTATGAAGAGATTTGCATATACTCTTTTGGCTGTTATCTTTACTCTTACCGCATGCCAGAAGATTGAGACACCCGCAACCGCCGAACAGAATGTTGTTCTTTCCGCGACCATTGAGCACAACTTGCAAACAAAGACCTCAATAGGAAACAGCAACAATGTTGTATGGTCCAGCGGAGACCAGATTATAGCGTTCATGAAAACATCTACCGGGAACCAGTTTCAGGTTTTGCCGTCATTTGCAGGTGGAAGCCATGCAGAATTTTCTGCCCTTTCGGGAGACAATCCGACTGTTGGGTCAGACTGGGATCACATTGTGGCCTATTACCCATACAGCAGCTCCGTAAAATGTACCAAATCGAGCAATAATTACAATCTTAGTGTGGTTATTCCATCTGAGCAGACATATACCTCCAAGAGTTTTGGAAACAACACCTTCCCGATGGTTGCCGTAAGTTCCAGCAGCAAACTGGCATTCAAGAATGTCTGTGGCGGCATCAAATTCAAATTCAAAGGGTCTGCCAAAGTGGCCTCTGTAACAATCAAGGGCAACAATAATGAAAAATTGTCGGGAGCAGCAACAGTAACTGCCAAAAGCGATGGCTCTGCTCCATCAATAAGCATGTCATCATCTGCCTCACAAGAGGTAACATTGAAATGCACATCAAGTGTGCAGCTCAGCCAATCTTCGGCAACAGAATTCATCTTAACGCTCCCTCCTGTGACCTTTTCAAAAGGCTTTACCGTTACAGTCACAGATACCGACAAGAGGACTTATACAGTTACTACAAGCAAGAGTAACAGTGTAACAAGATCCAACCTTCTTGTAATGCCGGAAGTGACGCTTGTCCGCGACGCAATTATAGAAGACAACCTCAGCGGCTGGACAAATGTAACTTCAAGCTACGGTTCTCTTCCGGAATATATCAAAATTTTCAAATCTCCATCAACACTGCAGGGCAGAAGCGCTGTGGCATATATAGCAGTGGCAGACCTTAAGCTAGGTGCAAGATGGGACGTCTGGAGCGTAATGATAGACAAGAGCGAATGGCTCGGCACCTACACACCTGATTCTTTCCTTACACCATCGGTGATATACGGCGTTCAAAAGTGCCCTGTAATCATAAATGGCGGATATTTTTACACCAGTGGTTCCAATAACCATACAGCAAGCCTTGCTACAAGAAACTCACTTGCGCCACTATCGTACAACATCAATTATGCGTATGATGCATCCAATACAATATGCTACCCGACAAGGGGTGCATTCCTTGAGTATGAAAACGGCACTATAGATGCGTGCTGGACCTATGCTCTATGGAATTGGGAACACTATATGTATCCGGCTCCGGCTCCAGCAAACAACAAGACACAGCCATCGGCATCATATCCTTCAGGAGGCAAGGCCTTTGTTGCAAAAACAGGAATAGGTGGCGGACCAGTACTGATAAACAACGGAACAATCGTAAACACATATTCAGAGGAGATGTTATCCGGAACCAATGGAATCAATCCAACCTCAACTGAGCCACGAACTGCAATTGGTGTTACAGCCAACAAAGAGGTAGTTTTCTTTGTATGTGAGGGCAGAGGAATGACTTCGGGTGTCTACGGCTTTTCCACATATGAGGTTGCCAAAATACTCAGCAATATAGGCTGCGTTGAGGCCATCAATCTCGACGGTGGCGGATCAAGCTGCATGCTTGTAAACGGAAAATCAACCATCAAGGTCTCAGACGGCTCACAAAGGGCGGTTGCAAATGCGGTAATGCTGTTCTAAAGCGAAGTTGCCTTAGAGTTAGAATTACCCCATCAAAAGTTAAATTTTACTCCCCATATAGTTTTGGAAGCGGCCCAAATCACCCGCCCAATCTTGTGGGGAGTAACTTTTTTGTAAAATTGGAAAATTTGCTCCGAAAATCTGGACCTCCTTAAAACGGGCCACTATACAAAAGAAAAAGCCCCAGAATTATTCTGAGGCTTGTGGAGCGGAAAACGAGGCTCGAACTCGCGACCCCAACCTTGGCAAGGTTGTGCTCTACCAACTGAGCTATTTCCGCATGATTTTGAAGAACATTTATTTCCCGTTTGGGATTGCAAAGGTATGCATTATTTTTTAATCTCCAAAAAAAACTTCAACTTTTTTCAAAAAAATTTCACTTTTTTTGATTTTTTCTTTGCTCCTCAATATGTAAAAGCCCCTTACATAAGCATAACTTGCTATAATTCAAGTATATACCCATAAATCTCACAAAGTGGCAAAAACAATAAAAAATAGCAAAACATTACGAACAGCTGCATAATGAAAAAATGAGGGGCTTCCGCTCTTTCGGAAGCCCCTCATATATTTTTTGGTCTCAAAATCTCCGGCCCCAAATTCCTGAGAATTTCTGCATAACAGTTTATCCCAAACAAGCCGTTTCAATCAGAGAAGTCTCTCTTCGCAAATTAGACCACTGTTTCAAACTCTCTCAAGAACCTTACGTCATTCTCAAAGTAATGGCGCAAATCCTTAACCTGCCATTTGAGCATTGCAATACGCTCTACACCCATTCCAAAGGCAAAGCCTGAATACTCCTTTGAGTCGATACCCGATGCCTCAAGCACATTAGGATCAACCATTCCACAACCCATAATCTCCAGCCAGCCTGTTCCTTTACAGATGTTACAACCTTTACCTTTACAGATGTTACAGCTTACATCCACCTCGGCACTTGGCTCGGTAAACGGGAAGTATGACGGTCTGAGACGTATCTTTGAATCCTCACCGAACATCTCCTTGGCAAAGAGAAGAATTGCCTGCTTCAAATCGGCAAAAGAGACATTCTTATCGATATAAAGACCTTCAACCTGATGGAAGATACAGTGCGCACGCGCAGAGATTGCCTCATTTCTGAAAACTCTGCCGGGACAGATTATTCTTATTGGAAGAGGCATCTTCTCCATAGATCTTACCTGCACCGAACTGGTGTGGGTTCTAAGAAGTATAGGATTCTCACCGTCGCCCTGTGAAATGAAGAATGTATCCTGCATATCACGTGCCGGATGCTCAGGCGGGAAGTTCAAGGCGCCAAACACATGCCAGTCATCCTCAATCTCGGGACCTTCGGCAACAGCATAGCCGAACTTTGAGAAGATTGAAATGATCTCCTCACGTGTAACAGATATAGGATGTCTTGTTCCCAAATCAAAGCGGTCACCAGGTTTTGTATAGTCAAACTTTGCAGCGCCCTGCTCAGGATTCTCCTCAAGTTTCTCCTTAAGTTCCTCAAGTTTTGCTGCGGCAGCCTGCTTCAACGCATTAAGTTTCTGGCCAAACTCCCTTTTCTGCTCCGGAAGGATCTCCCTAAAGTCTTCAAACAACTTTGTAACAGAACCCTTCTTGCCCAACAACTTGATTCTGTACTCCTCAATATCCTGCATTTTCTGAGCTGTAAGCTGCTCAATCTCCTGCAATAATTCTTCTATACGCTCTTTCATAAATTTTCTCTATTTTCTTTCCCGACAGCCGGAAGCCACTCCAGCCCCTGATTGTAGTCTTAGTAGAAAACGACACTCTGTCGGGAAGCGGATTCAAACCGCAAATTTAAAATAAATTTCAATACAGGCCCCTATTTTTAAATAATATTGCCTCTACTGATTGGCATTGTCATGCATCGTGCACCGCCGCCGCCTCGTGGAAGCTCACTTCCATCTATAGTAACCACACATCTTTCATAATCTGCTATATCATGCTTACCGTCAATCACATCCCAGGCAGAGAGGATTGAGAAGCCGTTCTTGTCCAATTCATTCAATGTGTGGATATTCCTTGCATACGAAATCACCTTGCCCGGTGCCAATGCAAAAAAGTTTGCACCACTATGCCACTGCACACGCTCCTGGTTCCACAAATCTGTGGTACCTCCACAAGATACAGGCTGCAGATCCATACCCAACTGCTTTAATGCCCACGGAATATTGCGCACGCTCTTTATGCCTGTAACCTTTCCGCCTTCAAGCTCCATATGCACGGTCTGATACTGGTTATTGCCCAGAATAAGCGGCTCAAAAACCATGCATTTGTCTTTGTCGAGGAGGGTAAAGACCATATCAAGATGAATGAATGATTCAGGGGAGTTAGGCAACTGCTGCACTATAACATGACGTTTCTTCTCGCTACGGTCCTTCAACAGGCGCGAAATAAGCATATCTATTCCCTGGGTACTTGTACGCATACCGTTGCCTATAAGCAGAATGTCATCACGCGCAATAAGTATATCGCCTCCCTCCATGTAGATGTCGGCATTGCCCGGATGAAAATCATGCGCATTTATTATGTTGCAGTTGAATGCTGAGCTCTTAAATATAGCCTCCATAATGAGCGACTCCCTCATCCTCACCTTATTTGCCATCCTGCATATAAGGGCATTGTTTCCTATGGTAACCGAAGCATCCCTTGTAAAGTAGAAATTATACAACGGATAGAGAGCATAATACTCCTCCTTGAGATAGGCAGTAAGAGTGTTGATCCTCGCCGGAACACCCTCTATAAGGCTTTTGGCCAGTTGAACTGATGACATCTCCATCAGATAGTCAAAATAGTCAGTGACCTCCTCCTCTATACATATCCTGCCTATAAGCCTCTCACGCTCCCTGTAGTTTTCGAGCAGAGAGGCCAGAAGCTCCTCCACATAATACACCTTTGTATACTTGCTGAGCACGCCATTGAGCTGCTCATACTCCCTTTGTGCAATTGACAAATTGAGAATATCGCTATACAAGGCCCTCTGGGCTGTCTGAGGTGTCATATTCTCGACCTCAGCACCAGGTTTATGGAGAATAACTCCTTCAAGTTTTCCAATTTCGCTCTGAACATTCAAATCAACAGCTGCCATACCATTATCCGTTTATATTGGAGCCACAATACTATTTTTACTGATATTTGTTCATTTCATTGACTGTAAGGTCTGTGATGACATTCTTGAATGCCACCTCATCGCGCGGACATATCATAAGCACATCATCGGTATCAACGACCATATAATCGTCAAGACCTTTTATTACAACCAACTTGCCCGGATTCTGACTAACCACAATAGACTCCTTTACACCATCCATCATTGTAGCCGAAGCCTTTACCATATTGCCATGCATATCTTTATCGCTCTGGCAATACAATGAGTGCCATGTTCCAAGATCACTCCATCCGAATGAGGCCTCAAATACCCAGGACTTGTCGGTCTTCTCCATCACTCCGTAGTCTATTGAAATTCCGTTGCAAGCCTCATATACCCCCTTTATAAACTCAACCTCCTCCGGAGTATAATAGACATCCGCACCATCCTTGAATGAATTTGCAATCTCAGGCAGATACCTCTCAAGCTCTCCCTTTATTGTCTCAAGATTCCAGATGAAAATACCCGAATTCCACAAGAACTCACCGCTCTCAACAAGAACTTTTGCCAACTCCGCATTCGGCTTTTCTGTAAAGGTCTTCACACCATAAGCCACATTGCCGTTAATCTCCATCTTCTCACTGCTGTTGGTCTGTATATATCCATAGCCTGTCTCAGGACGTGTAGGTTTTATTCCCAAGGTATAGAGTTCATTGTGTGATGAAGCATAATCAAGAGCATTTGATATAGTACTCAAAAATATATCTTCATTCAAAATAAGATGATCCGACGGTGCCACAACAACTACAGCCTCGGGATCCCTCTTGTAGAGTTTATATGTCGCATAGGCTATACATGGGGCTGTATTCCGTCGGTGAGGCTCCAAAAGGATATTCTCATCCTTCATCATAGGCAACTGCTCCTTTACAAGCTCCTTATACTGCTCGCTTGTTACAATTAGAATATTGTCTGTAGGCACTATTTTCTGGAACCGTCTGAATGTCTCCTGCAAAAAGGAGCTGCCGGTTCCAAGAATATCCAAAAACTGTTTTGGTTTTGCATTTCTGCTAACCGGCCAAAAGCGGCTTCCTATACCGCCGGCCATAATTATACAATACTTGTTCTCTCTTCCCATATCTTATTTTCAATTATTTATCATAAACAACAAGGAGAAAATGCCTCCTCAAAATATTCAACTCTATAATTATTGCCGTTAAAGAGCACACTTACAACGTCAAAAACCACCTCTTTGCCCACATTGTAAAGCAATGCAAAATGGTGTGCAGCCGCCACTATCCTCCTTCTCTTTTTATTATCAACCGCACAGAAAGGATCATTTGTGTTGGGATAATTGAGGCTCTTCACCTCTATAATCCTCAAGAACTCACCATCATCCATAATGAGATCCAACTCTTTGTGTCCACTTCTCCAATTACGTGCCACCAGCCTCATCCCCCTCTCCTGAAGATACTTCAAGGCCACATCTTCACCCTTCCTGCCCACTTGAGAGCGGCTTTCCGCTTCAAATCCATCTCCAACCATAAAATCTCCTCACATTATTGCCATCACATCAAACCGCATCCCAACGGCAAAATCTGACATATAAAAATAATGGCCGCCTTCTTCCCGACAGCCATTACATTACACTCCACTACTCCTCAACAACCACAAATCTTGTAGGGCCAAGAGGAATGAAATCATAAGGAACGCCCTCCCAACCTTTGGTATTGGATTGGGTATTGTCTGTCCTCTGGACATCCCTTTCAAGGAACCTTGCCATGGCCGCCGCTATCTTCTGCGCCCTTACCTCTTCGGTATCATCATCTGAATATGGTTCAAGTTCCCCTGCCGCCTCAAGAAGTCTCTTCACAATGTAGAAACGGCTTGGAGAGTTGTAGTACATTCTGTTGTCCTCCATGCAACTGATCTGCTCAGGACGCCATATACCCTGCGTATAAAGACCGCCGCCCTCAAACATGCCTACATGCGAGTATCCCTCAAGACCCGCAAAATGAGCCCAGAGACTCTTGCTCTGCTGCGGATATACCGACAAGTTCATGTAGAACGGGCAACTCCAGTCATTCTGGAATGAAAGGATTGCATCTATCCTATCCTGCGGAGCCTTCTCGTTGTAGTTCTTGTACTCGTCTCCCAGACGTCCGAAGCCATGTCCACCCATCTCATGCACAATAACATTGGCAAAAGTTATTGTCTGGCTGGTTGAGCCCCTTAAATATGGAATCATTGATATGCTCATGCCGTCGCTGTAAGAGATGCAGGTTCCGGCATAGACATCGGCATTGCTGATCACACCAATAGCACCCTTTCTGAGTACTTCGCTTGTCACCTCCGGGATTTTCTGCACCCATTCAAAAACTATATCATCACTGCAGTTTATGCCTGTTGACCGGCCGCCTTCCCACTCAAGTTTGAATTTGGTATCCCTTATCTCATTGGTTGATTTGTTGGTTATACCCGTCTGGTTGCTGTATGCTGCAATCTTATAGACTGTAAAATACTCTTTATAGCTCTTGTACGGCTCCATATTGAAAAGTGCATCAATGGCCTCGTTCACATCCTGGTCAAAATTGCCGCCATATCTGTAATGCTCTGCAAGGTAGCCGTCACCGGTAAAGACAAATACAACCGGATTTGGTTTTGAACTCTCCATATACACCATATAATCGCCGTCGGCATAGGCATCTTTTTCTGAAGAAACCGTAAAGGTCTGGACATCAGACTCCGTTACACCTTCATTGTGACCATCATCTGCCGACACTTTATAATAGTATCTGGTATTGTTCTGAAGCACGCCCATTGTTGAAGGAAGCGGTACAGATGTAGATTTGCCTGCCGATATGCGCTTCCAACTCTTTCCGTCGGTTGAAAGATGCACATAGTATGTAATTTCGTCGCCCTCCACATCAGAAGAGGCCTCCCAACTGAAAAACGGCATCATAGAAACATCAGTGGCATTATCCTCCGGTTTAAGACCTGCAGGTTTAGTAGGCGGATTGTTGTACGCTGCATTCTGTTTTATCTCCACGGACTTGCTCAATGAACCTCCGTATGATATTCTCAAAAGGAATGTATTTTCCGACAAACGGCTGGTATTCTCATTTACTGTAATCTTTATTTCGCCGTTGCCGCTTGTTGCAGTTGGAGTAATGGACTTGATCCAGTTAGGAATTGTTATGCCGTTTACATTCCACTCTGTATTGCTGGTTACGGTTATCGATTTTGTGCTCTCCTGGGCCTCCATCAGCAACACATCGGAGGAGAGAGTGAAGATGACTGGAGATTGCGACACACTTACAGCTGCAGTCGCTGAACCTCCTGTTATTGTAATGGTCGAAGTTCTGGCTTTATCAGCATTGTTTGCAGAGTATGCACTTACGCTCACCTCTGTTGTACCGGCCTCACCGCTTGTCGGAGAGACTGTAAAATTAAACTCCCCACTCTGCGAAAGTGTCCATTTTACATTTGAGGTTACGGTAAACTTTGCAGCACCGGATGTAACATCCAGAGATGTTGATGAAACATCTATTTTAGCCTCTTCCTCTTTGGTACATGACACCAGTAGAAAAAGCGACACGGTCAAAAACGATAACAGATATTTTACTTTACTCATAGGTCAATCATTTATTGCAATACACAAATTCCACTCTACCTTGCCACAAGGGCATGGTACTTCACTTTGTAGATATTATTTGAGAAGATCAATCAGTTTTATCAAATCCTCAGGTTTGCTCCATCTGATTTTATTCTTCTTAACAAACTCCTTCACACTTTGTTTTTTATCAGCAGGAACAAGATCCAAGAAGAGGGACTTGTCGGCAGGATAGACACTTCCGGCTACAACTATATAGTACTCACTTTTCAGAGGGAGCTCCTTTCCATTCTCCTTATTGGCCACCTGAAGGGCATGATTTGTGACAGATCCTATACCTTCAATAGAGGTGAGGGCCTTTGTAGAGAGAGTATTGGATGAGGCTCCGTAAGCGCCACCTGTCTCATTGAGTCTTGTAAAATCAATCACTCTCAATTTCGCCACAAAACCGCCATCCTGCTCAGCAACAATCTCCATAAACTTTCCATTGACGCTCATGAACTTTCTGTCGGCAATCGAGACCAAAAGAATATCCTTGGACTTTGACTCCTTTACATCATTACCGTCAATATAATGGAGGGTACTGTTTCCCAAATGGATATTTGCAGTATATTCCATTTTGCCCCCAGCCCTCAGATAGATTGTGGAGGATTGAAAATCATTGAAGATATATGGCCACGTTGTTGTAGGCTCCTGTGCCAGCACAGCGCTTATTGCCGCGAAGAAACACGTAAATAAAAACAAAATTTTTCTCTTAGCCATAATTCAAAATTATCGGATTAAAAAATTAACAATCGTATTGACAAATCTACAAAAAAAAAGCTTCCTTTCAAACGAAAGGAAGCCAATATGTTAATTGATTTTATATATCAACTATTTTTTTGTTGCAGTTATACCAGGAAGCACAATTGCAATGTTACCGGTATCAATAATCTGAACCCAGAAACCATACTCTTTTCCAAAGTCAAGGTTCTTGCCCTCATCCTTAATGGTTACAATAACATTACCGCTGTCATAGCCATTAAGTTCAGAAGTCAATCCCAATAGGATTAGAGGTTTGCCGTTTGAATAGGTATACTCTGATGTCTGTCCCAAAGGAATGGTAATGGTTGTCTTGTCAGGACTTACAACACCATAGAACATGGTGTCATCACCTGCCCAACTTGCATTTCCGAAGATATTGTCAAACCATACTTTAGAATCATCAGCAGGATCCTTCTTCAATGTCATAGTCCAGGTTATTGGGCCATCCCAATATGATACACCGCTTGCAGTATACTCACCCAAAATGAATGATAGAGGGTGATCCAGGTCATTAATTGTAATGGTAGTTGTAGACTGGAATCCCGCATTAACACCGCCAAGGTTGCCGAATTTAAGTGTAAAATTCAAGTCACCTGTATACTCACCTGGTCTGTTGATGATGCTTACCTCAACATAAGCAGTTCTTGTTGTAGAGTTGAACTGCAATGATGATGTTGCAATATTATAGTCAACACCCGCTTTGGCAGTACCGTCTACACCTTCAACTGTAACAGTTGCATCAAGACCTTTAACAGAAGCCAATGTCACAGGAACCTTGATAGATGTGCCATCTTCTGCGATAGCATAATTTGCTCCGCCGAATGCAACAAAGGCATCTTTGTCATCAAACTCAGCAATCTTGTTAGGATTACAAGATGCAAGCAGACATAGAGCAAATACATTAAGTAATAATATTATCTTTTTCATTGTATTTCCGTTTTTTAATATTCTGGATTCTGTACAAGGTTAGGGTTGATGTCTATCTCTCTCTGAGGGATAGGAAGAGCCCATTTGTAGCTTGGGAATGGAATATCCTTGAAACTATCTGCAGCAGTAAAGTCAGTTCTCTGAACAGGATCGCCCCAACGTGCAAGATCCCATAGATAGTGACCCTCATAGTTCAACTCAAGACGACGCTCAAGTTTCATATCTGCAAAGCCCAGACTCTTCAAAGGCTCAACACCTCTGTTTGCCCTGATTGCATTCACATCTGCAATTGCAGTTGTGCCGGCAACATTTGCACCGTTAAGGATAGCCTCGGCTCTGTTCAAGTACATCTCAGAAAGACGTAGAACAATGATATTGTTACAATCAGGGGTATCGTCACCTTTACCTGCATATTTGGTTGTGTAAAGTTGAGGAGTCTTCTCTTCAGCATCTTTTGAAGTGCGGAACAATGAAGCCCTTACATCACCCTCAGCAAACAAGTCAGTCAAATCTGCACTTGCACCACCATCTTTGTAACCGTCAGGATTTGTTACGTATGAAATGTCATCCCAAGAGTTGTAGTAATCGTTGGACTTTTTGCCGTAGAACTCAAAGATAACCTCACCGCCCTCGTCTGCAACCTCTTTAGTCCATACAGTAGGATACTCCTCTGCAGTCCAAAGTGAGAACTGTGCGTTGTCAATAACTTTGGTAGCATAGTCTGCAGCATTCTGCCAGTCGCCCATGTACAAATAGATTCTTGATAGAAGTGCTTGGATTGCAGGTTTTGAAACAACAGATTTTGCATCAACAACGCCTGTTCTCTCATAATCCTCAGCAATGATTGACTCAGCCTCTTTAAGGTCGGCTACAATTTGAGCATAAACCTCTTTGACTGTATTTCTTGCAGGAGTGCTGATCTCTGTTACCAACATGATTGGAACACCAGGGCCATCAGGCTGATAAGTGTACGGCTGTGCATAGTAAAGCAATAGAGTGTGGTAGTTCAATGCTCTGATGAACAAGCACTCAGCCTTAAGGTTATTCAAATCCTGTGCAGTAACACCGCTCTCGCTGTCTTTGCCCTCAAGGTTATTGATAACGTTGTTCGCTGCAGATATAACGTAGTATGCATTACCCCACATTCCTGAAGTAACATCAGCAGAATAGTTCCAGATATACTCTGTATAGAAACGTCCGGTTGTCCAGTTAGGATCCCTACGTCCATTACCTGAACGCATCTCACAGGTAACTATGTATGAACCGCTGTACCAACTGTACATTGGACTGTATGCGCCATATGTAGACTTGTCAAGACCTGCAAAGTTGCTTAGAGTTACCTCTGTACTTTGAGATGTTGTAGGTGCTTTCTCAAGGAAGTCTGAGCAACTTGCAAGAGAAATGGCGACAATTAGTGATAATAATATTTTAATCTTTTTCATCTTCGTAATTTTTAGAAAGTAATCTCCAAACCGCCAATAAATGATTTAACCATTGAGTATCCACCACCATAATCATATCCTAATGAACCCAACTCAGGATCAAATACGCCGTCAACATCGTGGAATGTATAAGGGTTAATTGCACTTACGTACACCTTAACATTGTTCATGCCCGCTTTCTTTGTAATATTCTGAGGAAGTGTATACGATAGAGTTACATCTTTAATTCTCAAATAACTGCCATCCTGAATGAAACGGGTTAAATAACCTGCATAATAAACGCTTGATGAACCGTAGACAGGTTTTGGATATGTAGCGTTGTCACCTGGTTTCTTCCAGTAATCCAATGCAAGGTTGTTTACAGGTACATTGATATCATCATCGTACCATCCGTAGATGTTGGTATTCATCACTTTATTTCCAATTGTGTACTCAAAGAATGCGCTCAATGACAAGCCTTTCCAAGAGAATTGGGTATTGAATCCGCCAAGAGCCTTAGGCTCTGGAGAACCTGCGTAAATGTATCTTGCCTTGTTTCTGTCATTTGTAAGCGAACCATCCTCTGCATAGAACAAACCTTCACCGTTTGATGGGTTTACACCATACCAGTCACGTACATAGAATGTATACATGCTCTTTCCAGGAACGATTCTTACAGGAGAACTTCCAGTACTTCTTGGGTCAGTTGCTGTCAAGAACTCAGAATCTGCAAGGTCAATAACCTTAGATCTGTTGAATGAGATATTGAATCCTGCTGTCCAGGTAATATCCTGTGTTCTCATGATGTCACCTTCCAACATAATCTCAACACCTTTATTCTCAATAGCACCAATGTTCATTAGATTTGAGCTGAAACCTGAAGTCTGAGGGATCTGTTTGTTCAACAACATATCTTCGGTATTTCTCTTATAGAAATCAACGCTACCATTGAATCTGTCGAAGAATGCGAAGTCTACACCGACGTTCCAAGTCTTGTTCTTCTCCCAAGATAGCTCAGGGTTTGCACTTGATGAAGGAAGCATACCTGTAATACCGTTGTATGGAGATGTTGCATAAAGACCGTAAGCCTTATATCTACCAATATTGTTGTTACCGTTTACACCGTATGATGCTCTCACTTTCAAAGTGTTCAACCAGTCTACATTCTTAAGCCAGTTCTCATTGTGCAAGTTCCATGATGCAGATGCACTCCAGAAGAGACCCCATTTGGTATCTGCACCGAATAGTGATGAACCATCATAACGTACAGATGCCTGTGCGTAGTATTTTGACTCATAGTTGTAGTCTGCTGTTCCAAAGAATGAAAGCAAAGTCTCCTCGCTCTCGCCATAGTAAACCTCGTCAGTTGCTGCAGAACCTGTGTTAGGGAACGGAATAGCAGGATCCACTTGAGGAGATTTTCCACCCAAGTAATTGTAGCCGTCATATTGTGCCTCCTGACCAACCATAACTCTTACAGAGTGCTTGTCAGCAAAAGTATCATCATAAGCGATAGTGTTTGATGTCAAAAGTCTGTACTCCTCGCTTCTGTACATCCAAAGTGTTGTCTCACCCTCGTTTGTCTCCGGTGCCCAGTATTGTCTTGAGTTCACAAGACTCATCTCAGCACTGTTGTTAGTCTTGATTGTGATCTGTTTGATAGGCTTGTACTCCAAGAACATCTGACCCTGGAAACGGTATGATTTGTCGTTGTACTCATCATACTCGGCATTAGCTCTCGGGTTGGTATTTGAGTTGTTAGGAAGATCTACATTATGGTTACCATCCTCATCATAAGGTTTCTCCCATGGAAGAAGGTTCCACATTGCATACGCACCGTTTGAATAGAACAATCTACCCATCTGACCTGAATTCTGGTCCGAGTAACCGGCATTTACATTAACGCCTGCCTTCAAGTTCTTCAAAAGTTTGTAGTCAGCATTGATACGTGCTGTAAATCTCTTGTAATCTACACCGTAGTAAATACCTGTCTCATCATGGTATGCCAATGATGTATAGAAGGTACCTTTATCATTACCACCCATTGCATTTACCTCATACTCCTGCATGCGGCCAACTCTTGTGAAGTGATCCATCCAGTCAGTCATCTCCATATCAAGCATAGATAGAGGACGAAGTTCATCAGGATTGTAACCGGCATTGGTCAACATGTCACGGTGGAACGCGATTGTCTGCTCAGGAGATGCAGGTCTGAAATTCTTGTCATTTGACAACTGGGTAACACCCACTTTCGCACGTGCAGTGAAAGATGCCTTACCTTGTTTACCGCTCTTGGTTGTTACAAGGATTACACCATTGGCAGCACGTGATCCGTAAATTGATGCTGCAGCAGCATCTTTCAATACTGTAATGCTCTCAATATCATTAGGGTTGATAGAAGACATTGTTGTACCACTACCTGCACCTACATTTGACATTACATTCTGGTCATTTGTCATAATTGGAACACCGTCAACAACCCATAGAGGATCACTGCCTGCACCAATTGAAGAGATACCGCGAATACGGACTGTAGTTGGAGCTCCAGGTTGTCCTGAATATGAAGAAATCTGCACACCAGCCATCTTACCAGCCAACATCTTCTCCACTGAAGCGACAGGAGCATCACCAATAGATTCTGATTTTACGGTTGTTACAGATCCAGTCTTAGCCTCCTTGCTTACAGTTCCGTACGCAACTACAAGCACATCATCCAACTGCTCTGAATCCTGCTCCATTGCTATGTTAACAATTGAGCGTCCGTTTACAGGAACTTCTGCTTCTGTATATCCAACAAAAGAAACTACCAATATCGCATCAGCAGGAGCTGAAATGGTATACGCACCATTTAGATCTGTTGTGGCAACCTTCGTTGTTCCTTTTACCTGAATCGAAGCAAATGGAATTGTCTCACCGGTTGTTGCGTCTGACACAACACCCTTCACTTGTATATCCTGAGCATAGCCTGTTACAGCTGCCAACAACACTACAAGTGATGTGAAAAATAGTTTGACACTTTTCATTTGTTAAAAATTAAGTTAATATTAAAGTTACTTTAGTTTTTAGTTATTAATCAGCTCTTTAAGAGCCTTTCTGTATAAAAATAACCAGCGATATTTTTGTACACAAACGCAAATATAATATTTTTTTTCTACGTTCAATAATATAACCAGCCTAATTTACAGACTACTAAGATAAATGTTTTTTTATAAAAATCCAAAATTTATCTGACTGAATATTTAAAATTGTTACAATACCACCCCTTATTCTTAATTTTTTTAAGAATAATTATTCAATTTTATTTTAAAAACTTTTTCTTAAAACCAACAAAAATCTATGATTTAAGCTTATACCACATTCTATAGATGATTTCTGACTGCAGAAGGACACTTTCAATCTGATTAATTAAAACGCTCCTTTCGTTTGACTGTTAGCCTGAAAGATATAAAAAGGCCTGCAACAGCTTTGGATCCTGAGATCTCGCCGTTGCAAGCCTTAATCTGCAGACCGGACTATCCGGTACACTTGTATATCAGTCTACTCCATAACTATAAGCACTGCTCCTTTAGGCAAATTCTCACCCTCCTTTACAGCAATGCTCTTTATAGTTCCATCAAATGGTGCATTGATGATATTTTTCATCTTCATCGCCTCATAAATCATAAGTTTGGCACCTTTTTTTACCCTCTGGCCCTCCTTGACATTTATAGATGCAACCACACCCGGTATATGTGAAACTATAAGGTTTGGATTTGGAGCCACCCACCTTTTTCTCTCCGCAAACTTTTTTGTAAGCAAAGTCTTGTACTTCCTTCCCTCGGTAAATACCTGGATATGATCTGTGAACAGATTAGGATCATCTGACATCAGTACAGCATCACCAACCTCGCGCAAGGATACAATTTGTTTATTATTCTCTTCCATTTGTTGACCTCCTGTTAAATATTGAACATACTGAGCTGTCGGGAAGATTAAAATGGTGGAACACCATGCTTCTTCACTGGACGCTTAAGCACTTTGTTTGTAGAGATTTCCAATGCATGAAGTATAAATTTTCTTGTATCTGCAGGTGGAATAACAGTATCAATATAGCCCTTTGCTGCCGCAACATACGGATTTGCAAATTTATCTTTGTACTCCTGAACCTTCTGCTTCCTCATCTCATTAGGATCCGCAGCCTCCATGATCTCTTTTCTGAAAATAATGTTTGCTGCACCCTCCGGTCCCATCACTGCAATCTCTGCAGTAGGCCATGCAAATACAAAATCCGCACGCAAGTGGCGCGAGTTCATTGCAATGTATCCACCACCGTAAGCCTTTCTCAAAATGATGGTAACCTTTGGAACAGTTGCCTCTGAATATGCATACAGCAGTTTTGCTCCGTGACGGATAACTCCGGCATGCTCCTGATCGACGCCAGGCAAGTAACCCGGCATATCCTCCAATGTAACTATCGGAATCTCAAAGGCATCACAATAACGGATGAATCTTGCCGCCTTGTCAGATGAGTCACAATCCAATACTCCGGCAAGCACCATAGGCTGGTTAGCGACAAAACCTACTGTTCTGCCTCCAACTCTTCCGTATCCTATCACTATATTTGGAGCCCAAAGTTCCTGAACCTCTATAAATTCAGAATTGTCTGTAATGGCTTTTATTACGTTTCTAACATCATACGGAGATGTAGGATCTGCAGGAACTATATTGTCAATTTTATACTTTTTCAATGGCTCCTTAGTCTTTATAGGTTCCTGCTTCTCCTGGTTATGCGCAGGAATATATGACAACAGCTCCTTTATCTGCTCAAAGCACTGCTCCTCACTCTCTGCAAAGAAATGGGCATTTCCTGTAGTCTCGCAATGTACTCTCGCTCCACCTAAAGACTCCATATCAATCTCCTCACCCAAAACAGACTTTATAACCTCAGGGCCTGTAATGAACATCTTTGATATTTTGTCTACCACAAATACATAGTCTGTCAACGCAGGTGAATATACGGCACCGCCGGCACATGGTCCGAGGATTACCGAAATTTGAGGAATAACACCACTTGCAAGTGTGTTTCTGAAAAAGATCTCGCCGTAGCCTGCAAGCGAGTTGACACCCTCCTGAATACGCGCTCCTCCCGAGTCATTGATTCCAATAAGAGGTATACGCATTCTCAAAGAGTAATCCATTATTTTGGTTATTTTTCTTGCATGCATGGATCCCAAAGATCCTCCTGCAACTGTAAAGTCCTGTGCATAAATTGCTACCGGCTTGCCATTGATTGTTCCTGTTCCGATAACAACTCCGTCTCCGGCCAAACTCTTGTTCTCCATACCGAATTCTCTCGCATCATGCTCTATAAAGAGGTCATACTCATAAAAAGAACCCGGATCCAGCAACTTGTTTATTCTCTCCCTGGCAGGGAGTTTTCCCATTGCTATCTGCTTTGCAATGGCTTTGTCGCCTCCACCCTGAACGGCCTTTGCCGTCCTCTCCTGAAGCTCGGAAATTTTCTTACTAAATAAACTCATAATTGTAGGTTTTTGATTTCGCAAAAATAAGATATTTTTTTAATTACAAAAATATTAGAGAATTTAGCTATATTTGCTTGATTAACTACAAATAGAAATCAAACAAATAAAACAAATAACAAATATGGCTTTTACATTTACAGACAGACACATTGGTCCGAGAGAAAAGGACATTCAGAAGATGTTGGAAGTTTTGAATGTTTCATCATTGGATGAACTTACAAAACAGGTTGTTCCTTCAGATATTTTGCTGGACAAGGATTTGGATCTTACTCCAGCCGTTTCGGAAAATGCATATCTGGCAAACCTCAAGGCTATGGTTGCCAAGAACAAGAATTTCCGTTCTTTGATAGGAGGCGGTTACTTTGGAACCGGAGTCCTTCCTGTAATCACACGCAATATTTTTGAAAACCCTTGCTGGTATACATCTTACACCCCATATCAGGCTGAGATTTCCCAGGGCCGTCTTGAGGCACTGCTCATTTTCCAGACAATGATAAGCAGCCTTACCGGTTTTCCTCTTTCAAACTGCAGCATGCTTGATGATGCACAGGCAGCAGGTGAGGCAATGAGAATGATGTATGAGTTGAGAAGCAGAGATGCTGTAAAGGCGGGCAAGAATGTGGTATTTGTTGATGAGCACATATATCCTCAGGTATTGTCGGTGCTCAAGACAAGATCAAAAGGCCTTGGCATTGAGATTGAGGTTGGAAACTATAAGAATTTTGAGTTTGGCGGCAAATGCTACGGTGCAATTGTGCAATACCCTGCTGCAAATGGCGAGGTAAGGGATTATGCCGAGTTCTGCAACAAGGCCCATGAAAACGGAGCTTTGGTAACAGCATATTGCGACCTTATGGCTTTGGCAGTACTTAAAGAGCCTGCAGCCTGGGGCGCAGATATAGCAGTGGGAAGTTCACAACGATTCGGTTTGCCTATGGGCTTTGGCGGTCCTGTAGCAGGTTTCATGGCTACAAAAGATGCATACAAGAGACAAATCCCCGGCCGTATCATCGGTGTTTCTGTTGACAGATTGGGCAATCAGGCACTAAGGCTTGCCCTTCAGACACGTGAGCAGCATATCAAGAGAGAGAAAGCCACTTCAAACGTTTGTACAGCTACAGCCCTTATGGCAACAATGAGCGGTATGTACGCAGTATATCACGGCCCTCAAGGCGTCAAGGATATTGCAGCAAAGATGAGCCACTATGCACATGCAGTTGCATCATTCCTTAAAGAGGCAGGTTATGAGTTGGCTACCGACAAATTCTTTGATACAATCGAAATTACAGGCAAGTCAGGCGCAGCTTTGGATATTGCTCAGATCAAGGAGAAGGCGCTTGCAGCAGGATACAACTTCCAGTACACTTCAAACAGCATAAGAATCAGCTTTGATGAGCTCACTGACTGCAATGAGGCTAAGGCGGTGCTTGCAATCTTCGGCACACAGCCTGGTGGTTGCGGATGCGGCAATTCAGACAACGGATTCATGCAGAGAGAGACTCCAATCCTTACAGAGAAGGTCTTCAGCTCATACCATTCAGAGACTGAAATGATGCGTTTCATCAAGAAACTTGAGAGAAAAGACATTTCGTTGGCCCACTCAATGATTCCTCTTGGATCTTGTACCATGAAATTGAATGCAGCTGTTGAGATGTTGCCTCTAAGCTGGAGCGAATTGGGCAATGTGCATCCATTTGCACCAAAAGATCAGGTTCAGGGTTATATGCAGCTTGTCAAAGAGCTTGAGCACGACTTGGCAGTCATTACCGGTTTTGACGCATGCTCTTTGCAGCCTAACTCCGGTGCTGCCGGTGAGTATGCAGGCCTTATGACAATAAGAGGTTTCCACAGGGCAAATGGCGGTGAGAACAGGAATATCATGATTATCCCTACCTCTGCACACGGAACAAACCCTGCAAGTGCCGCTATGGCAGGCTTCTCTATTGTTCTTGTAGGTTGTGATGAGAACGGAAACATCAATGTTGATGAGTTGAGGGAGAAGGCTGTTGCGAACAAGGAAAACTTGGCAGGCCTTATGATCACTTACCCTTCTACACACGGTGTATTTGAGGTTAAGATTAAGGAGATTATGGATATTATCCATGAAAATGGCGGTTTGGTATATATGGACGGTGCAAACATGAACGCACAGGTAGGCCTGACCAACCCTGGCCATATTGGCGCAGATGTATGCCACTTGAACCTTCACAAATCATTTGCAATGCCTCATGGTGGTGGCGGTCCTGGCGTTGGCCCTATCTGCTGTACATCAGCTCTTGCTCCATACCTTCCAGGCCATCCTGAAGATGCTGAGTGCGGCGGAAAAGGTGTTGAGGCTGTTTCTGCAGCTCCTTACGGAAACCCTCTTCTATTGCCTATCACCCATGCATACATCAAATTGTTGGGCGCACAAGGTTTGAAAAAATCTTCACAAATTGCTATCCTAAACGCAAACTATATGGCAGTAAAATTTGCACCTGAGTTCAAGACTCTATACTGCGGAGCAACCGGCAGAGTTGCCCACGAGTGTATTGTTGATTGCCAGCATTTCAAGGCAGAGTATGGTGTGGATGCTACTGATTTGGCAAAACGTCTTATGGATTATGGATTCCACGCTCCTACACTCTCATTCCCTGTGCATGAGACATTGATGGTTGAACCTACAGAGAGTGAGCCTCTTGCAGAGCTTGACAGATTTGTTGACACAATGAAGCAGATCAAAGCCGAGTGCGAGAAGATCAAAAGCGGTGAGTATGATGCAAATGACAACCCTGTCAAGAACTCGCCTCATACAGCAGAAGAGGTTTGTTCAGACGAGTGGAACCACAAATATTCAAGAACAGTTGCAGCATATCCGTTTGACTGGATCAGAGAGAACAAGTTCTGGCCTGCAGTTGCACGTGTAGACAACGGTTATGGTGACAGAAACCTTGTAGCTACCTGCGGAGACAGATGCTAATGGCATAAATAAGATGCAGATTCCAAAATCTGCTAAAGATATGGGAGGGCAGCCGTAGGGTTGCCCTCCTTTTGTCTACGGCAAATACAACCAGCCTGCAGCAATATTGCAAAAGGGTGAAATTTGCAAACCCTACAGCTCCTACACCTCCTGACGCCTTAAAAAGTAGTACAATGTACCTCTGCTCACATTCAGTTTTCTGGCAATTTTAGCTTTTGGGACTCCATTCGCAAGAGAGCGCAAAATAAATTCATTCTTGGCAGCCAATTTCAACTCATTGTTTTTACGGCCCTTAGGCCTGCCCAATTTTACCCCTTCGGCTTTTTTTCTTGCCAATGCCTCCTTTGTCCGCTGACTGATAAGGCTTCTCTCTATCTCAGCGGAGAGCCCGAATGCAAACGCAAGCACCTTGCTCTGTATATCATCTCCAAGCCGGTAATTGTCCTTGATTGTCCAAACCCTGCACTCCTTTGTCATGCAGATATTTAGAATCTCCATAATCATGAAGAGATTTCTTCCCAACCTCGACAGTTCCGCACAAATGATCAAATCATCTTTTCTTATACGCCTAAGCAATTTTCCCAAAGCCCTCTTATTGTAATTTTTGGTGCCGCTTATTGTCTCTTCAATCCATCCATCTATCTTCAAAGAGTGCTTCTGACAAAAATTATTAATTTCAAATCTCTGATTTTCAACCGTCTGCTTATCGCTACTAACTCTTATATATCCGTATATCATATTTTTAAGGTTTAAAAAGCTATTTAATGGCAGAATGGCGGCTGAGACAAAAAAAGGCTGGTACTGTAATTACTAAAGTACCAACCTTCATTATAATGCAACAGACTCTCAAATCAATACAACTCCAGGAACTCCCACTCTCCGCCCCAAAGTTCAAGATAGCGCATCAAATCCTCATTCTTTACGACAAGGCTTGCGGTGTTGTCGTTGGGGTGGAAACTCAATAATGGAGCATCCTTGAGATTCTTGTCAAGGAAGAGTTTAACCTCCCTGTTTGTATCATTGATGAGTCCGAACGGAGATACAGAGCCCGGCCTCAAGCCAAGATACTTCTCCATCCTCTGCTCAGATGCAAAGCTGAGCTTGCCCTGGTGCAGCATCTTCTCAATATCGTGTATCGCCATCTGCTGGTGGCACTCAAAAACCACAAGATAGTGTTTGTTGCCCTTATGGTTCCTGAAAAAGAGATTCTTGCAGTGGGTAGCCTCAATATCTTTCCAGTACTCCAGAGCCATCTCAATTGTAGGTAGTGGCGGATGCTCATACATGGTAAAGGGAATCCCCCACTCGTTCAACTTATCAAGGACAATCTGTCTGCGTGGAAGATTTTCATTCACTCCCGCCAACTCTGTATCATTCATATTATTTTCCATAATTCTGTATCACAATTAATTCCCGATTAAACTCACCATTAAATTCCAATCAAACTTTCAGTTAATTCTCAATCAAACTCTTCCTAATTTAATTCCAGTCAAACTCTACAAATCCAATTAAAATTCTCTTAACTCCAACTATTTCAACCACTTCATAAAGAACTCCGCAACTCTGACAAAGCCCATATCAGTAAAGTGGATGCCATCTACACATGCTTCAAAATCGGGGCCTATAGGAGATTTTCTGGCATCCCCATTGGCAAAAACATCAATATATTTTACATTCTTGTAGCCCTCTTTACGGAACTTCTCACACAACTCCCTCCACAACTCATTCTCCTTCATTGCATCGGCTCTCCACTGGTTATCAAGGTACATTGCAGGCAGAAAATAGTTTGACACCATATAGATTGGAGTATCGGGGTGTGCCTGTGCAAGGGTTCTGATAAAGTAATCTGTACTATCCCTTACAATCTCATAAGAGCAGTTTGCTATACAATCTATTACATAGGCAGAAGCGGGGATTGAGGCAATTTTGTCGGCCATTATCCTGTCCATACGGCCATTGCCGCTAAAACCGAGGTTTATGGTCTCCTTGTGGAGTTTGCGCTCAATGATGGCAGGAAATGCCATACCCGGACGTGTTGCACATCCGCCCTGTGTTATGCTTGTACCGTAAAATACAATCGGAAGATCCTCTTTTGCAGCGGTTGCCGGATCTGCAGGAAGAAGGTCGTTCACTTGCGGCATCTCTATCACAGCACTGCTGTCTACGCCAATCTTCAAACTCTTTATTCCATCATACAAAGGCAGGTAAAGAAGATACTCACGCGTCTGGCCATCCATCTTCTTTACAATCATATTGCGTGACTTTTTGCCGTTTGGCTGTGCGATTCCTGCAAACTGCCACTCTCCGTCTATAAGAGCATAGAGGTCAAGACCCTTTATACCTGTTGGAGTCATGTGTGACATACCAAAATTGTTCAGAGGCTCCCATTGCGCACCAATTGCCCTTGAGTTTGTCCTGAAGCGGATTGCAATACCTGCCGAGTTCTGGCCAAGATCCCACAACGCCTCCCTTACATTCTGCATATCGGCAGGCAGGCGGGTATAGAAACCGTCACTGATTGTATCATTGGGTCTTACACAGTCAGCAAAGCCGCGTCCAATCACCGGAAGATTCAAATCCCTCGGGTCATAATACTTCAACTGGGACGATTTGAGCGCCCACGAACCTACAGCAGAATTGATGACTGTATCATGCTGTTTTAACTTTGAGATTTTTTGTGCCCACACGCCCGATGCCGAGCAGAGGAACAATCCCACACACAAAACTGTTTTAACAAAATTCATAGTTTTCATATATTTTTCCATTAAATCCTAATCCCGACAAATCCATCTCCACAAACTTCCGCCACAACTCCACACAACTACACCTTCACCCAGTTTATCTGAACACCTTTTCTCTCCATGCCCCTGAACCAGGTCATCTGCCTCTTTGCAAACTGATGGATTGCAATTCCCAGTTTTTCAACCATCTCGTCATATCCGAGTTCGCCAATGATATACTGGGTTACAAACTTATACTCCAACCCGTAATAGATAAGGTCTTCTGCCGCTATACCACTGTCCAGCAGCCCTTTTACCTCTTCTACCATTCCCTCTTCAAGCCTCGCTTTCAGACGTGCGTCAATCTTGGCATTGCGCAGGTCGCGGTCAATATCCACACCAATGTAGTAAACATTCTGCGGCAAAAGCGGCATATCCTGCTCCGGCATACCGTTTTCAAGGGCAAACTGTTCAATCTCAATGGCCCTTATAGCCCTCTTCTTTGTATCAAAATCTGTATTGTTGTGGACCTTCTGCCCTCTCTTTTCCTTAAGTTCAACAAGCATCTGTGCCAACTCTTCGAGGCTCTTCTGCTCCAGTTCATCCCTCAACTGCTGGTTTGGTTTTACATCCTGCAGCGCATATCCGCGCGTTGCCGCCTCAATGTAAAGGCCCGATCCACCACATATTATTGCAGTGCGGCCTCTCTCCCTAACACTCATGTAAGCCTGTGAAAAATCCCTCTGGTACTGGAATATATTGTACTTCTGCCCTGCATCAACTATATCCATAAGGTGGTACGGCACACTTACCCCAACGCCACCAACCTCAACGGTATACTCGCAGAGATCCTTGCCGGTTCCTATATCCATGCCTCTATAGACCTGTCGGGAGTCTGCAGATATAATCTCTGCAGCATGAACAAACCCGCCCTCCTCAAAGCGGCCAAGTGCCAATGCCAGCTCCATTGCAAAACGGGTCTTTCCGCTTGCAGTAGGGCCAAGCACACATATTGCATCATACTCTGCAGCAATTGCCGGCAACTCTTTTTTTAATATGTCAAGTGTTATATTTGCCATCTTTCCAAAAATGCAAACAAATATAGCCCAAATTTCGTTACATTTGCAGAGTGAACAGGCCTCTGTGCAAGAAAATATCAAAAGCAACCTAAAGTAAAGAGAGATTATGCCCAAAGCAAAGAGCAAAGTAGAGATAAAAAACAGGAGAGCGGGATTTGACTATGAGTTTCTCGACAACTACACCGCAGGCATTGTGCTTACAGGAACTGAGATCAAATCAATAAGGGCAGGCAAAGCCTCGCTCGTTGACAGTTATTGCTATTTTGCCCGTAATGAACTCTATGTAAAGAATATGCATGTGGCCGAATATTGGTGGGGCAATCTCAACAACCACGACCCCAGACGTGACCGCAAACTGCTGCTCAACCGCAAGGAGCTGCGCAAACTCCAGCGCGCAACCAAAGAGAAGGGCCTTACTATAGTGGCAACACGCCTTTACATTGCAGAGAACGGCTACGCAAAACTCAACATCTCCCTCGCCAAAGGCAAGAAAGAGTATGACAAGCGCGAAACAATAAAGGAGAAGGATATGCGCCGCTCAATGGAGAGAATGTAAAATTCCCTTTCAAAAGAGTTTTAGCAGTCATAAACATTAACCTTAATTTTATAATTGCTATGAAAAACATTAACCTTAATTTTATAATTGCTATGAAAAACATTAATCAATTCAGTACAAACAAGTTTGCCATATACTTGACCGTTGTGCTGACATTGTTTGCCACAGGTTGTACCCGACAGGGTAATGTAAACGGAAACATAATATCAATAGAGGAAGCCCTTGGAAATATTGAGGAGGTTAGTTTGAGCAAATATGCCTCAGAAATAGAGTATGTAGTGCTTGACAATTCTGACAGCGTTATGCTTCCCGGTGTAAAGGATCTTCAGATCAAGGGAGCCGGAGAGGATATTTTTATCAGTCATGGAGTCTTCTCGTTGGAGAAAGAGGCTTGCTTCAGATTTACTTCAGACGGCAAATTCTGCAATACCATAGGAATAAGAGGCAGAGGACCCGGGGAGTTTTCACGTCTGAGAAAAGTATATGTTGACCCGGCCCAACGTACTTTTACAATCAGTGATCCGCACAAATTGATAACATACAGTTTTGAAGGTCAATTCATTTCAGAAAAAGCAATCTCTGATTTTACTCCAGAAGAGTCTGCAAGATACAATGTCGGAGCAAAAGAGTACCTCTACCTCGATTACAAGGAACCTGTACTTATCCATAATGAAAATGACACATTGAAGAATATGGACGGCTCAGCAAGATATATATTGCATTACGGCAGCTATGCCCCCGACAGCAAGGGCAAAAAGATTGCAATTCCATCTTCAAAATATGTGGAGACCGACCGTTTTGTAAAGTTCAATGCTCTTCGTACCGCATTTGCCTTTCCTAATCTGGATGAGCACGACAAGGTGGCTGAGGTTATTTATGACAAGCAGACAAAGAGAGCCTGCTCAATGAAGGTAGATTATAACCAACCGTTTGAAGGCTTCAAGAATGACCTGGATGGCGGTATCCCATTCTGGCCGGTTTATGCAAGCGAAGGAAAGATGTATCAGATGCTGGATGCTACAGACTTTATCTCATACGCAGAAAAGAGCAACGCTCCCAAAATGAAGGAGGCAGCCGCAAAACTCACAGAAGAGAGCAATCCGGTACTTATAGTGGTGACGCTTAAATAGGGTTTTCCTTAATTTTGTAAAAAATCAGGGTGACCATAAAGGCCACCCTGTTCTGTTTATTGGACTCTTCCTTTTTTCTGCGGTTCTATACGTTTTGCCGGCTCTTTTTTTATTGCTCCCCAAACCAGCAGGCCTATACCCATCAGCACAAAAGGGATACTCAACAACTGGCCCATATTTAATGTCATACCCTGCTCGAATGCCACTTGAGGCTCTTTTATGAACTCTATAAGGAATCTTGTTCCAAAGATACCAATGAAGAATATTCCAAGGAACCACCCCTTCTTCATCTTGTCAAGGGCATAGTGGTAAAGTCCTTTAAGTAAAATACCTGTGCCAAGATAACACAACGCCTCATACAATTGGGTAGGGTGTTTTGGAACAACCTCTCCTCTTTGGGCAAAGATAAAGCCCCAAGGAAGATCGGTTTCATTGCCGTAGATCTCCGAGTTCATAAGGTTGCCCAGGCGGATGAACATTGCTGCAAAACAGACCGCAATGGCCAGGTGATCAAGGAGCCAGATATAGTCAAAATTGTACTTCTTGCCATACTTCTTTATATACCATGCCATACCAATCATAATTCCGATGGTTCCACCATGGCTGGCAAGACCACCTTCCCAAACCTTGAGAATCTCCACAGGGTTTGCCAGATAGTAATCCGGTTGATAGAACAGCACGTGGCCAAGACGCGATCCCACAAGGGTGCAACCGATAAGAAGCCAGAAGAGAGGATCGAGCAGCGTTACCGGCAGCCCCTCCCTCTGATAGAATTTTATGAACATATAGTAGCCAAGCGCAAAGCCGGCCATAAAGAGTATTCCGTAATATCTGAAATGGAATGGCCCTATTGCAAAGAGTTCGGGATCAACATTCCAGGTAATTGCCAAAAAGTCAAACATATCTCTCCATTTTTTCCCGACAGATCTTTTCCAATCATATCTGCCTTTTTATAAAACAATCCATTATGCAGCCATAAAGGCTATCTTACAAGTCTTGAAAAGACACTCAACGGAATTGCCTTTCCAAACTTGTCCCTCAACACCAACTCTCCAAATCCCAAATGGGTCTCTCCCGGTGCAACACTCTTCGGCCCGAGCGGGTCATCCATAACCTTAACCTCCTTGAACCCGAATGCGGTCCTTACAGCGGTGTCTGCCAAAAGTGCGGAGTAGCCGTTTGAATAGAGATTGAGTACCATGAAGGCATCTTCAGGGGCAACTATTTTTGCGCAGTTCTGGAGGAGTTCAAAAAGGAGTTCGTCAAGTTTCCACTTCTCTCCGTCGGGACCATGGCCATAGGCTGGCGGATCAAGGATAAGGCCATTATACTGTTTGCCGCGCTTAACCTCGCGCTTTACAAACTTGAGGGCATCCTCAACCACCCATCTTATATTGTCGAGGCCGCTGCTCTCCATATTTCCTTTAGCCCAGGTAACTACCTGGCGTACAGAATCAAGATGCGTTGTATCCGCTCCTGCGCAGCGTGCTGCCAACGAAGCCGCTCCTGTATAGGCAAAGAGATTGAGCACCTTTGGAAGTTCCTGTTTGCCGCTCTCTTTGAATTTTTTCACAAGCCGGCTGCTCTGCGAGTGTATGAAGTTCCAGTTTGGAGCCTGCTCGGGAAATACACCCACATGCTTGAAAGATGTAAGTCCAAGTCTCAACTTGAAGTCAAGGTCCTTGGCACCATATTTTATATACCATTGGTCAGGCATCTTCTTGAGCATCTTCCATGTGCCGCTATCCTCCTTGCCTGATTTGCCAAAACCGGCTCCTGTAACAAAACGGGTATGGGCCATGCGGTCCCACTCACCGGCCGACAAACTTTTGTCCCATAAAGCCTTTGGCTCGGGACGGGCAAGCACAAACTGGCCAAAACGCTCCAATTTCTCAAAGTTTCCCGAATCAATCAACTCATAATCTTTCCAATTTTGCGGAGATTGCAACAACATACGCCAAGATTTTTTGTTTTTAAATGGTATAAGCAATAAAACTTCAAAGATAGTTTAAAAAATTATTACTTTTGCATCCGAATTTAGAATTATAAAATTTGTGGTTATGCAACAAAGTATTGACACTTACAATTTCAAGGGCAAAAAGGCAATCGCACGTGTTGACTTTAATGTTCCTCTAAACGAGCAGTTCCAAATTACAGATGACACCAGAATCAGGGCTGCTGTCCCAACAATGAAGAAAGTATTGGCAGAGGGTGGTTCACTTATCCTTATGTCTCACCTCGGCAGACCAAAAGGAGTAACAGAGAAATACTCTCTAAAACATATCATCTACAGAATTGAAGAACTTTTGGGCGTAAAGGTAAAATTTGCAAATGACTGTATGGCTGCCGACGAGGAGGTCAAGAACCTTCAGCCTGGCGAGGTCCTTCTACTTGAGAACTTGCGTTTCTATGCAGAGGAGGAGGGCAAACCACGCGGTTTGGCAGAGGATGCTACAGACGAGGAGAAGAAAGAGGCTAAAGCAAAAGTAAAAGAGAGCCAGAAAGAGTTTGTGAAAAAACTTGCTTCTTACGCAGATTGCTATATCAACGACGCATTCGGTACAGCACACCGCGCTCACGCTTCAACAGCACTTATTGCAAAATATTTCCCTAATGACAAGATGTTCGGTTACATCATGGAGGGTGAGATCAAGGCTATTGACAAAGTGCTTCACAATGGCGAGCATCCTGTAACTGCAATTGTTGGTGGTGCAAAAGTTTCATCAAAGATCGGTATCATAGAGCATCTTTTTGATGTTGTAGACAACATGATCATTGGTGGCGGTATGGTCTACACATTTGTAAAGGCTCAAGGCGGAAAGATTGGCAACTCACTATGCGAGGATGACCAGATGGAACTTGCTTTGAACATTATGAAAAAAGCAGAAGAGAAGGGTGTAAAACTATACTTCTCTAAAGAGGTTGTTATTGCAGATGCATTCTCCAATGATGCCAATACCCAAATAGTAAGCAACTTTGAGATTCCTGACGGCTGGGAGGGAATGGATGCCGCTCCTTCTACTCTAAAAGAGTGGGAAGAGGTTCTTATGAACTCAAAAACCATTCTTTGGAATGGTCCTGTAGGCGTATTTGAGATGCCGGCATTTGCAAAAGGTACAAACTACATTGCTGAGATTCTTGCAAAAGTTACCCAGGAGAAGGGCGCATTTACCCTTGTTGGTGGCGGTGACTCTGTTGCTGCTGTAACCCAAATGGGCTATGCAGACAAAGTAAGTTACGTTTCAACCGGCGGTGGCGCAATGCTTGAGTACCTTGAGGGTATTGAACTTCCTGGTATCAAAGCAATCAGAGAGTAAACGTATATTAGGGGAATAACACCCTGCAGATAAACAAGGAGGAAGATCCACAGATTGCGGCTCTTCCTCCTTTTACTTTTCATTCAAGTTCCTTGCTGCAAACAACTGCCGATGGAACTATTTCAACGTCACCACTATAAGCACCGGATTGCTCTCTTCTGTGAGTTGTGCGGCAACGGCTTTCATTTTTGGAGAGTTGAATTGCCCGGCCCAATCTATAAATGTTATTGCATCTACAAGTTGGTACATCTTGTTTTGAGTAGTGAGTGAGGGCCAAAATGGGACTCCGTTATCAAGATCATTAGTAAAACCATCCAATGGAAGCGACTCCTCTGTTTTTATGGCTGTCGTCTTGCCGGTATTTTTATCATAGACCATCTCGCAAACCATCTGACGTTTAGATAGATTCGGAAATGCTTTAAAGAAATAGAGAGTTTCAAACAGAATAAATCTATCTGTTTCTGCGTAGGTGCTTGCTCTTAACATAACTTTTCTATCTTTTGGCAAGGTTGCACTGTAGTTACCAAAATCAAAGATGTATCTTACTTCACCATTAATGCTTCTAACAGTGTCTGAACCTACATTGGTAATAGATGGTATCTTGTAATAAGAATAAATATTAGGTTTATTCTTGCCAATTGCATAGATTTCACTTTCTTCATCAGTAAACTCACTTTTTCTCTTTTCTGATATACAATTGCCGTCCAAATCAAAAGTTATCAATTTACCTCCATCAAATACATCTATCTGCTCTTTCTGATGTACACTCAATGAGATGTCATTCATTAATCTTGCATACTCTCCAGGTCCATTGCCAGTAGTGCCGATTCCATTAAGGAAAACGCCATCACTCGAGAACCTGAAACAAGCAGGACTTTTTGAACTCATCATTTCACGGCATAAAAGGATATCATCTCCTACAGCCCTCAATTTTAATGATTCCGGACCTGGCAACATTACAGAACTATCAGCAGCAAGTGCTATATAATCTATGTCTGAGGCATATTTACTCAATAATATCTCCTCACTGTTTGATAACACTAATGCATCTTTCAGCGGAATTACATTAATGGCATCGGCATTTTTATTCTGACATCCGCAGAAAATAAAGAAAAAAAGGATATACGTAATGAAAATATGTCTACTATGTTTCATAGTTATTACTATTTATTTACTTCCAGAACAAACACCCGTTTCATCAAACCATATACTTTCACAATAATCACAATGGCAAATCACTCCGTCCTCCGTGTGCCAATGATCTACAACAGCAACACCACAAATAGCGCAAGGAATATCTACAATCTCACATTTTTCTTCATCCGGGGCAATTCATCTTTTGCCATTCCAAAATAAGACACGAATGATAATGATAAAATTACAAAAAAATAAGAATCCTCCATAAAATATTTCACTAACATTAGTTGAGACTAAAATTCTTGGACATTTATTTCAACGTCACCACTATAAGCACCGGATTGCTCTCTTCTGTGAGTTGTGCGGCAACGGCTTTCATTTTTGGAGAGTTGCCCAGATTTGCCACCTCCTTGAAATGGGCTGCCGGCACTATCTGATACATCTTCTTGCCATCTGAATATGAGGGGAGAAAAGGTGCGCCATCATCAATATCATTCTTGAATCCATACATCAGCCTGTACTTGGAATCATGCAACAGGGCTGTTGCCCTTTTTTCTCTCTTGTCAAATACAATTTTGGCTGAAGATGATTTTTCAGGAACAACTATATTTTTGAAATAATCTGCGAACAGCGATGTGGGGAATGATACAGGAATCATAATAAAACTCTCTGTTTCAAATATGAAATTTCCATTAGGCAGATTCCCCTTCCAATTGTCCCAGCATAAAGACAACAGCGGTTTCTTAACATTTTCCTGAACAGCAAACAGAGTATCCACCGCTGCATTTACAAGACGCAAGGAGTCACCAAAGGAATATATAAAGTTCCGCTGTCTCATTTGAATACTTCTACCTCCCATATCCAAAGAGGTTACAGATGTATTTCCTGCTTCAATCTTATGCAATTCACACCCCAAAGAGTCTGTAACTACAATTTTCTGCAACACCTCATTGTTTTCTCCAATATGTCCCAAAAGAAAAGCATACCTGTTGTCATTGAGGCACTCAAGATCGTCTATCCTTGATTCTGATATAATTTCCCCTACTGCCCCATTATCATCATATATAACCGTTTTATTATGCCCTGCCACAAAAATTCTGTTTCTCCCGCCAACTCCTTTTCCGTCACGCACAATGCCATAATGCTCCAGAAAAGTGTACTCTCCAGGGCCCCTTCCCCTCTTGCCAATTCTTCCTATATACTTTCCGTCGGCACTGAATCTGGCAACATCATTTGAATGACCAATGGCCGACACATAGAAATTCAATCCGTCTGATTTGACACTGTTTGCCATAATAACAGATTCCGCATTGGTTTCCAGCGGTATATACTCAATATCAGACGCATACTTGCTCAGATTAATGGTTTCGCCCGATTTCAGGAGTTCATTCACAGAGATTACCGGCAAACCCTCCCTGCAATCCCTTTGGCTGCAGGCAACCAGCAAAAACAGGATTGCCGCTATAAAAACTTTCTTCATGACATTATAAAAAAGGAGAAAGGGTGTAGGTTGAATATACACAATACACAACTCACACCCCCTTAATAAATTCTTTTAAAAAGAGATCAACACGTAACCACGCACTATACGGTCATAATCTCTTTCTCTTTTGCTGCAATGATCTCATCAATCTTCTTGTTGAAACCGTCGGTCTCTTTCTGGATTGTAGCCTCAGCATCTTTGCAAACATCCTCAGGAAGACCTTCCTTCTGGAATTTCTTGTGTGCATCAACAACATCCCTGCGGGCATTCCTTACGCTTACTTTAGCGGTCTCGCCTGCAGCCTTTGCCTGTTTTACAAGCTCTTTTCTTCTATCCTCTGTAAGTGCAGGAATATTGATTCTTATCTGCTCACCGTTGTTTTGAGGTGTGAAGCCCAAGTTTGCATCCATAATTGCCTTCTCAATCGCAGGAATCATCTTTTTCTCCCAAGGCTGGATAGTGATGGTCTTTGCATCTGGTGTATTGATGCTTGCAACCTGAGGTACAGGTGTTGGAGAACCATAGTAATCTACCATAACCTGATTGAAAACTGCAGGGTTTGCCTTACCTGCCCTGAAATTTCTCAACTCCTCCTCCAAATGGGCAATAGCCTTGTTCATTTTCTCTTTTGCCTGAGCAATACAATCTTTTGAAACGCTTAATTCCATAGTATAAATATTTTTAATTATTGATTTCCTCTTTTTGCCTCCCGACAGCCTGTCGGGATTAAAACCCTTACCTTCCTACAAAGTTACAAGGGTTCCTATCTGCTCACCCTCCATTACCTTAAGCAGGTTGCCAGGTGTATCCATATCAAATACCATAATAGGGCACTTGTTCTCCTTGCAAAGGGTAAATGCAGTAAGATCCATAATTTTGAGGCCACGCGAATATACCTCATCAAATGTAATGGTATCAAATTTTACTGCTGTTGGATCCTTCTCAGGATCTGCTGTATAGATGCCGTCTACGCGGGTTCCTTTAAGCAGAAGGTCGGCCTCAATCTCACAGGCACGCAATGCCGCAGCCGAATCGGTTGTAAAGTAAGGGTTTCCTGTACCACCGGCAATGATTGCCACGCCACCCTTCTCCATTACCTCAACTGCCTTCTCCTTGGCATAGTAACGTGCCACAGGCTCCATCTGGATTGATGTGAAAACCTCTGCATCAACACCTGCAGATTTGATATGCATTGAAAGTCCTATACTGTTTATTACTGTTGCAAGCATACCCATCTGGTCTCCCTTCACGCGGCTTACACCTTTGCCTACACCGCTCATGCCCCTGAATATGTTGCCGCCTCCAATTACAATGGCTACCTGCACACCTTTTGATGCCACTGCGGCAATCTCCTTTGCATATTGCTGCATCATCTGGGGATCAAGACCCACTCCGGCCTCGCCTCCCAAACTTTCGCCGCTAAGTTTCAATAAAACTCTCCTGTATTTCATTTTTCGAAAAATTTCAACTAATTTTGACATGATTTGCTTGTTAAAGCCAAACAAAAGTAGCCAAATATTATGATAATTGCAACTAAGAGTATATCTTTGCGTAACTATTTTGAAATATAATAATAAATAACTTAAATAACGATATGGCTAATATCTTTACATCATCCATTGGAAAGAAACTTATAATGAGTATAAGTGGTCTGTTCCTGATTCTATTCTTGTTCATTCATGCATTTGTAAACGCATTGTCTCTAATCAGCGACGAGGCTTTCCAGGCTGGTTGCGAGTTTATGAGTTTGCCGATTGTAACCGTTATGGTTCCTGTACTTGCTGCAGGTTTCATCATTCACATTGTTTATGCGTTCATTCTTAACGCAATGAACCTAAAGGCACGCGGTCCTCAAAGATATGCTGTTGCAAACAAGGCTAAAACAGACGATTGGGCTTCAAAGAATATGTTGGTACTTGGTATCATTGTTCTTGGCGCCTTGGCATTCCACCTTACTCACTTCTGGGCAAAGATGCAGTTGCCTGAGATGATGGGCCAACATGCAGAGCAGGGTCCTGTTCTAATGTACCAGACATTCAAACCTCTTTGGGTTGTTATCGTTTACCTTGTATGGTTTGTTGCTTTGTGGCTACACATCAACCATGGTTTCTGGAGCGCACTTCACACCCTTGGTTTGAACAACAGCATCTGGATGAAACGCTGGAAAGTTGTAAGTTTGGTAGTTTCTACAGTTCTTGTTGTAGTATTCATTGCTGTGGCACTTAAAGCACACTTCGTAGCAAACGGCTACTGCGGTTGCTGCTAATAAAGAGAATAATAATAAGTTATGGAGAGCAGCCTTTGGCTGCTCTTTTTTTTTAATTCCCACTTACAGGAAAAGTTCCCTTATAATGGAATCGGAGACAAAGAGTTTGTCTGACGGAATACGGATATTGTTGCCCTCCCTCACAAGAAGCCCTCTTCTTGCAAGACGGGCAATATCTGCCTCAATCTGCCCCAGCAGGGCAGCATCGAGCAACTCCAAAGAGAAGCCTGCACACTTGCGCAGTCCCAACATTATGGTTTCGTTAAAAATATCTGTAGCGGTGAGTTCTTCATACCCATTAACACGCTTGCATTTCAGCTCTCCACCCTGTTCTCCGCTCCGCCTGCCATTTGCGCTGCCATTATAATGATCACAATACACCTTCACTGACGGATTGTTCCAGATTCTCCTCGCCTGCACTGTGCCGGCCAAAGGAGCGGAACCACTCAAGACCTCGAAATTACCGGCCGCCGGGGCGCACTCTCCCGAAGCCAGAATGCCTGTATAGGAGTGAGCCGCAGGGCCAAGGCCAAGATAGGGTACCCCCTCCCAATATGAACTGTTATGCTTTGACCTGTAGCGACCATCCTCCGAATGGAGGGCAAAGTTTGAGATTTCATACTGGTCATAACCGGCCTCTGCCAGCATAGACTGCAACCTCCGGTACTGGGCCTCACACTCTTCATCCGACAAGCCTGAATACTCGCCTTTTTTATACATCGCACCAAGAGCACTGCCAGGCTCAATACTCATCTGATATGCCGAAATATGCTGTGGTTTCAGCGATATAGCTTCCCTTATATTATACTCCCAATCCTCGTCAGAGAGCATTGCGTAGCCAAAAATAAGGTCAATACTTATATTGCTGATTCCAGCCTCACGCAATATGCCTACCGCCCTTTTACCCTCTGCCGCACTGTGCCTGCGGTTCATCCACGCAAGATGCTCATCCTTGAACGACTGCACGCCCATACTTACGCGGTTCACACCAAGCGACACAAGTCCGGCGGCATACTCGGGGGTTACATCATTGGGATTGACCTCAATTGTAAACTCCTCAATTTTATTGGCCCTCACTGCATCACACAGCGCACCTTCCGGCAGGACCAATCCAAAATTCTCCTTTACAGCCCCAACAACAGTGGCCAACTGCTCCAGTGACAAAACGGAAGGAGTTCCGCCACCAATATACAATGTGGTAACGGAACTCCCTCTATCTCCTGACAATTCTCTTCCGGCAAAACTTCTACCGCCATTAGCAGCATTGAAGAAATCTCTTCTTGCAAAGGCCTCTGCGCATAGCGCGTCAACAAACTTGTCACGCAGGCCAAGTTGCTTTACAGAGTAGAAGTTGCAATATGTGCAGTACTGCGAACAGAATGGAATATGTATGTAGATTCCTGCCACAACTATCTGCCCCGGAAGTTAATGCAAACTCTTACAAAGACCTATTTCAAAAGAAGGTCTGCAGAACCCAACTTGCCCTCGGTTGTATAGGCATCAACTGTGTAGACACCTTTTGTATAACCTGAGCCGGAATCAAAGAATACACAAACCTCAACCTCAGCACCCTGGTAGTCAACCTGTCGGGAAGCGGAGTAGATCATCTGCTCGCCTGCAGAGGTAAAGAGCTGCTGCTGGCCGCTTGTCATAAGGATTCCATCGGGACCCTTAACCCTTATGTATACAGTTCTTGGGCCCTTCTTCGCCAAAGCGTTCTCCACAAGGTTAAGGCATGCCTTAAGTTTTGCAGTACGGCTGCTTCTCTCGGTCTCCTTTCCGGTCTCGGTTACAGCAATCATGCTCACGCCCCTACCTTTGACAACAGAGCCCAGCTCTACCTGCTTGCCAAGATCCTCGGTTGTTGACTTGAGGTTCTCATATCTGTTCCTGCTTTCACGTGCCTCCTTCTTGGCAACGGCAGCCTCTTTTCTCAACGTGGTGTTCAAGGTGTTCAATGAGTCAATCTGCTTGATATATCCGCGCATGATGCTTCTCAATGTTCCCAACTCCTTCTCATACTTGCGCAATTTCGCTCTGTTGTTGGCCTCAGTCTTCTTGACTCTCTCCAACAACTGCGCAACTTTCTCACGCTCAAGCATAAGCTCATTGTTCAATGTGTCATTGGTACTTGAAAGGTTTGAATAATCCTCCTGCAACTGAACCATCTCTGCAGTAAGGGTCTCTTTGTCTACTGTAAGATCATTGATCATTGAGTTTCTGTCTACCCAAACATAAATAAGAACACCAACAAGCACAACTATTACACCCGCAAGCGCTCCAATCAAAACTTTAAAATTCTTTTCCATATCTTTTACTTTTTAATTTTCAAGACTCTGCACCTCTTCCCGACAATCTTCTCCACATTCTGCAAAAGTAGCAAATTTATTGCCAAAAATCCACCATTTGAGGGCTATTGGTCTTTTTTTGATCTCTTTGTTTGCATTTTGCACAATTTTTGATAACTTGCTGCCTGCTTCCAATATTATTAAACCATAAAAATCAAAAAAAGATGAACAGATACATCATTAGAGCCGTAAAATATTTCTTTTATATAGGCATTATCTTTACACTTCTTGTTACCATCATGTTCTATACTTCCGATGTTCCTGAAGGAACTACAGTACTTGACCTTTTCAAAGAGGGTGCCTGGTGGAAAATTCTTCTCTTCTTTGTTGTATTCTCCGCTGTTTATCCAGCTATCGGATACCAGAAAAAGGAGATCTACTCCAACGGCAACTGGGATGAGAAAAAGAGGGAGATCAAAGCAGTTTTTGAGAATGCGAACTTCGTTTTAAAAGAGGAGACCCCTACATCAATGACATTCATTCTAAGGAACAAGTTCATGCGATTCATGAGATATTATGAAGATACCATTGTGCTTGACTACAGCAATGAGCCTGCAACGATCTCAGGATTGCGTAAAGATACGCTCCGCTTCTCCCGCTCAATTGAGCGCCTTATGAGAATGGATGCGGAATAGGCCTGCCTTAACTTGACTACTAAAACATAAAGTCATGAAAGTAGTTGGAAAATACCCCAATGCCTTCTCTGCCAATGTTGCCAAAGGCATGTTGGAGAATGAAGGGATTCCTGCCCAGGTACTGAACGAGTACCTCCCGCTGGTGGCAGGAGTTGTAAACAGTGATCTGCTCAGCATAGAGCTGGCAGTAAGGGATGAGGATTATTCTGAGGCCAAAAGATTGTTGGCAGCCTGCTCCAACGCAGAGTAGAACTCCTCACCAAAAGCATCTATAAGAGGTTCCCGTAAGAATTTGTATACGGGAATCTTTTCTTTTTTACCCTTGGCAAAGGCGTCTGAACATATTCTCCATCTGTGAAGATTGAGGGCAGTCATTCCGTTGGAGAACTTTGAGACCCTTATCGGATAGAGCCTGCATGAGATTGGCTTCTTGAATTTTGATGTGCCGGCATACCAGGCCTTTTCAACAGCGCAGAAGCAGTTGTTCCCTTTGTCAAAACAGGTATAGGCACACTCTTCATCATTGACAAGCGGAGTTACAAGATCTCCATCCCTGTCTGTTACGGCAAAACCCTGCGCCTGCAATGCCTCAAGTCCCTCTGGTGTGAGCAGATGCTTATACCCCTCAAAATTCTCCTTAAAGAGCTGCTCCTCCTCCTTCTCCATAGGGGCGCCACTGTCACCAATTATGCAGCAACATCCGTGGCAGACCGGATAATCACATGCAAAATACTCTGTAATAACCTCTGATGAAACAAGATAATCTCCAATCTCAACTATATATGCCATATGATTTTTCATACTCCGATACCTCCTGTAAAATTTACCAGTTGATGTCAAAATACTCCTTTATGAACTCATTCTCCTTGAAGAGATTCTGTGTATTGACATCCTTTGTTGTTCCCTCCATTGTTATTGCCACCCTGTTGCCCTGCTCAAGCAACTTTGCCGCAAAATTTCTGAACTGCTCAAGTGTTATCTCATCAAGGCTCTGCATATAGTTGCTGAAAAAGTCTTTTCCAGCCATATACCTGTGCTCAAACACATCCAGCCAATAGCTGTTGGTTGCATTTGACGCCATAAACTCGCTCTTCAAATCTCTCTTCAATCCCGACAATTCGGTTTCCAGCACAGCCCCATTTGCAACAGAAAGCAATGCATTATCAACTATTCCCTTAACAATCTGGGCATTTGCACTGTCTGTCTCAAATTCAACTCCCATTACAAAAATCTTCTCAGGATAGTTCAACAGCGAACTTCCAACCCCATATCTCATCATATAACGTCTACTGCTGCGTTGTGCAAGCACATTCTCCACATAATTTGCAAGCAGTTCACACATCAGGCTATTGCTGAGATTATAGTCAACTCCACAAGAGTAGGTAAGGTTTGTAAAAGAGCGCGGATTGATCATCCTGTAGAGGAAACTCCTCTCCACCTTGCCTTTGGTAAGGTAATTGGGAACAATAACCCACTCCTCTTTGCTCTTCTGGTCACCCTTTATGGCTCCGATATATTTTACAACATATTCTGTATATGCCTCAACATCAATATCTCCTACAAAAATGAATACAAAATCCGCCGCATTTGCAAAACGCTCACGAGTCTTGTTGAGCAGTGATGCATAGTCCAGAGCGGCAATATCCTCATTGCTCATTCTCCTAATATAATTTTTGTTGCTATAGTTGTAGTGGAGTATCGAATCCCTGAAAACCACAGATGGAGCAAGATCTCTATATGAAGCTTCAAAAAGTTTGCCTTGCTTGTAAAGGTCAAAGGCCGCCTGATCGGCCCTGCGGTCAGTCATGCTCATATATATTGCATGGAAGAGCATCTCTGCCTTGTCCTTCTGGGCATAACCCTCAAGCTTCTCGGTATTCTCGCCTATTGATGCCTCAAGATTGAAATTATGGTAGGCATAAAGCCTCTCAAGGTTAGGTTGGGATATATTCTCCAATCCTCCCATATTGAGGACATCATTCAAATATTGCTCAGAACCGTAATTCACCCCCTTGATGAGTGAATATCCGCCTTTGCTGACAGCCCTGAACGATATGGTATCCGACTCATTTTTCTTAAGCACTACTGTAGCTCCATTTGAGAGAATAAGTACGGTTGCATTGGTCACCACATCAGAGACAGAAGAGACAATTGATGCCTTTGGAACATCTGCGCGGAATTCCGGCCACTTTACAATAGGAGCATCTTTCTGTATAGAAGGGGTGCGCAATCCGGCATCGGTATATGCAGAGAGTATACGCTCCGGAGTTATACCCTCCATACCTTCATACTCCGGCATTCTGCACGATATTACAACATTGTCGGACTGGCCTAACATTGCGGCCGCATACTGGTTGAGCTGGTTCAAGGAGATGGTAAAGAGAATCTCTTTCATTATCTCAAACTTCAACTCTATGCTTGCCAAGGTTCCGTCATTGTAGAAGTAGTCAAGAGCCCTTTCAAGATAGATGTCATTACCCAAAGTGGCCCTGTTGTCATAAATCTTCTCAAGTTCCCTGAAATAGATCTCCTTTGACCTCGCACACTCCTGTCCGTTGAAACCATATTTTGCCATCTTGCCAATCTCCGCATTCACAAAGGCTATAGCCGAATATATCATGTTCGGAAGGGTCTCAAATGTTATTGAGAAACTCTCCAGATTGCGTATATTCATGAATTTGCCCTTCTTGATCTGCAGATTGGTAATTGGAAGGGTATTGTTTATGATACCGTCACGCAACCTTGCAGAGAGAAGTTTTGAGATCGCCACATCCATATACTCCTGAATGAAAGGTACCGATGTGTTCTTGTATTTCTTCACAAGCGGCTCCTTCAATATATCTATGGAGATTTTGGTTTTGTTGTACTCCTTATCCTTGAGGATATAAACCTTTACCCCACTGAAAGGCTCAGGATTGAAATAGCTTCTGTTCTGTTTGTCAAGAGGCTTCTGTATGGTAGAGAATACAGATTTGACCTTAGTCTCAATAAGGTTCAAATCAATGTCTCCAACCACTATTACAGACTGAAAATCGGGACGGAACCACTTGTAGTAGAAGTTTCTCAACTCCTTTGATGAGAATCCGTCAATCCTTGCAAGATGATCAGCCCTGAGATTCATGGCATAGTTGCTCTGAGGATAGAGTTCATTCAGCAACTTGTCATCCAACCTTCTTGAGGCATCCCACTCATATACAAGCGCATTCTTGACAAAAGGGGCCTCATCCTTTATATCTTCTTCATCTATATTAATGGAATTCAGCCAATTATACAAAATAAGCAAAGAAGAGTCAATGGTATTCTGGTTTGAAGCGGGAACATCCTTGATCAGATATGTAACATCATCCTCCCTTGTGGTGAATGAGACGCCGTCGGGCTTTACACCAATTGACTTGAGATAGGTAATAATGGTTGAATCGGTAAAGTTACGGGTACCCTTGACGGTCAGAGCCTCAAGCATTTTGAACATTCCTGTCTCGCCATCCTCCTCCAGTGTGGAGCCCACTCTCTGGGCCACTCCAAAATGGGCATACCCCTTTTGTGCACCGTTCTTGATCAGTATATATGAAAGCCCGTTTGCCAAAGAGCCTCGCTTTACTCTTGGGTCATCAGGCAGTTTTTCCACATCTTGGGCCACCAGCATTGTACTATTAAGACATGCTGTCAAAATAAAAAGTGCTATAAGCAGCTTGAAAAAGTTCCTCATATTAATCCAAATTTATGCAAAAATACAAATTTCAAGCGGTTTTTTGCTTCTATTACCTTTTTTTTTTACATTTGCGTTTGTGTCCTTTTTTGTTGGAACGTTTTTTGAAAGTAAAGTAATCAATAATAATCACTAAAAATCTTAAGATCAAATGAAAAAGTTTGGTAAATTTTTTATCATGGCATTGGTGTCCATGTTTGTTTTGAGCAATGCATTTGCTCAGGATCTAGGCGAGGCTACTGAAATTTACAACAATGCGGCAACTGCATTGAACGAAGATAGGGCTGCCGAGGCTCTTGAGGGTTTCCAGAAAGCACTTTCTCTTGCAGAGGCTGCTGGTGAAGAGGGTGCCCAATTGGTATCTGACTGTAAAGGCATCATCCCTAAAATTCTTTTGAAATTGGGTAAAGATGCTGCTGCTGCCAAAGATATGGACGGTGCTGTTGCAAAATTGAACGAGGCCATTGCCAAAGCTACAGAGTATGGCAATGCAGAGACAGCAGCTGATGCTAAAGAGTTTATCACAATGGTATATATCACCGACGGCAACTCTCTTTTGAACGAGAAGAAGTTCCCTGAGGCAATCGCAGAGTATGAGAAGGCTCTTGCTGTTGATCCTGAGAGCGGTATGGCTCACTTGAGAATCGGTATGTGCAAAGCTCAAATGAATGACGTTGCAGGTGCTGTTGCATCTTACGAGAAAGCTATGGCTATGGGTCAGGAGGCTAATGCTAAAAAACAGCTTGGCAATATCTACGTAAAACAGATGGCAGCTGACTACAAGGCTAAAAACAGCGCAGGTGCATTGGATAACGCAATGAAAGCCCTTGAGTATGGCGAGAACCCTAACGCTTACAAAATTGGCGGTATGGCAGCTGTTGGTCTAAAGAAATATGACCAGGGTATTGAGTTGCTTTCAAAAGCTAAAGCTGATGCTTCAGTAAACTACAACTTGGCTAAAGCATATGAGGCTAAAGGTAACGGTGCAAAAGCTTGTGAGTATTATAAACTTATCACTGCAGACAAAAACTACGGCGAGTACGCTAAAGCAAAAGTAACAGCACTATGCAAATAAAACTCACGCCTGATGGCGTGCAGGGTATTCAAAAGAAGACCACAGAGCTGGAACTTCTCGCTCCAGCCAAAAATAGAGACATCGGCATTGCGGCAATAGACTGTGGTGCCGATGCCGTATATATTGCAGGTCCGCAATTCGGTGCCCGTGAAGGGGCTGGAAACCCAATCTCCGAAATAGCGGAACTGGTTGGGTATGCCCACAAGTTTGGGGCAAAAGTCTATATGACTGTAAATACAATCCTGTATGACCATGAACTTCAGGAGGCCGCAGAGATCATCAGCCAGGCATATGAGGCAGGGTGTGATGCAATCATAGTACAGGATCTTGGAGTGCTGGCCCTTGATCTTCCACCTATTCCCCTTTATGCCTCCACACAGACAAATCTCAGGACCCCTGAGCAGGCCAGATTTCTTGAAGATCTTGGATTTGAACGTCTGATACTTGCCAGAGAACTGAGCCTTGAACAGATAAAAGCAATCAAACAGGCAACAAAAACCGATATTGAGACATTTGTCCATGGAGCCTTGTGTGTAAGCTACAGCGGACAATGCTACCTGAGTCAGAAAGTTGCAGGCAGAAGCGCAAACAGAGGCACTTGTGCCCAGGCTTGCCGTTCTCTTTACACATTGTCCGACAGCAATGGAAAGGTTCTGCAAAGGGAGATGCACCTGCTCTCACTGAAAGATTTTAATCTGAGTGACCGCATAGCAGATCTTGTAAAGGCCGGTGTAACCTCATTCAAGATTGAGGGCAGATTGAAGAATATCTCCTACATAAAGAATATAGTCAGACTTTACAGGGAGAAGATTGATGAGTTCATCAGGAACAATCCGCAATATACAAGAGCTTCACTTGGAGAGATAAAGGAGGGATTTGTACCAAATGCCGATGTTACATTCAACAGAGGCTATACACAATTTTTCATAGATGGCCAACGTGGAAAATGGAGGAGTACGGATGGAGCAAAATATCTGGGTGAATACATAGGCACAGTTGTTAAAAGCGGCAAGGACAAGAACGGCAACCTTCTCTTTGAATACAAGATTGAAAATAAGAGAGCCTCTGCCATATCAAATGGCGACGGCCTCTGCTTTGTATCGCCTAAAGGCGAAATCAGCGGAGCAAGAGCAAACAGCTGTAACGGCAGGAGCATATCTACAGTTGAGAGACTGCAGGTGGCTGAGAGATCAAAACTCTTCAGGAACTTCAATATCTCATTTGAAAGGGAACTGGAGAAGAATCCTCCAAAGAGGCTTATACCTGTAAAGCTCACAATGGGTGAATGTAATGGAAAGATTGCTATCAGAGCAGTATGGGGCAGAGAAGAGATGCACTGCAGCAATAGTGTAATGCTTCCGTTTGAAGAGGGTCTCGAAAGGGCATCAAACAGAGAACTGGCCGTGAAAAATCTCTATGCCCAATTGGGCAAGAGTACCGGAATATTCCACTTCTCGCTTGATGGCATAGATGAAAATATGGAAATTCCGTTCCTTCCTGTGGGAAAGATTAACCAAATAAGAAGGGATATTGCTGCTCTTGCTGAGAAGAGAATTGCCGAAATTGAGAAATTGAAGCGTCTTGAATATGAGCAAAGACGCCAAACGGATCCGGCTCCTCAATTCAAGAGAGCAGACGGCATACCTACCCCTCTCGGCAATACTCCGGACTATAGAGCCAACTGTTCAAATGAATTGTCGGGAAAGGTATATGGAATGAGGGGTGCAAAGAGCATTGCACCTGCGTACGAACTGCAGGAGGTGGCAAATGCTGAGCTTATGCGCTCAAAATATTGTATAAAATATGAATTGGGGCTCTGTCCAAATTACAAGTCAAGGGCCGCTTCCGACAAAAGCTACATCAACAGATTGGGCAATACTGACTTTCAAGAGCCGCTTTTCCTGCTCAACGGAAAGAACAGACTTGAACTGAAATTTGACTGCAATAAGTGCGAAATGGTAGTTATTGGGTAAAAAATATGTAATTTTACGCCATGCAATTTTCTGAGGTTTTAGGACATAGCGAGATTATTGGAACTCTCCGAAATATGGTGGACAGCAATAGGGTACCACATGCCATCCTTTTTACGGAGAGAGAGGGTTACGGAGCTCTGCATATTGCCTTGGCAACCATCTCATATATGTTCTGCCAACAGAAAAACAATGGAGACTCGTGTGGAGTCTGCAACCAGTGCAGCAAAACAGGCAAACTGGTGCATCCCGATCTTCATTTCACATTCCCAATCAACACCTCGACCCTTGTAGGCAAGGATAAAAGAGCTGAAATTGAGGAATTTTATCCGCTTTGGCGCGCCCTTGTAAAGGAGAATCCCTGGTTTGGAGAGCAGGAGCTTTACCGAGCAATCGGTATAGAGAACAAATTTGGAAACATAAGTGTTAATGAGGCCAACTCAATAATGCGCAAGCTTGCATTGAGCTCTTTTGAGGGTGGTATTAAGGTTATGCTCATAATGTTTCCGGAGAGGATGAACCAGGAGGCGGCAAACAAACTCCTGAAATCATTGGAGGAGCCACAGCCCGACACCTACTATTTTCTGGTGTCGCATAATCCTTCAAAGATTATAACTACAGTCTTGAGCCGATGCCGTATTGTTGAAGTACCGCCAATTGGACATGAGACCCTTGCAGGTGCACTTGGAAAAGCATTCAGTCTCAATGAGGAGGAGGCTCTGTTCTGGGCCGGATGCTCGGGAGGAAGTTACGGCAAGGCTGCCGGACTGATTGCCGGAATAAATGAAGAGAATGAAAACCACACCCTCTTCATAAAGCTCCTGGAGCTTGGAATTGCCAAAGACCACGTGGCGATGTTTGAGATATGGGAGTCCCTTGCGGCAAGAGGAAAGGAGGCTCAGAAGAGTTTCTGCACAGATAGTCTTGAGATTTTAAGAAAAATATATATGATCAGCCTGGGTCTCGACAGCATATCCTACACCCATAACAGGGAGAGGAAGATTCTGCAAGCACTGTCGGGAAAAATAAAGGCAGATTTTTTTGAAAAGGGCTACAATTATCTCAACCAGGCAACTGATGCCATAGAGAGGAATGTGAACCCAAAGTTTATTTTCTGCGATTTATGCAATCGCATCTATTATAATATATGAATATGGATAAGAGTAGAGTTTACGATTGTCAGAGAGGTTGTGAGATTACTCATAATGAAAACGGCGACACCAGCTGTTCATACAACCCAAACTGCTGCAAATTGAGTGTTTTCAATTGGCTTGACGGTATTACTCAACAAGATATGGCAAATCTTTTTGAAGTAAGATTCAAGAATACAAGAAAGGGAATATATAAAAACGAATCCGGACAGAACCTCAGAATTGGAGAGTTTGTTGTTGTTGAGGCCCAGAACGGCTATGATCTTGGAATAATAACATTGGCGGGGCCCATCATTGCACGCCAGTTGAAGAGAGACAGGATTGATCCTGAAACTTATGAATTCAAGAAGATCTACCGCAGGGCACGTCCTACAGATATAGAGAAGTGGCAAGAGGCCATTGCCCGCGAGCACAGGACTATGATCCGCTCCCGCCAGATGGCAGCAGACCTTGAACTGAATATGAAAATCGGTGATGTGGAGTTCCAGGGCGACGGAACAAAGGCAATTTTCTACTATATTGCCGATGAGAGGGTAGATTTCAGACAGCTCATCAAGAACTTTGCTGAAGAGTTCAGAATCAGAATTGAGATGAAACAGATTGGTGCCCGACAGGAAGCCGGCCTTATAGGAGGATTGGGTGTTTGTGGCCAGGCCCTATGCTGTTCAAGATATATGAATGATTTCCAATCTATTACCACTCAGGCCGCAAGATGTCAAGACCTCTCATTGAATCCACAGAAACTTGCAGGACAGTGTGGAAAATTGAAATGCTGCATCAATTATGAGGCCTCTGCCTACATTGATGCACAGAGCCGTATGCCACGTGTACATGAGCCGCTCCAGCTTGAAGATGGCGAAGCATTCCTATTGAAAACCGACATACTCAGAGGTATTATGTGGTTCTCTTACGATGCCCACAATATGGCTAATATGATACCTCTTAAAGCTGAACAGGTGGCAGGTATCATTGATATGAACAAAAAGGGCAAAAAAGCACCTTCGTTGCTTGAGAGCAAGGAGCGGGAAAAATCACCTGAGTTCTTCAGCGCAGCCGGTGAGGAGAGCATCTCACGTTTTGATGAGGCAAAATCGCCACGCAAGAAAAATAACCGCAACAGGAAGAACAAACGCAAACAATGATCCTGCGACTGACTGCATATCTTCTGCTGTTGGCAGCAACGGTTTCATGCTCAACAAGGCCTCTGCAACTGACCGATTTCAGGGAACTTGACATTTATGAGGGGTGGAATGGGAGTGTTGGGCTTGCCATTGATATGGAGGATACCGTAAACACAAGAATGCTTGAGATATGCATGCAGATAAGAAACAGTCAGACAGTTGAAGAGACCGACGCCTTTGAGGTAACAATCGAAATTGTATCACCAGAGGAGTTGCTCTATATTGAACGGATAACCCTGCCCACATCCGCCAGGGAGGGCAATACCATATATACTCTTACGAATGGCATAAGAAATTACCGCTGGGCATACAGAAGGGGGATAAAGAACAGAGTGGCCGGACGTTGGCAATTCACGATTACACCATCGGGAAGTTCCGGTCTGCAGAGGGAAATATATAAAGAGATTATTGGAGTGGGAATCTCCTGTAAAAAAGACAATAACCAATGAGTTCAAAGGACAAACTTAGAAAATTCAGAGAAAATGAGACATTTGCCTGCCTTTTCCAGCCAAAGACAGAAGGGGTTCTCGGCAAGCCATACAGTCTGCGAGGCAAATGGGGAAAAGAGATATTTGGCAATGACAACCCTATTACCCTTGAATTGGGTTGCGGCAAGGGTGAGTACACAATTGCTCTTGCCCAGAAGTTTCCCGACAGAAACTTCATTGGCATCGACATAAAGGGTGCCCGCCTGTGGAAAGGGGCCAAATTTGCTACCGAAAACAAGATGGGCAATGTACTTTTTATCAGGACTCGCATTGAGTTCATTACCTCCCTTTTTGCAGAGGGGGAAATTTCTGAGATATGGATAACATTCCCCGATCCCCAACTCAAGCGTCCGCGCAAACGCCTTACCGGCACAATGTTCCTTGAACGCTATAGGCAGTTCCTTGCTCCTGACGGCATAATCAACCTGAAAACCGACAGCAAATATCTGCACAACTACACCCTTGCCCTTGCCCGGCAAAACGGGCTTGACATCCTTGAGGCCAACAATGACATCTACGGTTCAGGCAGGGCTGACGAAATACTCTCCATCAAGACCTTCTATGAGGCCCACTACATCAAAAGGGGCCTTGAGATAACATATCTGGCATTCAGGCCGGAGAATGGCAAACCCCTCATTGAGCCTGAATGGGATGAGGAGTACTGGGAGATCGAAGAGGCCAAAGGCAGGGAAAATACACCTGCCAACAAGGGTTAGCAATAGGCATACTGAGGATTCCTTATAAAACAGCAAATCCCTGTCAAGACTGACAGGGATTTTATCTTAGCAGAGGTGAATTTTGAGCAACCTCATCTGCTCTTTTGTATCAACCTCTATTTGATTACGCCAAGTTCTTTGCCAATTTTGGTAAAGGCCGCAATAGCCTTGTCAAGATGCTCAATCTCGTGGCCTGCAGAGATCTGCACACGGATACGTGCTTGACCTTTAGGCACTACCGGATAGTAGAAGCCCACAACATATATACCCTCCTCAAGAAGTTTTTCTGCCATCTGCTGAGAGAGTTTTGCATCATAAAGCATAACTGCACAAATTGCAGACTGTGTAGGTTTGATGTCAAATCCGGCCTCCTTCATTTTTGCAACAAAATAGTCTGTATTACTGTGAAGTTTGTCCTGAAGTTCATTTGTGCGTGCCATCATGTCAAACATGGCTATACCTGCAGCAGCTACCATTGGAGGAATTGAGTTTGAGAACAGATAAGGGCGTGAACGCTGGCGCAACATTGCAATGATCTCCTTTTTACCGGTTGTAAAGCCACCGATTGCTCCGCCAAATGCCTTACCAAGTGTTCCGGTAAGAATCTCAATTTTACCTCTGAGATTATATTGTTCAGTTGTACCTCTACCTGTTTTTCCGACTACACCTGCAGAGTGGGATTCATCTACCATTACCATGGCATCATATTTCTCAGCCAACTCATAGATCTTGTCAAGAGGAGCGACATTACCGTCCATTGAGAATACGCCGTCTGTTACAATAAGCCTGTGACGTTGTGCCTGGGCAAGTTTGAGACAATTCTCCAACTCTTCCATATTGGCGTTTGCATATCTGTACCTCTGAGCCTTGCAAAGTCTTACACCATCAATGATTGAAGCATGGTTGAGAGCGTCAGAAATGATGGCATCCTCCTCGTTCAATAGAGGCTCAAACACACCGCCATTCGCATCAAAACATGCTGCATAAAGAATGGTATCTTCTGTGCCAAAGAACTCTGCAATCTTTCTCTCCAACTCCTTATGAAGATCCTGTGTTCCGCAGATGAAGCGTACACTCGACATTCCAAAGCCCCTCTCATCCAATGCTTTTTTTGCAGCATCAATAAGTTCCTGGTTATCGGACAGTCCAAGATAGTTGTTGGCGCAGAAGTTCAGCACATCCTTGCCAGTGTTCACTTTGATTTCCGCCTTTTGGGGAGAGACAATGATTCTCTCTTTTTTATACAAACCTGCCTCCTCAATTGATTTGAGCTCAGCTTGAAGATACTGTTGAAATTTATTGTACATGGTGTTATTAAGTTTTAATTTCTAATTTACATTCAAGAATATGTTGTAAACTTTATCAAGTTTAAGGGAACCGGTTACAAACTTACACAAAAAGCGCGGAATAATATCCTAATTTCAAAAAAATATGCAGCCGTTTTAATCAAAAATTGAAGTATCTTTGTTAATCGTGAAGGCGGATAATTTTGTCTGCAGGGTTATTTTGGTCCTTTTCAGATCTGTCGGGAAAATATGGCAGGCACTAAGGATCTGGGAGGCATTGCACAACCAAAAAGTAGAATTATTCCAAAAATTGGCTGAACTTTAAAAAATTGATGTTAAATTAGCAACTTTAATTGACAGATATATGTGTAGAACATTTAAATGTAAATCATTATGGCAATGGAAGTAAATGATACTAATTTCAACGAGGTTGTTATGCAGAGCGACAAACCTGTAATGGTAGATTTCTGGGCATCCTGGTGTGGCCCATGCAAAGCGCTTATCCCAGTAGTTGAGGAGGTGGCTGCAGAGTATGAGGGCAAGGCTCTTGTTGTAAAATGCAATGTAGATGAGGCTGCAGATGCGCCTATGGAGTATGGAATCAGAAACATTCCTACTTTGTTGTTCTTTAAAGGCGGTGAATTGAAGGCAAAACTTGTAGGTTCAGTAGCAAAATCCGCAATTACCGCTGAATTGGATAAATTAATGTAAAATATGTTTTTATGAAGAGGACTTTAATTGTACTGTGTGTGATGTTTTTCTGCGTTCTCCCGATGAGGGCACAGAATGGTTTTGGTATAAAGGGTGGATTGAGTTACAATTCAATGTCTGATATTGAGATTGAGAATTGGGAGAGTTCCTTTAACAGAAAAACCGGTTTTCATGCCGGCATTTTGTACAAGGCAAAATTGGGGTCAGGTCTGGCACTCCAGCCGGAGCTCCTCTACATTCAGAAGGGTGGCAATCTTGAAGGAAATAATGAAAGTTTGGATTTTAAAGTCCATCATATCCAGTTGCCAATTAACCTGCAGTGGGGAATAGACCTTATGCTATTCCGCCCGTTTGTGATGGTTTCACCATATATTGGATATGCAATAGCCAACGGTGATGAACTGAAGGGATTGGAGTGGGATAACATGAACCGCTTCGAGTATGGTATAGGCCTGGGTGCAGGTCTTGACATCTGGAAGTTCCAGGTGACAGGCAGATACTGTTGGGATCTAGGCAAGGTAGCCGAATTCAAATGGGACGGAATTAACACATTCAAAGGTGGAAAGAACAAGGGATTTGAACTTTCTTTAGCATTCATTTTTTAAGGCTGTGGATATAAACAACGTAAAAAAAGAGTTGGGAACAGACTGGAGCGGATATCAAGCAACATTGGTATCCGCTTTATGCAATAGCAATGAATTTGTTTCCAAAATAAACAACTATCTGATTGAAAATGCCGGCAAGCAGTTGAGGCCTGTACTATCGTTGCTCTCTGCTACGGTATGTGGAGAACCAAACAATACAAGCCATTGCTGCGCTGCTGTTTCTGAAATGATACATACCGCAACTCTTCTGCATGATGATGTGGCTGATGACGGCAATCTCAGAAGAGGAGTACCGACGGTCAAGGCAGTCTTTGGACAAGCAGCATCAATATTGGCCGGAGACTATTGGCTGGCCCAGGCATTGGATCTCCTCACCCAATGCGGAGAGGATGTCCTTTCATGTTTTACCAATGCGGTAAAGGAGCTCTCCGTTGGTGAACTCATACAAATGGAAAAGGCAGAGTTGCTTGACACCTGCAAAGAAGACTACTACTCAATTATATCGAAAAAGACTGCCAGCCTATTCATCGCAGCCATGAAAAGTGGAGCCATATCTGTTGGAGCCAACCCCGAACGGCTGAAGGCTGTAGAAAAATATGCCTATGAACTTGGCGTGGCCTTTCAGATAAGGGATGATATTTTTGATTATACACCCTCAATGGATACCGGTAAAATTGCCGGAGCAGACATTAAGGAGAGAAAGATAACTCTTCCTTTATTGTGTGCAATGGAGAAATCATCTCCCGAAGAGGCACGTCAAGTAAGGGAGAAAATTGCACTTATTGAAAACAGCCTGGTAAAAGGAGGCAAGGTCAGTGACGCAGAAAGGGCAATTATTGATGAGGTCAACCTCTTTGTTGAAAAATACGATGGTATAGGCCAAAGTCAGAATATTCTTGGTGAACATGGCAAGATGGCCGTTAAAGCACTCTCACCTCTTCCTCCAAGTTGGGCAAAAGAGAGACTTGTAGCTTTGGCCGAGTATGTTGGCACCAGAGAAAAATAGTACAAGCAACCCCCTTTAAATATGCTTCAAAGAGGATAAAGTTCCTATAATGCCGGTCATTATAGGAACTTTATTATGTAATATAACATCATTCCACTTGCAACCATCTTTATACCGGTTCCAAAGAGGAAGCCGAGAAATGACCCTATTGCAGATAGGAGTGACTCTCCCAATTTTTTACCGTTTATGATTATCTCTCCAAGTAGCGCTCCAAGAAATGCTCCTGCTATTATCCCAAATGGAGGGAAAAATACCAGTCCTATTATTGTTCCGGCAAGAGATCCTCTTACCGCCTCCTTTGAGCCACCAGTCCATTTGGTGAATAGGGCAGGAACCACATAATCAAGAATTGATACGGCTATTGTAATTGCAAGCCACACAAGCATAAACTTGCCGGTAATGGCTTCCCCGGAATCGGCAGCTCCATTGCACCACAGGTAGATGACAACCAATCCGGCATAACTTAGTGGCGGGCCCGGCAATACAGGCAATATGCAGCCGAGCAGGCCCACCACACCAAAAAGAATTGCTATTATCTCCAAAAATATCTCCATAATTGAAAATCTGTCGGGATTAATGAATGTTTGTTAAACAAAATCTTTATTATTTGTCATAAACGGTAATCTTACCGCGTTCATCGCTCTTTATCACACACATCTGCGCAGGCAGATGGAGCCAAAGGGTTATATCCTCACCACGGAACTTGTTCTCCTTTGTATAAATCCTGGGATAGATTGTCAAGAGTGAATCCTTTACGGTAAATATACTGTCCGTTGTGAAAGGCTCACACTTCCTATACAGACTCAGGCCACTGAATGTAGTATATTTGCACTCCACAAATCCATGATATGGTTCTCCATCCTCATTTGGAGAGTGTTTCACAATGCGTATTTCGGGATACTTGACAAATTCCAGCACACCCTTGTTGCGCTCAAGCAGGTAATCTGCACATATTATTCCACTCTTCCTATCTTTCAGGACCATCGCCTCCCCAATCCCGTCAAACGGTTGCAGATTCATATAAAGAGTATCTATATTTGAAGAGACAGGTCTGTCATCTGACCATTTTGTATCATCAAAATATGGCGTTGCCGATTTTATTCCGAGCGAGGTGAGTGCAAAAATTGCAACAACCCAAACAAGAAACATTATAAGACCGGGCCGCCAGGTCGGAGTCTTGAATTTGAAACAGAGCAGCACTCCCCAATAGATAAGTAACAGAAATGGGATGAACCATACAAAGAGAGAGAGCAACTTGAGCCAAAAGAGATTATCTATCCCCAACTCTATATAGTCAAGCATTGCCGGCAAAGAGAGTCCATCCACTATTTCAATACCCATAAAAAGTATCATACCACTGACCAGACCGCCAAATCCCATCAATATAAAGAGAGCTCCAATGAATATTCCTATAACGCCCAACAGCCCGCCTAAGGCTATTGATAGTCTGCTACGCTCCTGACACGAATTGCTGCGTGAGCATGAGTGAGTCCTGACATCTTTGTGCATCTCGTCTATTCCGGTACCTTTTCCTCTCATGGCACAACGCTGCTCCACAGTCTTTGCTGCAGGCACTATAATCCACAAAAGAATATACAGCAGAAACATGAATCCAAATGAACTGCCTCCGATATTGCTGAAGATACTGCATCTGACACCAAATGACTCCATTATTGTAGAGACAAGAGCCAGCAGTACAAAGATAAGACGGATCATTACAGCATCTACGCTAAAATAGGCACCCAAACCACTGCAGACTCCTCCTACCACCCTATCCTTAAGGTCTCTATAGAGTTTTTTTACAGGTCTCTTCTCCTTGGCAGATGATTTTGACTCTTCGGTCTCATGCAGCTCTATCTCTGCCGGATGCCCCAATACAGCAATTATACTGCTCACTGTTTCAAGCTGTATAGTCCCGATCTTGCCACCCCTCTCAATAAGAAGCTCAGCAATCCTCTCTTCTATATCCGAGATTATCTCAGAGCCATCCGTTACCCCCTTGTAATAGGCATCCAATTCATCAAGGTAACTCTCAAGTAGCTGGTAGGCATCACTCTCCAATGTAAATGAGCCCCCTGCAATGCTAACTTTTACAACCTGCTTCATAATGGCAATTTTTTACTCTTTACAAACTCTATTGATCTTACAACCTCCATCCAGGCTATATCCATCTCTATCAAAGCCTCCTCTCCCTTGGATGTAAGTGAATAGTATTTTCTTGGAGGACCTTGGGTACTCTCCTCCCATCTGTAGTTTAGCAGACCCTGATTCTTCAATCTTGTCAGAAGTGGATAGAGTGTTCCTTCAACAACTATCATCCTTGCATCCTTGAGTTCTGCTATTATTGATGACGCATAGGCATCATTATTCTTGAGTATACTTAAAATACAGTACTCCAATACGCCTTTACGCATTTGAGCCTTTATATTGTCTACATTAGAATCCATACCGCCCTCCTATTTTTCATTTGAAAATCTTTTTAAATTCTCCGCTGTCACAGGCAAACCGTGCATCCTGCACTTCTGAGCAGCAGTTCTGGCAGCCGGAGCCACCATCCATAAGAATATATATAGCCAGAAACTTGCAGAGCCCATAAAGAAACAGACGAAAAACAAGACCCTTATAAGAGTAATATCCAGATTGAGATAGTGAGCAAGACCAGAACAGACACCACCGACCGACTTTCCATCCATATCCCTATAGAGTTTGCGCGGAGCATTTTGCGATCTGGAACTCCTGAGCTCCTCACTTTCGGGTTCACACCCATCTCTAAAAGGCTCTCCATCCGGCATTCCCAACTGGGCAATCACGCTGTTTACCAATTCTATATCCACCACATCCTTATAGGCCGAAAGGTTCTCCAAAAAGAGTTCAGCTATTCTATCTTCAAGATCATCCATCACCTCCTTTGTCTGGACACCCATCTTTGCACTCTGCTTGAACTTGGTCAAATAATTATCCAATCTGGCATAGGCATCATTGTCCATTACAAAACTTCTGCCTCCAATTCCTACATTAACAACTGTTTTCATAATTTTCTCATTTGATGTTTAGTGTTATAACAAACAACCTATCTTTTTGTGCAAGGTTATTTGTAATGCAAATATATAAAATATTTTTAGTACCTTGTATAACATAGTAGTAATTTTTAAAAAAAAGATGAAGATTTCTCTCCATCTCTTAATTTTTCTCCGGATAATCGCTGCAAATTAGTTTGCAGGAGTAGCCTCTGGAGCTGCTTCTGGAGCTGCCTCCTGTGCTGGAGCTACAGGATCTACTGGGAACTGAGGTTGGCCCTGTACAGGTGCCGCATTCTCAATCTGCTCCATCAAATTAGTATTAACCTCTGCTACTCTTGTTGAAACAAATGCTGTTGCAAGAATACAAAGAGCTATAATGACAATCGCAAGAGTCCAAGTGGCTTTCTCTAGAAAATCTGCAGTTTGTCTTACACCAAAAGTCTGGTTGCCCGCAGCAAAGTTAGCTGCCAATCCACCACCTTTTGAGTTCTGTACAAGTACTACCAAAGTAAGTAGAATACTTGCAATTACAATAATGATAGCAATAACTGTATACATATCTGTTAATTATTTTTTGACTTTACTTCATTTACAAGGGTTGCAAAGTAAGCACTTTTTTCTGGATATAACAAAATTAGTTTTGCATAAACCTTTATAGCTTCCTCATAATAACCCTGTTCCGCATAAATCCGAGCAAGAGTTTCGGTATAGAAATCATCAATATCTCTATCTCCTTCATCTAAGTCAACAACCTGATTATCAGATGTTTGAAAGTCAGACTCTTTGTCATTTGCCCCTAACTTGCCTATTTTGAATGAATTAACATCCTCCAATTGTGCAAAATCATCTTTTGTAAAATAATCTCCACCCAAGACTATATATTTTGGCCCATTTTCTCCCGATTCAGCACTCTTTTTATTGTTTTCACCCAAAATTGCCCCTGTTATCTCATTGAATTCCCTGTTGATTTCATCAAAATCTATAACCGAGGCATCATCATCCTGTTCCGGCTCAAGTTTAAGCAGATAGAGCCTCTGCCTGTTCTGCAAAAATGCAGAGCATTTGCCTATCTGCATTTCAAAATGCTCTCTTCCCTTTGACCACATCTTTTCCATCAGCACCTGACGGGCACAGGCAAACCACGGGTACTCCCTCACAAGTCTCTCCAGCGTTGCTATATCAAGTTCTTTCAAATTTCCGAAGTTCTCCATAAGCCCAAGATTTTACCAGTTGGCCACAGTCGCATTGAAAATGTCATTAACAAGTTTCTCAACAATCTCATCACACAAAGAGGCCTCTACGGCATCAAGTGTCAAATTTGAATCATAATCCTCATAGGCAGCAAAGGATTTGTCCTTAAAACTATCTTCAGGGTGCTTGTTGTTTGTAAAGGTGATTCTCACAGTTATGGTAAGCCTGTTCATAGAGGCCACCTCATTTGAGGTCACGGCTGTAGGCATAACGTCATAATTTGTAATCATGCCTGAAATTTCAAGATCACCTCCGTCGGGAAGCATCTCCAATTTGGTCAGACGCCTGAACTGGTCATTGAGCGCATTTGTTATTGTATTGCTCAAAGATGGGTTGACCTTCATTGCCTTATTCTCTATGGTGTATATTGATACCGACTTTACATCAGGATCAATGGATGTTCCTGTAAAGGAATATATTCCGCAAGCCGCCACAAACGGCACCATTGCAAAGAGCAATGCAGAACCCAAAAGCACTCTTTTTCTAAAGAAATCCATTTTAAACAGTTTCATCATTTCAATTCTTATAGCCCCAATTCCTTAATTTTTCTATACAACGTCCTTTCGGATATTCCCAGCTCTGCAGCTGCCTCCTTCCTCTTTCCCTTGTGCTTTTCAAGCGACTTCCTGATAAGATCAGCATTTGCAGAGGGAATGGAGAGCTGCTCCTGCTTCTCCTCCTTTACCTCATTTATTATATTGACATCCTCAAACTCCTTTTCAATCGGATCATAGACCGCCTCCTGTATCTCACCTTTGCCGACCGACCCCTGATGAATTATTGAAGCCTCAATATTGAGGTGTCCCGACGGTTTCTGTGATGCCGCCTCCGTCTTGGCCTGCAAAGCATGGAACCCGCCTTTTTCAATCTGTTCCTTAAGTTGGGCAACCTCCTGTTTGAGCTGGAAAATCATTTTATAGAGAATATCCCTATCTGAAATGAAATCATTTTGCTGTCCCTGCCCGGCAATTGCAGGAAGTGTCTCAGTAGAATCAGCTGGAATATACTTGCGCAGAACCTCAACCTCAATCAGACGCTCCCTCTCAAGCACCGACATCTGCTCAGCCACATTCTTGAGCTGACGGATATTTCCGGGCCACCTGTATTGCTGCAACAGCATCTGAGCTTCACGTGTAAGCTTTATTACAGGCATCTTGTACTTGTCAGCAAAATCAAGGGCAAACTTTCTGAACAACAAATATATATCATTCTTACGCTCTCTCAGCGAAGGTATTACAATAGGAACGGTATTCAGCCTATAGTACAGATCCTCCCTGAATTTGCCAATCTGAATCGCATGGATAAGATTCACATTAGTTGCGGCAACTACCCTGACATCTGTCTTCTGCACCTTTGATGAGCCCACTTTGTAGAACTCACCGCTCTGAAGTATCCTCAACAGCCTGACTTGTGTAGAAAGCGGCAGCTCCGCCACCTCATCCAAAAATATTGTACCACCGTTGGCCACTTCAAAATAGCCCTTTCTTGTTTCATTCGCTCCTGTAAATGAGCCCTTTTCATGTCCAAAAAGTTCTGAATCTATTGTACCCTCCGGAATCGCACCGCAGTTTACAGCAATATAAACACCATGTTTTCTTGGACTATTCTGATGTATAATCTGTGGTATAGCCTCCTTACCCACACCGCTCTCGCCTGTAACAAGTACAGAAAGGTCGGTACCGGCAACCTGAGTGGCAATATCCAAAGCCCTGTTGAGACCCGGATCATCACCTATAATGTCAAACCTCTGTTTTATACTCTGTAATTCCATATCGTGCAAAGTTAAAAAAAATCTATGGCATAACTCTTTTTTACTTATTTTTGTTCTGCATAAAACCATAAATATTACAATTACCATGAAGATTTTGGCTATTATTCCTGCAAGATACGCCTCTTCACGTTTCCCAGGCAAGCCATTGGCTTTTATCAATGGCAAGCCAATGATACAGAGAGTCTTTGAACAGGCAAGCAAAGCATTTGAACATGTATGTGTAGCAACAGATGACCAGAGAATTTACGATGCCGTAAAGCAATTTGGCGGCAAGGTTGTCATGACCTCAACTGAACACAACAGCGGAACTGACAGATGTTTTGAAGCTCTGGTAAATTTTTCAAAAGAGAGCGGACTGGCATTTGATGTGGTAGTCAATGTCCAGGGAGATGAACCATATATCCAGCCCGAACAGCTAAAACTCCTTGAAGAGTGTTTCAGCTATCCAGACACCGATATAGCCACCCTTGTAAAGAGGGTGAGAGACAAAGAGGAGTTCCTTAACCCCAATGCACCCAAAGTTATCGTTGACAAGAACTGCAATGCGCTCTATTTCAGCAGGGCTCCAATTCCATATGCAAGGGATAAAGAGATTACTGACGAATATGTCAAAAATACCAAACTTTACAGACATATCGGCCTGTACGGATACAGAAGCACCATTTTGGAGCGAATCTGTTCAATGGAGCAGAGTTTTCTTGAGCAGACAGAAAAGCTTGAACAATTGAGATGGCTTGAAAATGGTCTGAGAATTAGAGTTGCAGAAACAGCCCTGGAAACTTATGCAATTGACACACCCGAAGATCTTGAGTCGGTAAACAGGATGTTTCTGGATTAATCTTTTTTTAAAAAATACCTATTTAGGCATATCCATTAATAGGATATGTCTATTTTTTTATGTATTTTTGCCAAGATTTTATGCATTTTGCGTAAAATCCAAGTATTTAGGAAATTAACTTAATATTTAAATAAACCTTTTGATATGAAAAGAAATTCATTAAAACTTTTGTGCCTAGCACTTTTGGGTTTGTTGGTTGCAGCTTGTACCAACCCTAAAAAGATGGCTAAAATGGCAAGCTTGGTTACAACAGAGTGTAACCCACAGGTTCTTGAGGCAGTTGCAGGTAACATCAGCGCAACTTACACCATCAAATTCCCAGAGAAATACTTTGCAAAGAAAGCTATTCTTGAGGTAACTCCTGTATTGGTTTACCAAGGTGGCGAGGTTGCTGGTCCTGTTCTTACTCTACAGGGTGAGAGCGTTCTTGAGAACAATCAGGTTGTTTCTTATGAGAACGGTGCAACAATCACAACTCCAGTAACTTTCAAATATGTTCCCGGTATGGAGAAAGCTGTTCTTGAGCTAAGAGCAACTGCATTCAACAAGAGCAGACTAAAAAGCGCAACTTATCCAGAGCCATTCAAGATTGCTGACGGTACCAACACTACCTATATGCTAGTTGAAACTCACGGTACTCCTTCTTTTGAGGCTGACAACTACCAGAAGATCATCCCTGAGTCAAAAGAGGCTCAGATTCTTTACTTGATCAACAGCTTTGACGTAAGAAGAAACCAACTTAAATCAGAGGAGATCAAAGCATTTGAGCAATACTTGATGGATGTTACTGCAGATGAGCGCAGAACACTTAAATCAAATGACATTATCGCTTACGCTTCTCCAGACGGAAAAGAGGATATGAACAACAAGCTTTCTGACAAGAGAAGTGCTTCTGCAGAGAAAGCATTCAACAAAACTATCAACAAGAAAGCTAAAGTTGAGGCTCCACTTAACGTTAAATCTATCGGTGAGGACTGGGCTGGTTTCCAAGAGTTGGTTAACGAGTCAAGCATTCAGGATAAAGAGCTTATCCTAAGAGTTCTTTCTATGTACTCAGATCCTAACGTTCGCGAGAGAGAGATCAAGAACATGTCTAACGTTTACACTACTCTAGCTGACGAGGTTCTTCCTGAGCTTCGCCGTGCAAGAATCATTGCAAACGTTGAGTACCAGAACTGGACTGACGAGGAGCTTCTTAACATGATCAACAACGATATGGACGAGTTGGACGAGGAGGCATTGCTTTACTCAGCAACTCTTGTTAAAGATGCTAAAGTTAAATACGCTTTGTATGAGAAAGCTGCTAAAAAATACAACAGCAGCCGCGCTTACAACAACATAGCAGCTCTAAAACTAATGGAGGGCAAAACTGCAGATGCTAAAGCTGCTCTTAACAAGATGTCTGAGAAGACTGCAAGCTACTACAACAACATGGGTGTTGTAGCATTGCAGGAGGAGGATTACCAGGCAGCAGCAAGAAACTTTGCAAAATCTGACCTTAAAGAGTCTAAGATCAACCAGGGTGCTCTTCATATCCTTAACGGAAACTATCCTGCAGCTGTTGAGGCTCTAGCAGGCAGCAACTCATGCAACGAGCCTCTTGCTTACATCCTTGTTAAGGATTATGCAAAAGCTTCTAACGCATTGAATGGTTCATGCCTATGCAAAGCTTACATGCGCGCTATCGTTGCAGCACGTCAGGGTGATGCAGCTACTGCCAAGAAAGAGCTTGAGACTGCAAGCAAGAGCGAGAAACTTGCAAAACGCGCTCTTACTGACATTGAGTTCGCTAAAGTCAACTAATTTGGCAACACAATTATAACGTCGCCGTTTATCGGCACATACAGAGACCGGTTCAGCAATGGGCCGGTCTTTTGTTGTATATATATTATTTTCAGGAACATTATTGGCGCATGGTATACTTTTGATTATTTTTGTAGTACTCAAAAAATTGTTATAATATAGATTGTAGTTGTCCATGGAAAAAAGAGCAAAAAGGCTGGTGCTGTTCACAGATGCCTACCCGTATGGCATGGCGGAATCATTCCTTCATAATGAGATAGCTTTCACATCAGCTGCATTCAAAGAGATTATAATATACCCTTTATATATTCCCGACGGAGCAAGGGAGATTCGTCGGGAGGTACCTGAAAATGTGGTTGTAAAAGAGCCTCTACTCCCTTTTGACCATAAAGAGCGTGAGAAACTCTTCAATGCGGGCATATTCAATACAGCACCCCTATTCTTTTCAGTAAGTGAATTTTTTGGAAGAAGAGTATACAAATCATCAAAAAAGAGCTGGCTTTTTGCGAGCTATCTGCTTACTTTGAGATCAATCCTTGGCAACAGAAAGAAGATGAAGGAGATTATTGCAGATCTCACAGATGCCCCGTCCACAGCATATTTCTATTGGGGAGACAAATCTGCACTGATTGTTCCATTCCTGAAAAAGAGGCTTCAAAAGAGAGTTGCAGATTGCAAGTATGGTATTCCAAAATTTGTGGTAAGATTCCACGGCTCTGACCTATACGAAGAGGCCAAGGGATTTCTGCCATTCAGGGAGATGCTTTACCGTGATGTTGACTATGCTGTAACTGTAACAAAAAATGGAGAAGAGTATATAAGAAGCAGATACAGAAACCAGCCTAAAAACATCGCCACATATTACCTTGGCAGTTTTGACCACAACAGGGATTGTCCCAATCTCTTCCCCTACAATGACACTCTCCATCCCGACGTAAAGCCAGGCTCAGAGTCAGAGCCGAACGGTCCGGGAGCATTCAACATTCTGAGTTGCTCAAATGTAATAGGCATCAAGCGTGTTGAACTTATTGCAACCGCAATGCTCTATCTTGAGCAGGACAAAGAGCTCCATAAGATTCTTGAAGAGAACAATATCTCTCACATCTGCTGGACTCACATTGGAGGAGGACCTCTGCTCGAGCCAATCAAACAGCTTATAATTGAGCACAGCGGTCAAGGAGAGACATGCAATAACATAGCATACCAGTTCAAGGGCCGTATGCCACACAACGAGGTTATTGACTACTACCAGAGCCACTACATTGACCTTTATCTGCTCACAAGCAGCTCTGAAGGATTGCCAATTGCAATAATGGAAGCGCTCTCATTTGGAACACCAGTGATAGCTACAGATGTAGGCGGCATTAAGGAGATGATTGTTCCTGACCCCAAAACTCCATTCTGCAGGTTGCTACCCAAAGATATTACCGGGGAAGATATAGCAGATGCCATCAGGCAGTGGATAAAGGAGAACAGCAAAAAGAACTGCGCCATTGCGGCCCGTAAAGAGTGGGAGGAGAGATGGAGTTGCACCGCCAACTATACAAAGTTTGCTGATTTCCTAAAAGGACTGTAACCTGCCACTTCAGGTCTAACAAGCCTGATGACAGAGCAACATAATACAACTTATAGAAACATTACAACAACTGATATGAAAAGAGTACTGCTGCTTTCAACAGCCATTTTATTAAGCATGCTGGCAACAGCACAATCATTGGAAATTACAAAAGTAAAGTATGCCGGGCCATTCAAGGTCTCTGCCCCATTTATGGCAGACAGCACCGGAATTGACTTCAAAAAATGGGAGACAACGTCAATATTGGATCTTCCGGTTTCATTAGGGTCTCTGGAAAAGGCAGAATACAGAGAGATTGCATCCATACCTGAATGTTCCGACGATCAGACATACAACATTAACCTTATAGGCTTCACCCTCCAGAGCAGCAGATATACCAAAGCCACCATCAACATTGAGGGGGTTGATAATTTCCAAATATTCCACAATGGGAAAAAGATTCAAGGCAAGGAGCTTGTCTTGGAACCGGCCACACACAATATTGGTGTAAAATACCTGTCGGGGAAGGAAAATAAAGATATGAAAATCAATGTAACTCCTGAACAAAAGGGTATTATATCCGTAAGGGAAGACGGCAAAAGGTCCTATACCATTCATGATGTGCTGCATGGCAAAAGGTTGGCAGGAGTGAGACTCTCTCCAAGCGGCAAATATATTATGACCTATTACGCCACTACCCTTGAGGGCGGAAAAAGCAGTTATGAAACTACCGTAAAGGAGGTTGCTACCCAAAGGGTCGTTGCACGCACCGGGCAGTCGTTGGGCTGGATGCCGGCATCTGACCGCTACTACTATACAAGAGAGGCCATTGGCGGCAAGGAGATTGTAACCTTTGACCCTGCAACAGGCAAAGAGGAGATTTTTGCCCATTCTCTTCCCGACGGCTATTTTCAGATAGCACCAACAGAAAATTACCTGTTGTATACACTATCCGAGGAAGGTCCGGTGGAACGCAAGGAGATCTACCAGGTGCTTGAACCTGATGACAGGCAGCCAGGCTGGAGAGAACGCTCATACATTGCAAAATATGACCTTGCCACCGGAGTTATGCAGCCTGTAACCTTCGGCTACAACAACACACGTGCACTTGACATCTCTACCGACGGCCGTTATGCCCTTGTAATGAAGAGCGAGGAGCGTCTGACCAAAAGACCTACCTCCCTCTATTCTGTTTATAAAATTGACCTGGAGAGCCTTGAGGCAGAACTCATTGTTGAGAAAGACGGCTTCATAAACGCAGCCCAGTTCTCACCTGACGGCAGCAAAATCCTTGTTTGCGGCTCACCTGAAGCCTTTGACGGCATCGGCAAAAATGTAAAGGAGGGGCAGACTCCCAATATGTATGACTACCAACTCTACATCATTGATCTGGCAAATGGCGGCCAAAACACCCAAAAGGTCTCTACATCCACTAAAGTTGTCAGGCCAATAACAAAAGATTTCAATCCCAACGTGCAGCAGCACGTGTGGAGCAAATTTGACAACCAGATCTACTTTACAGCAGAGAACAAGGATTTGATAAGTCTCTATAAAATGGACCCTGAATCGGGCAGAATTGAGCAGTTGCACTCCTGCGAAGATCTTGTAAACGGCATATCGCTGGCAAAAACTGCCCCAATTATGGCCTACTACGGCCAGGGCGCATCAAACTCAGACCGTTCCTATATGGTTGACCTTAAAAAGATGCGTACAACTTTGCTTGAGGATCTGAGCAAAGAGATTCTTGAGGGCATTGAACTTGGGGAGTGCATTGCCTGGGATTTCACAAACTCAAAGGGCGATATTATAAATGGACGCTACTATCTTCCGCCTCACTTTGACCCGGCAAAGAAATACCCGCTTATTGTCAACTATTATGGCGGATGCAGCCCTACAAGCCGCAACTTTGAGAGCCGCTACCCTCATCACGCATACGCAGCATTGGGATATGTGGTTTATGTTGTAAATCCAAGCGGAGCAACCGGTTTCGGACAGGAGTTTGCCGCACGCCACGTAAACACTGCAGGCCAGGGTCCGGCTGAAGATATAAATCCCCAATATTCTCTCTGTC
>JAFQHE010000036.1 GCA_017398125.1 Bacteroidales bacterium
CTGCTTGATGTAAGGACTCCAGATGAGTATGCCCAAGGACACCTTAAGGGTGCTATAAATATAGATGTAAGGGATAAGGATTTTCTTGATAATGTGGTCAAGAGGCTTAAAATCAAGGATAACAAACCACTTCCAACACTGGCTGTCTACTGCAGGAGCGGTGTAAGGAGCGTGAAAGCTGCCAACATTTTGCTCAAGAATGGCTGTACCAAGAAGGTTTATAACCTTGAAAAAGGAATTCTTGAATGGAAGGGAGAGATTGTAAAATAGCTCTCCCTTTCCATTATCTCTTTCTCTTGTTGTATTCTATTCAATATCAATCCGCTGAACTTCTTCAACACCATCAATTGCCGATATGCTCTCTATTGTTGATGTAAGTTCATTCTGTGAGTGGATGTTGAAGTCAATTGTGCATGTCACTATATGGTCTTCGCACTCAGTTGTCAGTTTGTACATTGAGAGACGCTGCTGCTCAGTAATGCAGTATATAAGATCGCTCAACAAATGGTATCTGTCAATTGAAATAATCCTTATCCTTACAGGGTAGAGCAGATGCTCATTTTCATTGAAATCTACAGCTACAATCGAGTCTCCAAGTTGTGATGCCAATCTGATTGCTATAGGACAGTTTCTGCGGTGAATCGTAATGGAATCATCTGCAGCCTTGAAGCCTATTACCTCGTCTCCCGGTATAGGGTGGCATTTGTCGCATCTTTTATATCCTATCCTCTCTTTGGCAGAAAGATAGTGCCTTATGCTCTTGATTGCTCTGTAGGTAGAGACAGATTTAAGCCAATGCTCCTCAGGTTCAACGCATTCATTAGTAATAACCTCTATACAGTCACCCCTTTTGAGGACAGTTTTTATTGAAGCGAGTCGCCCATTGATTCTTGCATATTGTGCGTGATCTCCAATCTTGCTGTGAATTTCATATGCAAAGTCCAATACTGTGGCATTCTTCGGAAGTATTATACCTTTTCCGTTTGGTGTAAATACCATTATGTCATCATTGTAGAATGACGTTGTAATCCCCTCCATGAACTCTACATCCTTTGTATGGTCTGCTGCATCCTTAAGAATTGACTTGAACTTCTCCAACCAGTGTCTGACATTCTGCTCAGTCCTTTCTGCTGCGCAGCCCAGTCTTGAGTTCCTGATCATTCTTTCAGAAGAGATATGGAACTCTTCCCACTCGCCGAAGTCGCTCAGAAGCTTTACATGAAAACTTTGGTAACCATTCTCTTTAGGTGCATTTATATAATTGGAGACACTTCCTGGACGCTCCTTGAATGTATCTGTTAGGATTGAATATATGCGCAGACTCATATCCTTTTCTGATAGGGGAGCATCATTGGGATAAATTATACGTATATAATGTTTGCCGCCTACATGATAGTAGTCGCTGTTGGTCGAATGCATTTTTCTCCAGATATTGTATGGCATTCTATAGCGTACTTCGGTACGGACATCTATGCCATGCTCAGCCAAAAGTGAAGTAATCTTCTGGGTAAATGACTCGATATATTCAGAATTGTTGATTCTGTCTTCATTGAGAAGCTTTTCAAGCTCTGAATACTCCCTTGGGCATCTGTATTTGAATGATAGGTTTTCAAGTTCAAGCTTCACATGGTACAGGCCCAAGCGGTTTGCCAATGGAGCATAAAAATAGTCTGTTTCACCAGCTATCTTCATCTGCTTGTCTGGCCTCATACTGCTCAATGTCCTCATATTATGCATTCTGTCGGCGAGCTTGATAAGTATTGCACGTACATCGTAATGGACAGAGGCAAGCATTTGCCTGTAATTTGCTATCTGCTTTGACTGATCATTCCTGTTCTTCTTCTGTTTAGTAACAACACCAACAAGAAAAGCCACATCGCTTCCGAATCTTTTACGTACCTCTTCAAGTGTGCAGTCTGTGTCCTCAACTACATCATGCAGAAACGCTGCAATTACAGGATTGGCGCCAAGTTCAAGCTCTTTTGCTATAATTGTGGCTACAGCAATAGGGTGAATTATATAGGGCTCGCCTGTTTTGCGTTTTTGCGCTTTGTGCGCCTCGGCAGCATACTCAAATGCACTTTTGATTCTGCACATATCTTCGGAGCTTACACGCTCACGCATAATGTCAAAAAGATGCTCAACGCTACGGTTAATGCTGGTATAAATGTCATTTTCCATAGAAGAAGTGTAAAAATAGCTCATGAGCCACAAATTTATTAAAAAAAAACGTTAAATTTGCGCAATAATATTTAAACTAAGGATTATGATTACAAAAAGTGCAATTTCTGCTTTTGAAAGCATCCAAACTCCGTTTTATTACTACGATATAGAGTTGCTCAACAAAACATTGGATGAGTATACATCATTAATTAAGAAATATAATTATCATGCGCACTATGCATTGAAGGCTAATGCGGACAGCCGAATTTTGTCAATTATCCAAAAGGCAGGCTTGGGTGCTGACTGTGTGAGCGGTAATGAGGTTGCATTGGCAATCAAATCCGGATTTTCTCCTGATAAGGTTGTATATGCAGGTGTAGGTAAGTCTGACAAAGAGATCAAGACTGCTCTAAAAGCAGGAATCTTCAGCTTTAACTGTGAGTCGGTTCCAGAGATCAAGATCATCAATGATTTTGCCGCTTCAATGGGTAAGACAGCAAGAATTTCACTTAGAGTCAATCCTGATATAGACGCGCATACCCACAAGTATATCAGTACAGGCAGAAAGGAGGACAAATTTGGTATCAGCCCTTGGATGTTCGAGAGCGTTGCTGAGCTTTTCAAATCTTGTAAAAACATTGAGTTGGTTGGTCTTCATTTCCATGTCGGATCACAAATTACAGACTTGGGTGTATTCAAACTACTTTGTGAAAAGGTTGCTGAACTTCAACAGTGGTTTACAGATAGAGATTTCTTTATCCCTAACTTGAATCTTGGTGGTGGATTGGGTGTTGATTATCAGAACCCTAATGAAAATCCTATCGCAAACTTTAAGGATTACTTTGAAATCATAAATAAAAATCTTGTTGTTAAACCAGGTCAAAATGTTCATTTTGAGCCAGGTAGGGCTATTGTTGCTCAATGTGGTCACCTTATTTCAAGAGTATTGTATGTGAAAATTGGCCAGCGCAAGAAGTTTGCAATTTTGGATGCAGGTATGAATGACCTTATCCGTCCGGCATTATATCAGGCTCATCATGCAATTGAGAACCTTACTTCTCAGAAACGCAAGATGAGATATGATATTGTTGGTCCTGTTTGTGAGTCAAGTGACAAATTCGGTACTAACATTATGTTGCCTCAGACACAGCGTGGTGATTTGATAGCTATCCATACAGCAGGTGCTTATGGCCAGGTTATGGGCATGAAATATAATCAGAGAGATTTGGCTAAAGCTTATTATTCTGACGAAATATGCCAAGGTTAAGCTCTAAAGACAAATATATTAGGGAGATTTTAAATCTGTACAAAGAGAAAGGCTTGCGGCTTAATATGGAGCAGATCGCTGATGAACTCCATATTACCAAAAAGACTCTTTACAATAATTTTGAGAACAAGGAAGATATGATCACAACTGTTGTTGATCATTTCTTCTTTGATCTTGAAAGGAAGATACTTACATCTGTTGAAGAGAGTGAGAATGCAATAGATTCGTTAATCAAAATTGTTGAGATTATACGTTTTGAAATTGATAAACTCGGACCTTCACTAATTGATGACATCTCAAAAGAGAGCATAAATATGTTTGATCACAGTAACCGGTCGAGCTTTTATTCAAAAGTCATTAAAGAGAATTTGTCGAGGGGCATTAGTGAGGGTTTGTACAGACATAATGTTGATCCTGAATATTCTACAATTTTCTACACCTCGGCAATTGAACTTTTTTACAAAAAGGGGCATACGCAAAGGTTTATTAGAAACTCCAGCAAGTACCATTCGGAATTGGTAAAACACCATCTGTACTCTATAATAAGGGCAGATAAAATTGATATATTGGAATCATATTTAAAATAATATATGTTTGAGAATTTAATTGATAAGTTAGAGAGTTCGTTCAAGCTTCTCAAGGGAGAGGGAAAGATTACAGAAATTAATGTAGCTGAGACTCTTAAAGATATTAGAAAGGCTCTTCTTGATGCGGATGTAAGTTATAAGATTGCCAAGAAGTTCTGTGATGATGTCAAACAGATTGCTTTGGGCCAGGATGTGCTCAAGTCTGTTAGACCAAGCCAGATGATGGTAAAGATCGTTCATGATGAGCTTACCAAACTTATGGGTTCAGAGGCTACTGACATCAATATCAAAGGTGCTCCCGGTATAGTATTGGTTGCCGGTCTTCAAGGTTCAGGTAAGACAACATTTTCAGGCAAGTTGGCACTCAATTGCAAGAGCAAGAGAGGTCTTAAAGTCATGTTGGTGGCTGGTGACGTGTACCGTCCTGCTGCGATTGACCAGTTAAAGGTTCTCGGATCACAGATTGGAGTTACTGTATATACTGAGGAGGGGTCTAAGGATCCTGTATCAATTGCAAACAATGCAATTAAAGTTGCAAAAAATGAGGGTTACTCTCTTGTTATCATAGATACAGCCGGACGTCTTGCAGTAGATGAGGAGATGATGAATGAGATTGAAGCTATCAAAAATAGCGTAAATCCGACAGAGACTCTGTTTGTTGTCGATTCAATGACAGGTCAGGATGCTGTGGAGACTGCAAAGGCTTTCAATGACAGATTGGACTTTGATGGTGTTGTTCTGACAAAACTTGATGGTGACACAAGGGGTGGTGCCGCATTGTCAATCAGAGCAGTTGTAAACAAGCCGATTAAATTTGTAAGTGCCGGTGAGAAGATGGAGGCATTGGATGTATTCCATCCTAAACGTATTGCCGACCGTATTTTGGGTATGGGTGACGTTGTTTCACTTGTTGAAAAGGCTCAGGAGCAGTTCAACGAGGAAGAGGCGAGAAAACTCCAGAAGAAACTCATTAAGGATCAGTTTACTCTTTCTGACTTCTATGACCAGATCCAACAGATCAAGAAAATGGGTAATATCAAGGATCTTGCATCAATGTTGCCTGGTATGGGCAAGATGCTTAAGGATGTTGATATTGATAACTCTGCCTTCAAGGGGATTGAGGCAATAATTTTGTCAATGACTCCTTATGAGAGAAACAATCCTTCAGTCATTAACGGCAGCAGACGCAGACGTATTGCCGAAGGTAGCGGTACATCAGTAGTTGAAGTCAACAGATTGCTCAAGCAGTTCGAGGATACTCGTAAAATTATGAAAACCATGGCAGGTGGCGGAGCCCAAAAGGCTATGCGTGCTATGGGTGCACTAAAAAGAAGAAGGTAATAATTCATCAGATAATGACAACACGTATTTTAGACGGAAAGTTTGCGTCAGACAAGATCAAACAAGAGATAGCTATTGAAGTCCAAACCATAAAAGAGAATGGAGGCAAGTGTCCACATTTAGCTGCTATACTTGTAGGCAATGATGGAGCCAGCCAGACTTATGTTGGAAATAAAGAGCGTTCTTGTCAGCAGGTTGGATTTGATTCAACTGTATTGAAGTTTGAAGAGAGTATAACTGAGAGAGAGTTGTTGGAGGTGATTGACAATCTTAACAATGATGCTAACATTGATGGTATAATTGTGCAGCTTCCTCTTCCTGACCATATTGATGAAAATAAAATTATTTGGGCAATTGATCCAAGGAAGGATGTCGACGGATTCCATCCTGCCAATGTCGGCAAGATGACTCTCGGTCTGCCTGCACTTTTGCCAGCAACTCCGTCTGGGATAATCAAGTTACTCGAAATATTTGATATTGAGACCAAAGGTAAAAGTTGCGTGATTATTGGCAGAAGCAACATTGTTGGAAGGCCATTGGCTAACCTTTTGTCGCATAAAGGCAAATTTGCTGACTGTACTGTAACACTGTGCCATAGTCATACCAAGAATATTGAAGAGTACACCAGAAATGCCGATATTGTTGTTGCTGCATTGGGTATTCCCGGCTTCCTTAAGGCTGATATGGTAAAAGAGGGGGCCATTGTGATAGATGTTGGAATAACCAGGCTGCCGGATCCTACAAAAAAATCGGGTTACAGACTCTCTGGAGATGTGGATTTTGAAAATGTATCAAAGAAATGTTCATGGATCACACCGGTTCCAGGAGGGGTAGGTCCAATGACAATAGTCTCCCTGTTGAGCAATACTCTTCAGAGTTCGAAAGAAAAATATAATTGATTTGAGTCAAGGGCACCAAATTGGTGCCCTTTTTTCTATTATTTTCTCTAAAAAATAGGTATATTTGCACTAATGGTCATGTTGTTTGTTTTACCAATATACTCATAACAATGAATATTTTCAGAAAAATATACAATTTTTATTATGAAGGTTTCAGAGACATGACTGTCGGCAAAACATTATGGCTTCTTATAATCATAAAGCTTTTTGTAATGTTTGTCATTCTTAAACTCTTTTTTTTCCAGAGCCAGCTCGGCAAATATGATACTTCACAGGAAAAGAGTGATGCTGTAATAGAAAGTTTGCTAAACAATTGACTATGATACTAGAAATGACTACAATCGGACTCTCCAGACTACAATTTGCAATTACTGCAATGTATCATTGGATTTTTGTGCCTCTTACATTAGGTCTTGCTATTATTATTGGCATTATGGAGACCAAGTATTTTTTTGAAAGTAAGAAACATGGAAATTCCGCGAGTGCTGAGTTCTGGAAAAAGACTACAAGATTCTGGAGCAGAATTTTTGCAATTAACTTTGCAATTGGCGTTGCTACTGGAATTATTCTTGAGTTCCAATTTGGAACTAACTGGAGCAACTACTCATGGTTTGTGGGTGATATATTTGGTGCTCCTTTGGCAATTGAGGGAATCTTTGCATTTTTTATGGAAAGCACTTTCTTTGCTGTAATGTATTTTGGATGGGATAAGGTAAGCAAGAAATTCCATCTTGTATCTACATGGCTAACTGCAATAGGAGCCAACCTGTCAGCTGTATGGATACTTATTGCAAATGCCTGGATGCAGAATCCTGCTGGAATGGTCTTTAACCCCGATACTGCAAGGAACGAGATGGTAAATTTCTGGGAAGTCGTATTCTCTCCGGTAGCAATGAACAAGCTTCTGCATACATCAACAAGTGGGTTCATGTTGGGTGCAGTAGTTGTTATAGGCATAAGTGCATGGTATCTTTTAAAGCGAAGAGATGTAGAGTTCGCAATCAAATCGATGAAAATTGCTGCTGTATTTGGTCTGGTTTCAGCACTTGTCCTTGCCTATTCAGGTGATGGTTCAGCTTATCTTGTCGCAAAGCACCAACCTATGAAACTTGCAGCAATGGAGGGCCTTTATAAAGGTGAAAAGAGGGCTCCACTGGTGGGTATAGCACTTCTTAATCCCGATAAGGAGATAACAAATGATGAAGATCCGTATCTTTTTGACATATCAATTCCAGGGGCTCTTTCATTACTTGCCAATAGGTCATTTGACTCATTTGTGCCGGGAATTGAGGATATAATTAATGGCGGTTATGAAGTGGTTGATGAAAATGGAAATGTATCAAAGGCCTTGTCGTTTGAACAGAAGAGAGAGAGAGGCAAATTGGCTGTTGAAGGCTTAAGGGAGTACCAGCAATCGCTCAAAGAGGGTAATGATTCATTAAAAGCAGCCGCCTATACCCAACTTCAGGATAATTTTGACTATTTCGGTTATAGTTTTCTTGACCAGCCGCAACAGTCAATACCTCCTGTAGCTCTCACATTCTATGCATTTAGAATTATGGTTATTTTGGGTGGCTATTTTATTTTCTTCTTCATTGCAGTTTTATTCCTTACCCATAAGGAAAGAATATTCTCAATAAAGGAGCAATATAAGAACTTCATATATTGGATAATGATATTGAGCATTCCATTGGTATATGTTTGTTCGCAATCAGGATGGATTGTAGCTGAAGTTGGACGTCAGCCTTGGACTATTCAGGATCTGTTGCCTGTTCAGGCTGCTGTTTCTGCGGTTAATCCTGGCAATATATATGCAACTCTATCAATTTTCTTTGTTTTGTTTACTGTTCTTCTAGTTGCCGAGTTGAAGATCATGTTCAATCAAATCAAGAGAGGTCCCGATAATTTATCATAATTACTAATACCAAATTGACTATTATGGATACATTATATTTTCTACAGCATTACTGGTGGGCATTGATTTCACTTTTAGGCGCATTACTTGTTTTCATGATGTTTGTCCAGGGTGGAGAGACTCTAATTTTTGGTGTTGCCAAAACAGATGTGGAGAGGGAGAGGATAATTGCTTCCTTAGGACACAAATGGGAGATAACCTTTACCACTTTGGTAACCTTTGGCGGTGCCGCATTTGCATCATTCCCGCTTTTCTATTCGACTAGTTTCGGAGGTGCTTATTGGCTATGGATGTCAATTCTTTTCCTTTTTGTAATTCAGGCTGTTTCATTTGAGTTCAGAAACAAGGCAGGCAATCTTCTCGGTAAGAGGAGCTATGACATATTTCTTTTTCTGAACGGCTCGCTGGGTACATTCCTTTTGGGTGTAGCTGTTGCAATGCTCTTTTCAGGCGGATCATATAATGTGGATAAGATAAACATAACCAACGGTGCATCAAATGTCATTTCAACCTGGACCAATCCATTGATGGGGCTTGAGGCCATTTCAGTGCCGTTTAACCTTCTTCTTGGCCTTGTTCTTCTGTTTGCTGCAAGGAGCTTGGGACTTCTCTTCACTATTAATGACATGAGATCCGACTCTGAAATATTTGCCAATGCCATTGCAAGATGTAAAAAATCCCTTCTTATGAGCGGATTGTTATTTGTATTGTTATTTGTTTTATTTCTTGTAATGCTCTTCTTGAGAACAGGTTACTCTGTAGATCCTTTGGTAGGTACCATATCTCCTGTTAAATACAAGTATCTTTTTAATATGATGGAGCTGGTATGGCCGGCAATTGTATTATTGGTGGGCGTTGTCCTCGTACTTTCAGGTTTGTCTGGAGCAATTTTTATGAAAGAATCATCTCCTCTCAACAAATATGCATTTTACATAACCGGAGGAGGAACTGTTTTGGCTGTATGGTCTCTCCTTATATGTGCAGCTTACAATTATACAGCCTATTTTCCATCACTTGTTTCAGTGCAGGATTCATTGACCCTCTTCAACAGTTCATCAAGCAAGTTTACATTGACTGTAATGTCATTTGCTTCATTGGCAATTCCTTTTGTCCTGGCTTACATAGTAATTGTATGGAGAAAAATGTCCCATAGCAAACAATCATATTAAACTTACTTATAACCTGTAACTTGATGAAAAAAGCTTTTAAATTGGGGTTGCTCCCAAGGATTCTCATAGCAATTGTTCTTGGTATAGTATGCTCCTCTTTTTTCCCGGAATCTATTACCAGGATATTTGTTACCATTAATGGTATCTTCGGTAATTTTCTGAGCTTTGTTATACCTCTCATTATTTTGGGCCTTGTTGCACCTGGTATTGCTGAGCTTGGAAAAGGTGCAGGAAAGCTATTGGGGATTACTGCTCTTATTGCATATTTATCAACACTAATATCGGGATTTTTCTCCTATTTTACATGCAGATGGAGTTATCCTCTTGTATTGACAAAAGATCCCTCTTTTGGAGCTGGATCTGCGCTTGACGCTCTCTCCATAGAGCCATACATGACAATTGATATGCCTCCGTTGATGGATGTGACAACTTCACTTATCCTCTCCTTTATTCTCGGTTTGGGTCTGGCTGTCATTAACGGCTCATATTTTAAAAATGTACTCATAGAGTTCAGAGACCTTATTACCAAACTTATCTCTAACGCAATAATTCCATTTCTGCCACTCTATATTTTTGGTATATTTCTTAAAATGGGGGCTGAAGGTCAGGTGGCCTCTGTGCTTCAAGTATTCATCAAAGTGATAGCAGTCATTTTTGTTATGCACATCCTTTTGCTTCTCTTTCAGTTTTGTCTGGCAGGTGCAGTTTCAAAAAAGAATCCTATTAAAGCACTCATTACTATGATGCCTGCATATATGACTGCTCTTGGAACACAATCATCGGCCGCTACAATTCCTGTAACTCTTGAGCAGGCTAAGAAAAACGGTGTCAATCCTGATATTGCCGGTTTTGTCATTCCTCTCTGTGCTACTGTTCATTTGGCTGGAAGTATTCTTAAAATTGTTGCTTGTGCTTATGCAATTGTATGGATGTTAGGCCTTCCTGGAGATCTTTCTCTTTTCGCAGGTTTTATCTGTATGTTGGGTATTACTATGGTAGCGGCACCGGGAGTTCCTGGTGGTGCAATAATGGCAGCTTTGGGAATTCTGGCATCAATTCTGGGATTTGATGAGACAACACAAGGATTGATGATTGCCCTCTATATAGCTATGGATAGTTTCGGTACGGCATGCAATGTTACCGGAGATGGTGCAATAGCACTTATAGTTGACAAAATTTACAAGAAATAATCATGGTTGTAACACTTTGTTCTACCGATATAAAGTGGGAAGATAAAGCCTCCAATTTTCAATATTTGGAGGCTCTTTTCTCTAAATTCTCATTTACCACTGATCTTGTGGTTCTTCCTGAAATGTTTTCTACCGGGTTTACAATGAATATAACCATGGCAGAAAATATTGATGAATCTTATACCCTTAGATGGATGCAGAGGATGGCCGCCAAATATAATTTTGCTCTTCTTGGATCCTTTCCTCTATTATCAGACAATAATTTGTCGGGAAAAAAGAGTGTTGTGAACAGAGCATTTTTTGTTTTTCCCGACGGGTCATTCAAATATTATGACAAAAGGCATCTCTTCAGAATGGGAGAGGAGAATAGTCACTACCATGAAGGTAAGCAAAAATGTATTGTAGAGTATAAAGGCGTAAAATTTTTACTTAACATTTGTTACGATTTACGCTTTCCTGTGTGGAGCAGAAATATATCAAATGAATATGATGTTCTGGTGAATATAGCAAATTTCCCCGCTTCCAGAGCTAACGTGATTGAACCACTGTGCAGGGCCCGCGCAATTGAAAATCTCTCATATATGATTTTTGTAAACAGGACCGGAACAGATCCGCAGTGCAAGTATATTGAAAGTTCTTATGTATTTGATTATAAGGGAGATAACATTGGAAAAAGAGTTGATGAATTTGATATTCAGGTAATCAATTCAAAAATTGATGTTTATGCATTAAATAATTTCAGAGAAAAATTTCCAGCTTGGATGGATTCAGACAAATTTGAGATCATAGTTTAGACTAACCAATTTACAAAATATGTCAACCAAATATTTTAAAACAATTATTTCTGCCGTAATAGTTCTCTTTACGGCATTTTCCTGCAGTGTAAAAGATGGGAATTATAGTATTGAAATTTACGCAGTGAATGATGTCCACGGCAAATTCTTTGACAGCCTTTATGTTGGAAATCAAGCCAATAGCTCATCATTGGCTAATGTAAGTCAATATTTGAAGGTAAGACGTTCCGAGATTGGCGATGCAAAAATAGCAATGATAGATCTGGGAGATGCCCTTCAAGGTGACAACAGTGTCTTTTATGCAAATTATATCGATACTGCAACTACCCAAAAACATCTCTTTACAAGGGTGATGGAATATATAGGTTACGATGCAATGGTGGTAGGTAATCACGACATTGAGGCAGGTCACCGGGTTTATGACAAAATTATGTCAGAGACAACAATTCCTTACCTTGCTGCAAATGCCATTGATATCAAGAGCGGAAAAAGCTATTTCAAACCATATACTATATTTTCTAAAGATGGAGTTGACATAGCTGTAATTGGTATGACAAATCCTAATATAAAGAAATGGCTCGGTGAAGAGCTATGGTCAGGAATAGATTTTCTACCTATTGAATATGTTGCAGACTCACTGGTTAAGGAGGTGCGCGAGAAGTTCTCTCCTGATATTGTTGTGCTTGCAATACATGCAGGATTGGGTGACGGTTCTCCTGAGGATATAGAAAATCCGGCAAGGTATCTGGCTGCAAATATCAAGGGAATAGATATTCTATTCTCATCTCACGACCACCAGACTGCATGTGAAAAAATTTGGAACGGTCAGGACTCAGTACTTCTTATGGAGGGTGGTTCAAGGGCAAAATATCTTATAAAGGTAACTTCTGACCTGAGTTTTGTCAAAGGAGAATTGGTTTCAAAATCCTTTACCGGAGAACTTGTCAAATTGGATTCTATTGGTGTTGACAATGATTATGTAAAACACTTCAGGGCAGATTACCTAAAGACAAAATCCTTTACAAACCAGGAGATAGGAACTTTGTACGAAGATATTAATACTACCGACGCCTTTTTCGGCCCAAGTTCCTATATCAACCTCATACATTCGGTACAATTGGCTCAATCTGGCGCTCAGATCTCAATGGCTGCCCCTTTGACATATAATGGGCACATTGACGCAGGAAAACTCATATATCATGACCTGTTTACAATATATCCGTTTGAGAACCAGCTTTATGTACTTGAATTAACTGGGCAGCAGCTACTTGATTGTCTTGAATATTCATATGACAGATGGATAAATACTGTAAATTCACAGGATGACCACCTGATGAGAATCAGGTATGACTCAAACAGAGGAAATTACTCCTTTGTTTTCCCTGCCTACAATTTTGATTCTGCTGCTGGAATCATTTATGATGTTGATGTTAGGGAACCGTATGGCAGACGAGTTAAGATTGTATCTATGTCAAATGGCGAGAAGTTCAATCCTGAATATACCTATACCGTAGCAATGTCTTCATATAGAGCCAATGGTGGCGGAGATCTTCTGACAAAAGGTGCTGGAATCTCCAAAGAGGAGCTTCCTGAGATCATAATCAATAAATTTGATGATATAAGAGGTATGATTTATGATTTCTATAAGGCTGGAAATTATCACCAAAAGATGATTGAGGCACAATGGAGATTTGTTCCTGAGCAACTCGTCAAACTCCCTATTGAGCGTGATAAAGCATTGTTGTTCGGAAATTGACGATTAAATCTGCATTATAGCAGAGTGGTCAGAAAGGTTACTTATCAAAACAACAATCCCTGTTAGAAATAACTATTCTAACAGGGATTTGTATTTATATGGTGGATGACTCCCAGGTCACCCTTTCTCTTCTTTGCAGCCAAACTTATTACTTGGCAAAACTTACTGAACGTGTCTCTCTGATAACTGTGATCTTCACCTGACCAGGATATACCATCTCATCCTGAATCTTTTTAGCTATCTCTGCTGACAAATTCTCTGCCTCCTGATCCGAAACCTGCTCACTTCCTACTATAACACGCAACTCTCTACCGGCCTGAATAGCATACGTCTTTGTAACTCCAGGATATGAAAGTGCTATGTTCTCCATATCTTTCAATCTCTTGATGTATGACTCAATAACCTCACGTCTTGCTCCAGGACGGGCTCCTGAAATAGCGTCACCTACCAATACAAGCGGTGAAAGGAGTGATGTCATCTCTATCTCTTCGTGGTGGGCACCAATAGCATTGCATATTTCAGGTTTCTCCTTGTATTTCTCAGCAAGCTTCATACCCAAAATTGCGTGTGGCAACTCTGGATCTTCGTCTGATACCTTTCCAATATCATGCAACAGACCAGCCCTTTTGGCCGCTTTAGGGTTAAGGCCAAGTTCTGAAGCCATTGTAGCACAGATATTGGCAACCTCCCTTGAGTGCTGCAATAGGTTCTGTCCGTATGATGAACGGTACTTCATTCTACCGATCAACTTAATAAGCTCAATGTGAAGACCATGAATACCCAAATCTATACAAGTTCTCTTACCGGTCTCCATAATCTCATCCTCAAGCTGTTTCTGAACTTTTGCAACAACCTCTTCAATACGTGCAGGGTGGATTCTTCCGTCAGTAACAAGTTGATGTAGGGCAAGACGCGCAACCTCACGGCGTACAGGATCAAATGCAGAGAGAAGAATTGCCTCTGGAGTGTCATCAACTACGATTTCAACACCGGTTGCAGCCTCAAGTGCTCTGATGTTTCTACCCTCTCTACCAATGATTCTACCTTTAATCTCATCGCTTTCTATATTGAATACAGTTACTGCGTTTTCAATTGCTGTTTCAGGGGCAGTTCTTTGGATTGTATTGATTACAATGCGTTTAGCCTCTTTAGATGCAGTAAGGCGGGCCTCGTCCATAACATCATTGATGTAAGACATTGCCTCTGTTTTTGCCTCATCCTTCATTGTCTGTACCAATTGTGCCTTAGCTTCAGCTGCAGTCATTCCGGCAATGCTCTCAATCTTCTCAATAGCCTGTTGTTTGAGTTTTTCATACTCTTCTGATTTCTTGTTCACAATAGCAAGCTGATGATTAAGATTTTCCTTTATCTTGTCAATCTCATTCTGTTTTTTATTCAAATCAGCATTCTGTTGATTGACAATTAGTTCCTTTTGTTTAACCTTATTCTCTATCTGCTGGATCTGATTGTTTTTTTCATTGATGAACTGCTCATGCTCAGTCTTTAGCTGCAGAAACTTCTCTTTTGCCTGAAATATCTTCTCTTTCTTAATATTTTCACCCTCCAGAGCAGCATCCTTTAGAGCCTGTTCTTTCTTCTTCTTTAATACTACGTTGTTCACAACATAGTATCCTACAGCGAATCCTGCAATTGCTCCAAGCAATGACAAAATTATTATTGTTAGCGTTCCCATGTTAAATATATATATAGTGTGTTAGTTCTTAAAAAAGACCGCCAGACAAAGCTGTTTTCTGAAAACCTTATAGAATAAGATTTGGGCTCCGGTTAAAGACGCAAACTTCCAACGTCCCAAAAATGGAATCCCCCGAAGGGTCACCTAGGCCTGTTTTTGTCAGCCGGTTCACCCGGTATTGTTTAAAATGTTGATTTTCGCAAAGAGCAATTGTCTAGCGGCCAGACGACTGAATGTAATCTTCCAATTGTTTGTTCAAAGCTCCGAGTTCATTCATGACAGAACCTACTTCATCTTTCTGTTCTATCTCTACAAGACTCATAGCATATTGTAATATTACCATAGACAAGGCATCAACTTCGTCAATGTTTGACATTCTTGATTTATACTTATTGATGGCCTCATTGATATTCTTTACAGCCTTACGCATGGCCTCTTCTCTGGTGGACTCAATTGTAAGCGTATAAATTCTATCAGCAATATTTATCTTAATTTTTTGCTTCATTATCAGTCATTTAATAGAGAGATGCATTTATCTATCTCTCTAACGAGCCTGGCAATTCTCTGCTTGGCCTCCTTTACATCCTGTGACGAGCCCCTGAAGGCATTCGTCAACTGTAACATATCTATTTTCTCTTTTAACTCCTTAACTGTCCTTTTACTTGTTTCTAACTCCTGTTGCGCAGTAGCCAGCTTCTCTTTCGTATCATTCAACTTCGCCTCCAGTTCCCTCTTTTCAAACACAGCAACCTCATAAGAGGAAATAATTGTCTCAATATGCCCCTTAAGTCTGTTAATTACTATTTGGCTCTGCTCATTCATATTAATGAATTATCTTCGCAAAGATAATAGATATTTTAAATTCTGCAATAATATAAACAATAAAAAAGGGGAGTGCAGATGCATCTCCCCAATATTTTTTTTCCCGACAGCTTTACTGGATTGTCTGTATATCCTTTACTTTTTCCATACCTACCATAATTGCCTGTTCATTCATAGGAATCAGGTGGTGATGTCTCTCAGGAATTGATTTCTTAATACCTTTAATTACATTTTCCATTGTAAGAATTGGCTTTTTCTTCAAGAATGCTCCGAAGACAATCATATTGAAAGCTTTTGTGTTGCCCATTATTGCACTCTCTTCAGCCGCCTCAATTGAACAGATATTAATATCTTTTCTCTCTGGATGGCGTGTGATTCCATTAGGGTCATAGATCAGCAGACCACCCGGTTTTACCATATTCTCAAATTTATCCATCGACTGCTGGTTGAGAATGATTGCCGTATCACATTTGCTGAGAATAGGTGAACTGATCTTGTTCTCACTTACAATTACAGTGACATTTGCAGTACCTCCTCTCATTTCAGGTCCATAAGAGGGCATCCAGGTAACCTCCATATCCTGCATAATGCCGGAATATGCAATGATTTTACCCATAGACAATACTCCCTGACCGCCAAATCCTGCTATAATTATTTCTTCTTTCATTGCTTTTATATTTAAGGTTACTGATTATCTGTCTTTAATGTCTCCAAGCTGATAGAATGGGAACATATTTTCCTCCATCCATTTGTTGGCTTTGACAGGAGTTAGTTTCCAACCCGAATTACATGTGCTCACAATCTCCACGAAAGAGGTGCCCTTGTTCATCATTGAGTTCTCAAATGCCTTACGGATCGCTTTTTTAGCCTTTCTAACAGCAGCAGGGTTCTGTGCAGATTGTCTGGTTACGTAGCAAGTTCCCTCCAATTGGGCTACAATCTCAGTAATCTTCATAGGATAACCATTCAAATCGGCCCTTCTTCCGTATGGAGTAGTAGCTGTAACCTGACCAAGTAGGGTAGTAGGGGCCATCTGGCCTCCGGTCATACCGTAAATTGCATTATTGATGAAGATGATCACAATATTCTCACCCCTGTTGCATGCATGCATAACCTCACCGCAACCGATTGAAGCCAAGTCACCATCGCCCTGATATGTAAAGACATACTTCTCAGGATTCAATCTCTTGGTTGCAGTTGCAAGGGCAGGAGCCCTACCGTGCGCAGACTGCTCCCAGTCAATGTCAATATAGTTGTATGCAAGGACAGCGCAACCAACAGGTGAGATACCGATAGTCTTGTCCTGAATTCCCATCTCCTCAATCACCTCTGCAATTATTTTATGTACCACACCATGAGTACAGCCGGGGCAGTAGTGCATTACGGCATCAGTAAGCAACGGAGTTTTTCCGTATACTTTGTTTTCCGGTTTAATTATATCTTTTATATCCATAACCTGCTTATTTAATATAGTTTTCCAATGCTTCAAGAATCTCCTCAGGAGATGGAATGCTTCCGCCAAAACGTCCATAGAAGTTTACAGGCACTCTGCCATTGGCAATACGTCTGACATCTTCTACCATTTGGCCAGCACTCATTTCAACTGTAAGTATACTCTTCATTTGAGGAACCAGAGCATCAAGCTCTTTCTCAGGGTAAGGATATAGAGTGATAGGACGTAGAATACCAACTTTTATTCCCTTTTCACGGGCCATATCGACAACACTCTCACAAATTCTGTACACACTGCCGTAAGCAACAATAAGATGCTCGGCATCTTCTGCCTTGTATGTGCTGTATCTTACCTCATTTGCCTCAATCTCCCTATACTTGGCCTGAAGCTTTTGGTTATGAGCCTCCATTATATGAGGTTCAAGTGCCAACGAGGTGATTAGATTTCTTTTTCTATCTGGAGTTTTTCCTGTAAGGGCCCACGAACCGCATTCAGCAAGAAGTTCCTCTGTTGTTCTTCTTGGTTTCATAGGTCGCATCTCCACTTTCTCCATCATCTGACCAATAACTCCATCTGAAAGAATCATGGCAGGGTTACGGTATTTGAATGCAAGATTGAACGCTTCATCTACAAAATCATACATATCCTGCGCTGATGCCGGTGCAAGGATGATCATGTGGTAGTCTCCATGTCCACCGCCCTTTACACATTGGAAGTAGTCTGATTGTGATGGTTGGATTGTTCCAAGTCCCGGACCTCCACGCATCACGTTGACTACAAGACATGGTAGTTCAGCTCCTGCAAGATAGGTCAGACCTTCACACATAAGGCTTATTCCCGGGCTGCTTGAAGATGTCATAACCTTTTTTCCTGTGCAAGCTCCACCATACAGCATGTTAATGGATGATGTTTCACTCTCTGCCTGAAGAACAACCATTCCGGTTGTTTCCCAAGGCTTCTCAACCATCAAAGTCTCCATTACCTCAGACTGCGGAGTAATTGGGTAGCCAAAGTAACCGTCGCAACCACATCTGATAGCGCCGTATGCTATGGCTTCATTTCCTTTCATCAATATTTTTTCAGCCATTGTATATTTTTTTAAATTTTTACTCTATAAACTGTAATAACTGCATCAGGACATACTGTTGCACAATTTGTACAGCCTGTACAATTGTCGGGATTAGCCATTATAGCAAAGTTGAAACCTTTGCCGTTAACCTCATTTGAAAGTGCAATTGTATTTGTAGGGCAATTTGCAATGCACACACTGCAACCCTTACACTTTTCAATGTCTACTACTATAGCTCCTTTTACTGCCATTTTTTATATTATTTAATTGTTAATTTCCACTGAAAAATCCGAATCCCCTCATCACCTCGTCAAGTATGTAATCCCATCTGATGATTATACCTATTATAAGTATAATGCCAAGGACAATCATCCCTTGTGAAGTTGGGGACAAATTGTTGAACCAATCTGAAATCTTTTTGAATTTCTCCTTTAACATCACTTTGAGTATAATTGTTATTTCTCAATTCTGATTCTTGCATCAACAGCTACAACACCATTACTGTTACCCAATAGAGGATTCAAGTCCATCTCTGCTATTTCAGGTGCAATTTTACATAGTGCAGATACTCTTCTTACAGTCTCATTGAAGGCCTCTTCATTCACACCTTCCAACCCTCTGACACCCTTTATGATCTTGTAGCCTTTTAAAGATTTTATCATATCATCAGCCTCCTGACAGGAAACTGGAGCCAAAGCTGTCTGCACATCCTTTAGGGCTTCAATGAATATTCCGCCAAGACCGCACATTACAAGAGTGCCGAAGTTGCCCTCTTTTTTTGCTCCAATAAATACCTCTGTTCCACTTAGCATCGGCTGTATAAGAACACCTGTTGCATCCTTAATCGACATTAACCTGTCAAATTCCTTGCAAAGTGTGCTATCATCCTTTACATTCAATACAACTCCACCGACATCTGTTTTATGAAGTGGACCAATAACTTTCATTACTACTGGGTATGAAATCTCTTTCATGGAGATTTTCGCCTGCTCCAATGAAGTTACTGCAAACTCTTTCACTCTATTGATTCCGGCAGCATCAAGTAGCTTCTGAATCTGCTCAGGCGAGATGTATCCTTCATTATTTGAGTCAATTACCTTTCTGATGGCAACTTCATCAATATCATTGAACTGTTCAGCCTCAGGGAAGCGGATACTGTTAGCAACTTTTACAAATGCTTTGCCGAATGATACCTCATCATTGAATGAAACGCCACCTTTTTTCTGGAATTTGTCAATTGCCTCACCTGCATTGATTACTGAAGGCAAGATTGGGTAGATAGGTTTCTTTGACTGGTTCATTCTTTTATGCAACACCTCGTATGCAGGGTAGACATCTGTAAGTCCCGGACTGCCAAATATTACAACAGAAGCATCAACATCAAACTGGTTCTCACAAGCTTCAAGTATATAGTCAAGCTGCTGTGGCGTTCCTGTAGCGAGAAAATCAATAGGGTTGCTTACAGAAGATCCTTTAAAGAGCTTCTGAAGCAATTCATCAGCCTTTTCTCCGGCGATATGAGGAATATCCACACCGTTGGTATTGAGAACATCTGTCAGCATTACTGCCGGACCGCCTGCATGCGTTACAATTGCCACCTTTTTGCCCTTCAGTGCAGGAAGCGAAAGTACAGAGGCTATATTCACAAGCTCTTCCCTTCCGTATGCCCTTATAATGCCTGCTTTCTTGAACAGTGCATTAACGGCAACATCAGGTGTTGCAAGAGCTCCTGTGTGTGATGATGCGGCCCTGCTGCCTGCCTCGCTGTAACCGGCTTTGATTGCAGCAATTCTCGCGCCCTTTGAAATAAGCGATCTTGCATGTTTCAAAAGTTTTTGAGGATTTGATACGTTCTCAATATATAGAAGTTTTACTGGAGAACTCTTGCCATGTATATAGTTGTTGTCGAAGTATTCAAGTATATCTTCTACACCAAGTTGTGCGCTATTGCCAACAGAGAAGACATTTGCAAATTTAAGTCCCATTCTTATTGCAGCCTCCATAATGAAGACTACAGTTGCACCAGATCCTGATATTATATCAACTCCATCTGGCGATATATTTGATGTAGGTTGTGTAAACACACCTGCGTATCTCTCTGTAATCACTCCAATGCAATTTGGCCCGATAAGAGATGCACCATACTGGTTAACAATTGACACAATCTCTTTTTCAAGCGCTGCTCCTTCAGGACCATCTTCTCCAAAACCTGCTGAAAAAATGATAATTGCCTTACATCCCTTGTTGGCGCACAATTCCTTTACAGCAGGTACGCACATTGCTGCAGGAATGGCAAGAATTGCACAATCAACCTGTGGCAACTCCTCTACAGATTTATAGGTCTTTTGCCATTGCACATTCTCTGCTGTTGGGTTTACGACATATAATTTGCCAGAGTATCTGTTGTTTATCAAATTTTTAAGAGCACTGCCGCCAGGTTTGGTGGTATCTTCTGACCCTCCAACAACTACAATGCTTTTAGGTGATATCAATTGTTCTGTTACCATTTTATCTGATTATATTGATTAGAATTGAACAAAGATAATAAAATGACTACAAATATCAAATATTAATTACAAAAAATAATTAATTTAAATTTTCTGCTTACAATTATTTATATTTTCTTGATGGAATTTTATCGGTTTACATCTCTCCTCACTTTTGTTGAATGTGAACCAGTATCTTGTATTGTCTGAATCAAAATAATAGTAGCTGTTTGTCCGTTTTACCGGGTCAAACAATGGATTTGAAATTTGTTCCATATCCTTTATATTCCAGTGTCTCACCTGGGATGCCGGCTCTTTTTTCAATGAAAGGCCGCACATTACCCAATTCAGTACAATGTGGTCGGTATACTCGGGATAGTGTTTTTTGCAGAATAGATAAAGCAACATGGATTTTGATTCAAAGCTGTGCAAAGTCTCATGGAATGGTGATGCAAAGAGTTCCATGAGCATATCCTCCAGGAATCTCTCGTCTGAGATGACAATCTTTCTGAATGTGCTCCTCCAACTGCTGTCATTGTACCAATATTCAATGATTTTTGAGAGTACTTTGCACAACACCGTCTCCTTATATGATAATGAGTCGCTTTTCAATACCTCATAAGGTGGCTCTGGTGAGAATGAAATCCCATATCTTTCTGAGTATATTCTGAAATGTGTCCCGGGAAGAAGTTTGAGCAGTTCCAATTGAATTTCATCAGGCGAGATTGCAATCATTCTCTTTACATCAGAGAGGAGCATGTCAAACGTGTACCCTGGCAACCCGGCAATGAAATCTGTGTGGACTTCAAATTTTTCGGTTGAAAGAAGGAATTTCAACCCCTCAATTGACTGTTTTGATGTACCTTTTCTTGCACAATTCACAAGTACTGTTTCATCAAGACTCTGTATCCCTGCCTCTATATGCAGTAACCCCTCTGGAATATTTGCAAGTTTATTTCTCACAGCTGGCGAGAGTAGTGCCGGATGAACCTCAATATGAAACTTGAGTTTTCCGTAGTACTCTTCAAATAATGTAAGCATTTCAACCGCTCTTTTACTGTTGGCATTGAAAGTCCTGTCCAGGATGCGTATCTCCCTGATGCCTTTGCTGCATATATTATCAAGCCTGATTTTGATTTGCTCAATATCAAGATCCTGTATGCTTGCGCTATCTATTCCGCTTACGCAGAAGCGGCAACTGTTGAAGCACCCTCTTGATGTTTCAAGTTGTACAAATGCCTTGTCCCATCTGAAGAAAAGTGAACTTTCAGGCGGTATGAGTTTCTGGAACTCTCTAACCACAGCACTCTTTTTTAAGTGGTATCTGCCGTTTTCAATATATTCAAATCCCTCCAGTTTCCGCCATTCAAGAGAAGCTGGATCTTGAGAAACCATTTTGATGAATTCGTTGAATATCTCTTCACCTTCACCTTTGAATACTGCTGTTACATATGGGTTTCCCGACAGAAATTCAAAATTATTGCCCATAAATTCTGGACCGCCAAGCACTATCTTTATATTTTTGTCAATCGAGTGAATTCTTGAAAGAATTGAGAGAAGATATTTGACATTGAATAACCAGGCAGTTGCAAGAATATAGTCTGGATTTGATTCAATAGTCTCCATCAACACGTCGTCTACAGGTGTTTTCAGGGTTCCTGACACTACTTCAATTTTACATCCGCTTCTGGTTTGGGACTGAAGCTGCGCTTCAAGTGAAGGCAGAGCAAGAGATGAGTGGGAATAGGATGCATTAATATCCAGCCAAGTTATATTCATATATCAATTTTTAATGTAAAAATAGCATTAAAATTGTGTCGGTAGATATATGAGGTAAATATTTTATTAATTAAATCACTATCTTTGAAAAATATATTCAAATATTTTTTATGGAAAGAATACTCGTCAAGAATATACTCTGCAACGGAGTCCCAAAGGACATACTGATAGAAGGCAATATCATTTCCAGAATTGAGAATAATATTGATATGTCTGATTTTGAAGGAGAAGGTCTTCTCAAATTGATTGATGGAACTAAAAAGGCAGTTATTCCAGGTCTTATTAATATGCATACACATAGTGCAATGACGCTAATGAGAGGTGTTAATGAAGATTCTCAACTCCAGGAGTGGCTTGCAATGATATGGAAGATTGAGCCGCGTCTTGATGAGGAGATGATATATTGGGGAACCAAGTTGGCCTGTCTTGAGATGTTGAAGACCGGAACAACATGTTTCAATGACCAGTATTGGATGATAGATACTGCTGTAAAGGCGATTGCCGAGATGGGATTGCGTTCCTTGAATCCATATGTAATTCTTGATCTTCATGATAAGGAGAAGGCCGCTAATTTGAAAGTCGAGTGCGAAAAAATATTCAAGCTCAGTCAAAACTGGAGCGATTTGAACAGGTTTGCCATTGCTATCCATGCTCCATATAGTGTAAGTGCCGAGAGCATGAAATGGGCCAGCAATTTTGCACGTGAACACAATCTGCTTGTACATATGCATCTTTCTGAGACCCAACAGGAGAATATCGACTCAATTAACCAGCATGGTATGACTCCGGTACGATATTGCGAAAAGTTGGGAATTCTTGGTCCCGAAATGATTGCTGCACATTGCGTATGGATTGATGATGAGGATATTAAAATTTTGGCAGACAATGATGTAAAACTTGTCCATAATGTCAATTCAAATCTCAAGCTTGCTTCAGGGTATAACTTCAAATACAAAAAATTCCACGATGCAGGTCTGACAGTCTGTTTGGGTACTGACGGCTGTGCATCCTCTAACAATCTTGACATGTTGGAGGCGATGAAAACAACCGCTCTGCTTCAGAAAGGCATCAATTATGATCCTGCCGCAATGCCTCTTGACCAGCTTATGGATTGCGCTACTGCTAATGGAGCAAAAGCTCTTGGACTGAATACCGGAAAAATTGAAGTGGGCGCATTGGCCGATCTTTGTATCATTGACATTGACAGTTATGCCTTTACTCCAAACATCAATTTCCTTGCTAACCTCATATATTCGGCCAACAGCTCATGTGTAGAGACAGTTATCTGTAATGGTAAAATCATAATGGAGAAGAGAAAAGTTGCCACAGAGGCTGAGATATTGGAAAATGTAAACAGATTATATAAGAAACTGATTAATTAAACTGTCGGGAATATGCAAGTAGAAGAGAGATTGAAAAGAATTTATGATGCTGCGGATTATGTAAAGTCCAGATTGAATGGAAAGATACCTTTTGCTGGAATTGTACTTGGCAGCGGACTCGGCAAACTGGCCGATTCAATTGATAATCAGATAATAATACCTTATAAGGATATTCCTAATTTTGCCGTATCAACTGCTACCGGCCATAAAGGGAATATAATTGCAGGTACACTTGGTAACAAATTTGTTGTTGCAATGCAGGGAAGGTTCCACTATTATGAAGGCTATCCTATGGAGCAGGTTACACTTCCAATAAGAGTAATGAAACTCTTGGGTATCAAGTATCTGTTTGTATCAAATGCTGCAGGTGGTGTAAATTTTGATTTTCATGTGGGCGACCTTATGATAATTAAGGATCATATCAATTTGCTGCCCAATCCATTGATTGGCAAAAATCTTGATGAATTTGGACCAAGATTCCCCGATATGACACGTCCATATGAACCGGCAATAATCAAACTTGCCAAAGAGATTGCATCCAAACAGGATATTGAACTCAAAGAGGGTGTTTACCTTGCAAGTACAGGTCCAACATACGAAACACCATCTGAGTATAAATTCTTCAGAACAATTGGAGCTGATGCAGTGGGAATGTCTACCATTCCTGAGGTTATTGTTGCACGCCACTCTTCAATACCTGTATTTGGCATGTCGGTTATTACCAATGAGGCGCATGACGATTATGCCGATGATTTCTATAATGATGGTGAAGATGTGGTTAAGGCAGCTGATGCAGCAGCAGATAGGATGACCGGACTCTTTACTGAACTTATTTCAAGATTGGACTAAAATTGTGGCAATGATTAAAAATTTGATATTTGATTGGGGGGGAGTTATTCTGACCTTGGATAAGGAGAGATGTCTTGATGCCTTTGACAATGTTGTTGGTGTAAGCAATTTCAGTGAGTATCTTACTCCATACCTTCAGAAAGGATTTTTTGCTGCCTATGAAAATGGTGATATAGAAGATGCTGAATTTTGCAGGAATGTCAAAGAATTATCTTCAAAAGAGAATGTTACTGACGACGACGTGAAATTTGCCTTATATGAGTTTCTTGAGGGGATTCCTGAGTATAAGGTAAAGATGTTGCTTGCACTTAAAGAGAGATACAATCTGTATGTTTTGAGCAACAATAACAATATATGTTGGCAAAAGTCAGCAGAGATGTTTGAGAAGATCAGCGGCATGAGTGTGGATGAAGTCTTTGAACACTGTTTTCTCTCTTTCAGAATGAACAAGATGAAGCCAGGCAATGAAATTTATGAAGAGGTTATAAGCAAAGGAGGTCTGGTTCCGGAAGAGAGTCTCTTTATTGATGATGCACCAGCTAATATTGAGGCAGCATCAAGGCTCGGTTTCAAGACAATGTTTTATGATGTAAATACAAACCTTGAAGAGGAACTTAACAAATATTTGAGTAGGACTGATGGTTAAATTTGTGAGTCTTTCAAGTGGAAGCAACGGCAACTGCTATTACATAGGAAATGAATATACCGGCCTGCTCATTGATGCCGGGATAGGTCCAAGAACCATCAAGAAGAGGTTGTTGGAGAGGGGCATTCCTATGAATACAATCAAGTTTGTGCTTGTTACCCATGACCACATTGACCATATTAAAAGTTTAGGTATTCTTGCCGACAGGGTAGATATTCCTGTTTACGCTACAGAGAGGCTCCATACAGCATTGAGCAATCATTTCTGTACCCGCGGAAAGTTGGGAGGATGTGTAAGGAAAACAGTTCTTGACCAGTTTAATGTTTATGACGAAAATATCAGGTTCATTCCATTTGTCGTGCCTCATGATGCAACCCAGACTGTCGGTTACTACATTGAATTCTATGGAGTCAAATTTACCTTTGTAACGGATGCAGGCAATATTACTGATGATATTGTAAAATATTCGTCAAAGTGCAACGCCTTGATCCTTGAAAGCAATTATGATCTTGATATGCTTCTTGGAGGAGGATATACGCCGGAACTCAAGTTGAGAATAACAAAAGGCAATGGACACCTGAGCAATGAACAGACCTGCTCCATTATAAGAAGAGCGAGGCATAAAGAGATGAGCCATATTTTTCTGTGCCATTTGAGTGAGAACAACAATACTCCAAGTATAGCTGTAAAATCAGCATTTCAAGCACTTGAGAGCGTAGCAAAAGATGCTGCCCGAGATGTGGTTCTGTTGCCACTACCTCGCCGGACAGCATCTGATATTTTTGAGTTCCAAGAGAGAGTATGAATAACTCCCTCTTTTTTTTGTCATCTACTCTGCAACGTCAAATTCAAACTGTTCTGCATAATACTTTGCAGTAAGTCTTTCGCCTGTTGCATTTTCAATGAACTTGTCCCACTCAAGCAACATTCCTGGAGAGAATATCTTTTCGCTCATCCATTTTCCTATCTCCTTGTTGCCGCAGTAGCACTCATTCTTCATATCGTTGCTTTTTGAGATGTTTGTAACAATATAGTTGTGCATCTGTGACGCAAATATCTCTCCAAGTTGATAATTGTGATAGTAGCAAGGATATAGTGCAATGTGTATCTTTGTTGCGTAGTCAGGCTCGTTTCTTCCCTCCGGCTTGCGTATCTGTTGGTATTTCTCTACAAGATTCCACCATAAACCGTTAAGGTCCTGGTCGGGATTAGCATACATCTCCTTCTCGAAACGGTAAACAACCTGTACCCAACGGCTGAATACAACCTGTTGCAAGCGCAAAGATTTGAAACACTCTTCTTCAATAGATTCCTTCTGTTCATCAGTAAGGCCAAGGCTCTTCTGCATCCACGCTGCATTTCTTGAAAGACGTCCGAAAATCATTGCAACAGCCTCAGTGGTAAAGATATGTGCCGCATCCCTCAAAGAGTATGGAAGTGACCTGTTTTCATCATGTGTCTGTGCATAAATAGCATGACCGAATTCATGAAGCATTGTACCCATCCACTGTTCATTGGATGCAAGGTTGCAAAGAACCCTTACATCACCGTCTCCATCAATATCGATGCAGAATGCATGCTGGTTCTTGCCCTCTTGTGGATATAGAGAACTCTTTGACATCATTTTATTAATGTCAAGACCAATTGAATGATAAAAATCTGCAGTGAGTTTCTCCAGATTCTTTCCTTCATAGAATTTGTCAATGTCAATAGGGTAGAGGTTAGGTGCCTCCTGAAAATATCTGCCCTGATAGTGCCAAGGCATCAACTCCTCTCTTTTTACTTTGTAACGTTTTGCAAACGCCTCATCCATTTCATCCTTCAATTGTGAGAAGGCATCTCTTGTAAGAGAGTCAAGTTCATCAAGAATTGCAGTAATCTGCTTTGGATCTTGTCCCGACAGTTCAAGCGACATTGAGTGGTAGTTGTCAAATCCCAATGACTGGGCTACTTGATTTCTCATTTTAACAAGTTCTATCAGCTCTTTCTCAACAACTCTTCCAATTCCTTTATGTGATTCCCATACAGCTTTAAGTTCATTATTGTCTGTAGAGGTGCGGAGAATATTTTCAACATCATTGTCTGTTATGCTTTTGCCATTCAAGCTTGCCCTATATTCTCCGTACATTCTCTCAAGATTGGTTGATTTTGAAATGATCTTGTTGAGAAGGGCAATGTCTGCCTGGTTAGCGAGAAATTGGTTGTAGACAACATCAAGTTGGCGCACCAAAACAGGATCCTTGATTTTTCCGCTCTCCTTAAATGATTTCAATTGACTGAATATCTCCTTGTCGGAAAGGTATGCAGTTACTTTTTCCTGTGCCTGGGCACTCTTTGCAAAATCCTCCTCATTGCCCGAGATACTTCCGTTCCACATGGCAATGTTGGATTCTGTCCTGAGGGGTTTTACCTCATTTTCAATTTTTGTAAGCAATTCTTTCAGTTCCATCTCTTTATTGTTGGAAGATGTGATTAATACTGCCGCTGGCAGCAATAGTGATAAAAAGAGTATTTTCATAAAAATTAAGATTATATGCAAATGTAATTGATTTTCTCAAATCCCCACTCTTCCAATACATAAAAGGAATCTCTGCCTTCTTTACAAAATGATAGACTTTCTATAAATTGGAAAGCAACTGTTCAGGTACATTTCAGCCTTTTTAAATTTTTTTAAGCATA
>JAFQHE010000037.1 GCA_017398125.1 Bacteroidales bacterium
TATTGGAAGTATCACATGCAGATCTCTCAGCTCTTTTGATTGGGTTATGCAGCGCGTTATTTGGGAAAAATCATTGAATTTAATCTTTATCGAAAGAGTATTTCCGTGAAAATCAGCTTTTTCAATTCTATTGACAAGTTCTACTGCAGTGTGGTATAACTCTATTATTATTGCAGAATTTGTTGAGATGACAGCTGTAGTAAGAATGCAGTCTTTTGTATGGAACTTCTGGTGCAGCAGCCTTTGGTTTATACTATTCCCGATGATTTTACGTGTTGGAAGAAATGTTTGTATCCTTTACAAAGATAGTTCTTGCGTTCCACTCCGTAAATGGTCATCTGCTCAAGAATGCGGTCTTTGGGACACCCTCCAAAACAAAGGTTGGCAACACTGCAATGCAAACATTCAGTAGGAAGACTTTCCAATTTGTACTCGCCAAATGCGCGGTTGCTCTCCATCATTTGCTCAAGATTATTGTGCATAATGTTTCCAATTCTGTACTGGTCAAATACAAAGCGGTCACAACGGTAAACATCGCCACTTTTTTCCACTACAGCGCAGTGGCCGCAAACAGATTCGTGCACACACAATCCGGCAGGGCGTCTTGTAAGGTTTCCAACAGTTGATTCTATTATTTGCACAAATCTTTTCCCAAGATCTTTTTTAAGCCACAAGTCAAATACCTCACATAGGAATTTTCCATACCCCTCAGCCGATACATTGAATGGAGCAAATTCCCTTGCTTTAACAATAGGAGGTGTATCTATACCTGGCGGAATGGTTAGCTTGTTCTCTGTATTAATACATTCAACTACAGGAAGGAATTGCATAAAAACTGAGATTGTGCGGAGAAATTCATAAATATCTTTACCGTAATTGGAATTTGCCGCATTAACAGTAGTTAAGGTGTTGTATTGTACGCTATGCTTTTGGAACAGGTTTACTGCCTCCATAACCTTAGAGAATGTGCCTTTGCCAAATGAATCTTTTCTGTAGACATTATGAATATGCTCTGGCCCATCTATGCTAATTCCAATTCTAAAATTGTTTTCTGCAAAGAAACGGCACCACTCATCATTAATAAGAGTGCCGTTAGTTTGTAATGTATTCAGGATTTTTCTGTTATGCCCATATTTTTTCTGCAGTTCCAAAGCTTTTTGGTAAAAAGGAATACCTGCTATTGTGGGCTCTCCTCCATGCCAGGCAAACTCTATTTCAGCCATTTTTCCGTGAATGGAAATAATTTGCCTAATATAGTTTTCCAGCACATCGTAACTCATTATACCGCTACTGTTCCCCGATTCTTTGTTCAGGTAATAGCAGTAATCACAACAAAGGTTACAAGAAGAGCCTACCGGCTTTACCACAACTGCATAGTGCCTATGGCTGTTATTTGGCATATGATTTTAAACCTCCAATAAAATTATCAGTCTCTCTTCCGTCGTCTGTCCCAATTTCTTTCTCTATAAGGGCATTCAGTTTGCTGTTGTAAGACTCTACAAGCTCCTTGTTGTTCCCTTTTGGCCATGCAAGGTTCTCTGTCTCATCTGTATCTGTTTTGTACAGCTCAACCTCGTTTTGTGAATACAGAGATTCAATATTGGTTGGAGTATTAAAATTAAGTGGAGAGAAATATCTTGCAAATTTGTAATCTTCTGTAATAATACCTCTCAAGTAACCTTTTTTGCTTAGGTCAACTTTAATGCTAACCTTGTCTTGAGAGACCGGTATTACAATTGCATCTTTATCCATCATAGAGATCATATCGTACACAAACAAAGCTCCGCTTCCGTTGCGCACATCAGTTGCCGGATTATTAACTGCAGGCATAAGGCTATATCCTTTAATTCCGTCTGTAATTTCTGTCTCTTCTGTACTAGTCTCTGTTCCCATATCTACAAATGTAGGAGCAAGATCAAGATGAGATGTTACGTGATTGCAAGAGCGTCCGCCAGGATACTCAGGATGGTAAATTACAAGTGGAACATGAATATTGTTTTCATATATGTTGCCGTTCTTGCCTTTCATTCCGTGACTGCCCAGCATCTCACCGTGGTCAGATGTATAAACAATAATTGTATTCTTTAGCAAGTCATTCTCTTTAAGGTAATCAAGCACCTTTAGCATATAATTGTCACAATCCTGGATGCAATTGAAATAATAATCCTGGAATGTTTTCCATCCTGTCTCCGATGATGGGTTTTTGCCGGTGGCAATTTCCCATTGAAGTGTATACTCTCTATGTGAGCTTGGACGGCCCTCTTTATCCAATGGCTCGTTCCAAGTAGGGGAGACTGGCGTCTGGTAAGATGTTTTGTATACAAGAACATCTGGTGCAGCTGTTGCCTGTCCAAAATCTCCACCACCACTTTCATTAAAGTACATAATGTCGTGAGGGTTTATAAAGTTGATTGCAAGGAAAAAGGATTTGCCCTCTTTATTCAGATTTTTTCCTTTCTCTTCCATCCATTTTATGGAGTTTTCTGCAATAGTTGCATCGTGGTTGAATCCTTCAAGTGGAGCACCATACATATCTCCTTCTGTCCAGTCTGCAAAACCGTACTCTTCCAAAGAAGTATCGCCTTCAGAAATATGCCATTTCCCTTTATATGCAGTATAATATCCTGCCTCGCGCATCATATCTCCCACAGTTTTAAGATCTTTGCTCATATTTGGCTGGCAAGTGATATTGGAGTTGTCTAGCATAAGGGTTTCGGTAACGTGTCTTCCAGTGTAGATTACAGATCGGGAAGATGTTGAAACATTTGAGCAAGCATAGTGCTTCTCAAAGGAAGTTCCTATTTTTCTTAGCCTCTCTCTCGCCTGATAGTTACTTCCCTGAGGATATGTTCTCATATAGTTTTCCTGGTCTGTAGTAAGGAATATGATGTTGTATTTGCCGTCTTTGTTTTTTACAGGATCTGCCAGCAGATTACTTTTGTTTTCTGCACAACCGTTGTATAATGCCATTGCAGGAACCAGTACAGATACAGCTCTAAGTGTATTAAACTTCCAGTTTCTCATATTGTTAATTTTAATTTTTTCAAATATAATTTATTTTTTTGAGAAACCTGTATAAGATTAGGTGCAAAGTTTTCACTCCACATACGCCAATGTTGCAATATAGATCTTGCAGTCATAATGGGCGAGCAGCAGGTTGGCACAGGCATCGAGGGTTGCGCCTGAAGTGAGCACATCATCGATGAGCAGGATTTTTTTGCCGTTGAGATCATACTTTGCAAGAGAAGCAGGATTGAGTCTGAAGGCGCGGCTTACACTTTGCCATCTTCCAAGCCGATCCTTATGTGTCTGGGTTTGTGTAAAGATCCGGCGTTGGAGCAGGTCTGTAACTATTTTGGGAGATTTTACACTTTCACATCTCCTTTCAATAGAGCTTCCCGACAAACCACACCCCGGCATATCCGCAACATCTTCTGCTCCATGCAAAGCATCACTTCGGGAGATGATACCCTTTACCACGCCCCTTGCAATGATTTCAGACTGGTTGTAGCCTCTGAGCCACTGCTTGCGCCAATGGAGCGGAACTGGTATGATGTAATCTGTCGGGAAGGGTATTCTGGAACCCAGCATCTGCCCCATCCACAAACCGACCTTTACTTTTGAACGGTATTTGAGCGAATGGAGAAGTTTTTTATAGGAATCTGTATAGTAAAAAAGGGAGCATACCCCCTCAATACGGGCACGGCCCCAGAATGAGCGCTCCGCGGGATTCTCTTGAATTTTCCAGAAATAGGTCAACGGCAACTGGGCATAACACTCCAGACAGAGAAACTTTTCATTTAACATCAACTCCCTGCCACAAACCTCACAACACCGCGGAAACAGCAGATCTGCCACCGCCCTCCAGAGTTTAAGAACCATAATGAACAATTTTGGGAAAAGGAGCGCAAAGTACTACCTCTGTGCTACATCCTCTCCCTTCTTGAGTGCCTTTTTCAACTTGAACTTCTCCTCCTTGCCATGCCACAGACGCTTGAGATTACTCAAATGGGTAAGCCAGATAGTTACTCCTACAACTATACTGAATATCTTTATTGCAAGTGTCTCTTTGGGATCGAGCCACAAGGCAAAGAGCGAGTTTACAAGAAAAGGGAAACAGGTTACCGCTGCAATTACGCTTACAGATATGTACCTGGTAAAGAAAAATACCACAAGAAATATTGCTGTACAAATAAGCACTGCAAAGGGGTGTATTGCAAGAAGCACTCCGCAAAGGGTCGCCACACCCTTGCCGCCCTTGAAGTTGTGGTAAACCGGAAATATATGCCCCAAAATTGCAGCCAGTCCAAATACAATCTGGGTTATTACAAAACTGTTGGTTTCAGGCTTGAAAGGGAAAAAGAATACAAGCGAAGCCGCCGCTACACCCTTGAGCAGGTCAAATGCCAGAACAACGAGACCCATCTTCCACCCAAGTATGCGCTGGGTGTTGTTTGCCCCTGGATTCAGGCTGCCATACTTGCGCACATCAATGCCATAAATGGCCTTTCCAAGCAGAATGGAGCTTGAAATTGATCCTATAAGATAGGCAAGCAAAATGAATATTATATAGGCAACAATTCCTTCAGGGGGTAGCATTCAAAATATTTTATTATGTAAAGGTATAACTTTTTTATCTTTGCACAACTTATAAATTGCCTATTTTTTATTTCGCCCGTATTTGAGAGGTATTATGGAGAATTATTTGAAGATAGAACAGAAGTTGGGATTTGACAAGATAAAGGAGTCCCTTGCATTGAGGTGTTCCACCAATTATGCAAAGGAGCGTATTGGGCGTGAGAAGTTTTCTGTAAATCCGCAGGCAATAGAGAAGAGGCTCGCCCTTACAGATGAAATGAGGCTGATCTGCATGTTTGAACCCTCTTTTCCATCTGAAGGGTATATCGACAGCATTGAATATCTCAGACCTCTTGAGACCCTCTCGTCTGTACTTACAATTGAAAATCTGCGCAAGCTGAATACATTTTTGGAGAACCTGCGTTCTATCCTCTCATTCTTCGGCAAATGCAAGCCGGAACAGTATCCTAATCTTAAAAAGATGGCAGAACCTATCCTCTATTTTCCGGAGATTGGCCGCAGACTTGACCTTATCCTCGACAGGAACGGAGAGATAAGGGAGAATGCATCACCCGAACTCTACACCATCTGCCGGAGCATTAAGGAGAAGGAAAATTCAATTTCACGAAAGATCCAGTCAATCCTCCGCAAGGCACAGGATGAGGGCATAGCAGATGAGGATGCAACAATATCTGTAAGGGATGGCCGTATGCTTATTCCGGTGGCCAGCGGCAACAAAAGGAAACTCCAGGGATTTGTATATGATGAATCGGCAACAGGCAAAACCGTATACATAGAACCTGCAGCTGTTGTAGAATTGAACAACGAGGTAAAGGAACTCTATTTTGCAAAGCAGAGGGAGATCTACAGGATATTGAGGGAGTTCTCCGACTTTTTGAGACCTTACCTTCCTGAACTTATTGCCGGAGCCAGATTCATTGGCGAGATAGATTTTATAAGAGCAAAAGGCTACCTTGCCATGCAGATGGAGGCCGGAAAGCCCATACTTTCGCAAGAGAACGAACTTAAGATAATTAAAGGGCGTCACCCCATACTGGAGGCAGCCCTGAAGAGGGAGAAGAAGGAGATTGTTCCGCTTACCCTGACACTGACTCCACAAAAACATATACTTGTAATATCGGGTCCCAATGCAGGAGGCAAATCGGTTTGTCTCAAGACAGTGGGGATACTGCAATATATGCTCCAATGGGGATTGCTGGTGCCAGCTTCAGAGGTGAGCGAATTCAGATTGTTCGAGAACATTTTCATTGACATAGGAGACGAACAGTCTATTGAAAATGACTTGAGTACATACAGTTCACACCTTACCAACATGAAGGAGCTGGTCTCACAGGCCAATGGGAATACACTTGTGCTTATAGATGAGTTCGGCTCGGGAACCGAGCCTGCTGCGGGTGGAGCAATTGCCGAAACCATTCTTGCAAACATCGAGAAGAAGGGTGTTTATGGAATAATAACTACCCACTACACAAACCTCAAGCTCTACGCAAGCAACAGCACAGGAGCCATCAACGGAGCAATGCTCTTTGACACAGCCAATATCAAACCACTGTACAAGCTGGAGGTTGGTCTGCCGGGCAACTCTTTTGCCTTTGAGCTGGCCCGCAAGATCGGTCTGCCGGAATCAATTATAAAGGAGGCTGAGCAGCGCGCCGGAACCTCTTTTGTTGATATGGAGAAGCAACTTCGCAAAATATCAAAGAACCGTCGCCAGCTTGATGAGAAGCTCCTTAAGATCAAGCATACCGACAAGACTCTGGAGAACATCACAGACCGCTACCAGAAGGAGCTGGAGGAGATACAAAGCTCCAAGAAACAGATAATTGCCCAGGCAAAAGAGGAGGCTCAGGAGATTCTCCAGCAGGCCAACAGGCAGATTGAGGCAACCATAAAAAGCATCAAGGAGGCACAGGCAGAGAGAGAGCGTACCAAACAGGTCCGCAAGGAGCTTGAGGAGTTCAACAAATCTCTTAAAGAGGGTTCCGACAGTGAATCAGACAAAAAGATTGCCGCCAAGATGCAGCAGCTTATTGAGCGAAAAAGGCGCAAAGAGGAGCGGAAAAGGGAGGCCGGCAAACGTAAGGGGCTGAATGATGATTCATCTGTTGCCTCATCGGAGTTGCCTGCAAATGGTAATGCTCCAAAGATGGCTTCCGATGAGAACAGGCCATTGGCAGTTGGAGACAAGGTGCGCGTAAAGGGCAACGGCCTTACCGGTGAAGTTATGCAGATTGGAGGGAACAGTGTAACCATATCTGTCGGGAATATAATGAGCAAAATGGGCAAAGATGCCGTTGAACGCATCTCAAACAGGGAATTCGGCAAGGCAATGGCAGCACAGCCCAAACAGATGAGCGGCCACAGTGCCAGTCTGAGCGAGAGGAAACTGAATTTCAAGCCGAGCATTGATGTAAGGGGAGAAAGGCTTATGGATGCCCTTGATATTGTAGGCAGATTCATTGATGATGCCCTGATGGTTGGAATGGATCAGGTGAAGATCCTTCATGGAAAGGGCAACGGTATTCTCAAAGAGGAGTTGCGCAAATATATAAAGACCATTCCCGGTGTTGATTCGTGCAGGGATGAGGATATAAGGTTTGGCGGCTCCGGCATAACAGTTGTAACATTTACAGAGTGATTTTACACCTGCTGTCCGGCCGGCGCAATGCAAGTGCCGGAAATCGTACAACAGGAGAACATTGCACAAATGTAAGAGCGGGAAATTGAACGGAATTGGCGAGTAGCCGACAATTGGAAAATAGAAAAACAGATACAAACGGATTTATAACATACAACCAGAACAGAGAGTCATGAAACAGATAAATTTTAAAAGTTTGCTTATAGCAGCATTTGCAGCACTTCTATTTCAGGCATGTTCAAGCGGACCAAAGCCAGAAGATGTTGCCACAGATTTTTTGAAAGCCTATTTCTCCACCGATTATGCCAAGGCGGCCGAATTCTGCACTCCTGAACTGGGTCAGGATCTTACCGAAGCGGTAAAGGAGCTCGAAAGCCTTTCGCCTGAAGTCAAAGAGCTGGTAAAAAGGCATACCCGCAACTATACACCCCAAATAGGAGAGGTCGGTGAATATAAAAACAACGACACAGTAATTGTAAACTACTCGATTGTTAACAAGCCACAGACCGACTCCATTTCAACAGGAGGCGAAACAATAATTGAAAAGCAACTTTCACTTGTAAAGGTTGAAGAGGGCTGGAAAGTGGCTGCCCTCAACAACAACAGGTAGGTTCATAACAGCGTCAGAACATGAGCATATAGGTGAACATTCCTGCAATATAACCCAGGAATGCTCTCCACGTTATGTTTTTCATATACCATCCAAAGGATATTTTGGTCATGCCCATAGCCACAACACCTGCGGCCGATCCTATAATGAGAAGACTTCCACCAACTCCTGCACAATAGGCAAGCAATTCCCAGAAGATTCCGTTCTGGACAAATGCCGCCGCATAGGATCCGGCCTCAACCAAAGCCGGATCTGCCAACGGATACATTCCCATAGCAGCAGCTACCAACGGCACATTGTCAATTATGGATGACAGGACTCCTATTATACCCGTTACCACATATACATTCTGGGTCATTGAGTCAAGTTTTACAGCCAACCCCTTCAATATACCCTGTTCCTGAAGCGCTCCTACCGCCATAAGTATTCCAAAGAAGAAGAGTACGGTAGGTATATCAACAACCTTTATAACCTTTGGAATACGTAGCTTGTTGCTCTCGCTTATTTCCTTATGTTTTGTATACATTATCTCTGTTATAAGCCACAAGAGTCCCATGACAAGGAGAACACCCATAAATGGTGGCAAGCCGGTAAGAGCCTTGAAAACAGGTACTGAAACAAGGCCAAAAACACCAACAGCTGATATTATAGCCTTTTCAACCCTTGTAACCTGCGGATAGAGTCTCTCTCCCTCTTCAAAAGCCCCGGCATTGGGATCATCCAATGCATTGCCGCTTATCTTGCCCAATGACAAAAGCAAAGGCACCACAAGAGAAACTATACTTGGCAGAACAAGATGCGGAATTATTGCCTCAGATGTGACATTACCCTTTACCCACAACATGATTGTAGTAACATCACCAATAGGTGACCAGGCACCGCCAGCATTTGCAGCCAACACTATCATTGAGGCAAACCACAATCTGACTGTAGGATCCTGTATCAATTTGTACATTATCGCAATCATAATGATGGTTGTTGTCATATTGTCAAGAGTTGCCGACATAAAGAATGTCAGCGCGGAGAGTATAAGCAACAATAATTTTCTGTTCTTTGCCTTTATGATATGGGCAACGAGTGAAAAACCGCCATAGCGGTCCACCATCTCTACAACCACCATTGCTCCAAAGATAAAACATACAATTGACGAGACCTCTCCCAACTGATGAAGGATCTGCACAGGAGCAGACTCAGGTGCAATCAGCGCGTACAGCACCCACAAGCATGCTGTTATCAAAAGGGCAACAGCCGCTTTGTTTATTTTTGTAATATGCTCCATTGCAATGGCCAGGTAGCCCACAATGAAGACAATAATCATTGATAATTCCATATTTGATTAATTTAATGTCAGGTATTGAATAGATTGGCGCTAAACTATGCACATTTTGTTACGAAAATATTAAATCCTGCATCTTTTTGTAGTTATCTTTGCCCCATGAAATTTTTTGACACCCATATCCACAGCACCTTTTCTCCCGACAGCAGGGCTTCAATTGAACAATATGCTGTAGCTGCCAACCATAAAGGGCTTGCAGCAATTGCAATTACAGATCACCTTGACATAGATGCCCCACTCAGGGAGTGCGACAAGGAGAATCTTTTTCTCTTCGATCCCATTGAACGTGACAAGGAGATTGACCGTGTAAAGGAGATATATGGAACAACCATCTTAAAGGGAATTGAGGTGGGGTTACAACCCCATTGCCTTGAAGAGATAAAGGAGTTTACCCAACGTCACAAGTTTGATTCGGTAATTGCATCGCTCCACTTCATTGACCGTGAAGACCCCTATTTTGGCGATTATTACATTGGAAAGAGTGCAAGGCAAGCATACGGCCATGCATACGAAGTGATGTACAGGACTGCTGTTGAATATGGCGATTTTGACATTCTGGGCCACTTTGACTACATTGCCCGTTACGCACCATACCCCGTAAAGGATATTACATACAGAGAGTATTCAGATGCAATTGACCCATTGTTGCGCTTTCTTGCCCAAGAGGGAAAGGCCCTTGAGATAAATACCAAGACTTACAGGGAGCATAACGGATACACCCCGACCCTCGACACCGACATCATCAAGCGTTTCAAGGAGTTGGGTGGAGAGTGCATCAGCCTTGGTTCAGACTCGCATGAAGATACACGTCTTGCTGAGAATTTTGAGAAGTTTGCCGCTATAGTCAAAAACTGCGGTTTCTCAAGACTTGTATACTTCAAGGAGAGAAAACCGCAGTTCTATAATATTGACTGAATGTGACAGGTCTGCTATTTCTTTGATTTTGACTGATCCTTCTGTTTTGCAAGATCCTCTTTCTTGTAATAGAGGCCATCTTTGCCCTTTTTATACTCTTTGCCCCGTCCGATAGCTTTAAGGTAAGCAATATATTGTTGCTCTTCAAGAACCTCCTTCATGGCAACCACATTCTTCTCTACCCATTTGCCCTGAACGGCCCTATATGTATCGGGGCTCTGCATACCCATACCCCTCATCCTCTCTATATCCTCAAACATACATTTGTAGTTATGGGTAAGTATTGAATCAACATAGAACGTCTGGGACGGAGTAAGCTCCAGCAAACTCTCCCAATGCTCAACCTCAGTTGCAGCAATCTGTTCCGGGCTCTTTTCGGGTTGTTCCTGAGCCAATGCAACAACAGCACTCATTGAAAATAGTGCACAGAAAAGAAATTTATATAATTTATCCATAACAGTTTGTCTTAAATTTGTCAATTAAAAGCAGTATATTTGTAGGAGTCAGTCACCTACTGAACGGTTACAAAGTTAAAGAAAAATATATAATTATAAAACTATTTGAAAATCAATGTGAATATGCTTAAAGGAACAAAATTTATTGCAATTCTTGTTGCACTTCTATTTATGAACGTGGCCCATGCATTTGCCTGTACCAACATTCTTGTAACAAAAGGGGCCAGCAAAGACGGCTCCGTAATGGTTACATATGCTGCAGATGCCCACACCCTATATGGAGAGTTGTACCACACACCGGCCGGCATCTTTCCAAAAGGCAGTATACTTAAAGTTTTTGAGTGGGATACAGGAAAATATATGGGAGATATTGCCCAGATAGAGAAGACCTACTCCACTATGGGAAATATGAACGAGCACCAGCTCATAATAACCGAAACCACCTTTGGAGGCAGAGAGGAGCTAACCGACACTACAGGCATAATAGATTATGGCTCACTTATTTATATTACCCTTCAGAGGGCACGTACCGCCCGCGAAGCAATTTCTGTAATGGCCTCACTTGTTGAGGAGTACGGCTACGCATCAGGTGGCGAAACCTTCTCTATTGCCGACAAGGAGGAGGTTTGGATTATGGAGATGGTCGGAAAAGGAACAAAGCTCAACAAAAAGGGTGTAAACGTAAATAAGGGCGCCGTTTGGGTTGCTGTACGTATTCCCGACGGCTATATTTCAGCTCATGCCAACTGCTCGAGAATTGACCGCTTCCCTCTTAATGATCCCGACAACTGCATCTACCACAAGGATGTAATTGATTTTGCCAGAGATATGGGCTTCTTCGAAGGCAAGGATGAAGAGTTCAGTTTCTGTGACGCATATGCACCTGCAAGCTATGAGACTTTGAGAGGTTGTGAAACACGCGTATGGAGTGCTTTCAACATTCTTGGCAAAGGAAAAATCGGTGACAAGAATGCAGATGAGTATTTTGATTATGCTTTGGGTCTTAACGCAAAGAACAAAATGCCGCTCTACATCAAACCTTATGACAAGCTCTCCCTTAAAGAGGTTGCGGATGTTATGCGAGACCACTTTGAAGATACACCTCTTGATATGCGCAAAGATGTTGGAGCCGGAGGCTCTGAGACCCCATACAGATGGCGTCCTATGGGATTTACAGTAGGTGATGAGGAGTTTGCCTTTGAGCGTGCCATTGCAACCCAGCAGACCGGATTCTGGCTATTGGGACAGGCCCGCAACTGGCTTCCTGATGAGATTGGCGGTATTCTATGGTTTGGCGTAGATGATGCAGCCACCTCATGCCTTACTCCTATATACTCATCTTCATTGAGAGTTCCCGAGTGCTTTGCTGTAGGAAACGGAAACATGACAACCTACTCGCCGACCTCTGCATTCTGGCTCTTCAACAGGGTTGCACAGTTCGCATACTTGAGATATAATCTTCTTGCTCCGGAGATTCAGAAAGTGGCTGATGAGCATGAAAACGGAGCATTGGAGATCATAAAAATTGTGGATGAGCAAGCCCAGAGACTTCACAACACACTGCCTGATGAGGTAAAAGAATACCTTACAGGCTGGTCTGAGATGTTTGCCCAGAGGATGTTCCGAAGATGGGAGACACTTGACAAATATCTGCTTATAAAATTCATGGATGGCAACATAAAGCTCCAGAACCCTGACGGCACCTTCAAGGACAACGGACATGGCAGTGGAATTCCTGCCAACCCTCAATATGGAGGATATACCCAGAAATTCTTTGAAGCCATTGCTGCTGACCCTGCTGCAGCCATCACAAAGGTACCGAAAGCCCAACCTGCTGCTGAAACGGCAGAGGGTGAAGCTGCACAGATGACTGAACCTGCAGAGGCTCAAACCCAGCAATCTGCTGCCGAATCTGAAACAAAAACAGAGTAGACAATCCGGCTCTGATATTTATAACCGCCCATCTGCCATAGGATCTGATCTATAGCGGATGGGCGGTATGATTATTTCTGTAGCCGGGTATCAATATAGACTTGTAGCGGCCGGTTTACAACTCCTCAAGTCCCAAAATACCCTCCCTGTTCATCATCACTCTATACCTGTAATGCGACACTTCGCCATTGCAGGTAAACTGAAAAATGAAATTTATATAATATATCTTATTTACAGCTATTGAATCGATCCGAATTCCAGTATCTCCTGAAGAATTCCCCATTTTAACATAAGGATAATTGACACGAGGATTGTCCATCTTCTTTATAAAGGAGGAGAAGTTGAAGAGCAATATCTTGTTTATTCCGTCAATCCCATACTTTGAAGTGGACTCCAGCCTCTCCCTGCTCAGTTCAATAAGATTTCTATAAAAAAGGATACTCTCCTGATTCAATCTGTTCTCAACATCAACAATAATGGAACGGTTACGTATCTCCATGATTTGCGGAGGAACCTTTGCCTGGGGCATAAAATCAAAACCCTCCCTGCTTTTGCCAATCACCGTATCCTTTACTCCCAGAATAGTTTTGTTGTCAAAATATTTCAATTTTCTGTTGCTCGCAAATGCCGAACGCACAAGCTCCTTTATCCTGTCCTTAAGCATATAGCTGACAACCAATGCCACAAAAAGGGGCATTGTAAAATTACCATATTTCTGTTGGAAGGTAAATGCCACAGCCGTTGCAAAGATCATCGACAATCCCGCGGCAATGCTATAGTAAACCTGCTCGGCAATGACTCCGCTCTTGCGTTTGTCAACACTCAAGAAGAGGTCGCTCTCCACATACTTTTTTAGCACACTCCATCTGTAGAGCAAATTTGCATTGCTCACCTCCTTTCCCTCCTCAAGCACCTCATAACCGCGTTCTCTCTTGTAATTGCCCAACATTAGTATCATATCTGCGAGGATAGCCTGCACTTCCGGACTATTTTTGCCGTCACCGACATTGCCCCCGTAATCCACCCCGTTTCCGATACTGTCATTTACAGACTGGCTGTCGGTAACATAACCATTGAGCTTGTGCACATACATCTGCGCAAGATTGATGATGAACTCCTCGCCGAAAGTATAATAGTCATAGAGTTTGTCATCAATTTTACCTTTGAGGAGGCTGCCCAACACACCATAACAATGCAGTACTGCAAAATATCTTTCCCGAAATCTTCAATATTCCTCCCCACTTCGGCATCCTTCCCACTGACAGCTATGCACTCACCGGAAAGGCAAAGTTCTTTCA
>JAFQHE010000005.1 GCA_017398125.1 Bacteroidales bacterium
AAGTCATACCGCCACGTGCAGTCAAAAGACCGTCAGCAGCACGCATACCCTCAACATCCTCAGGGTTAGTCTCCTCTCTTACAAGGATTACTTTCTCTTTTCTTGCAGCAGCCTCAACAGCTTCCTCTGCAGTGAAGACAATCTTACCTACAGCTCCACCAGGACCAGCTGGAAGACCTTGTGCAATAACAACACCTTTCTTCTCAGCAGCAGGGTTAAGGATTGGGTGCAACAACTCGTCCAACTGAGTAGGAGCAACTCTCAAAACAGCTGTCTTCTCATCAATTAGACCCTCGTGCAACATATCCATTGCCATATTCAATGCAGCAAGACCTGTTCTCTTACCAACACGGCACTGAAGCATCCAAAGTTTGCCATCCTGAATTGTAAACTCAATATCCTGCATGTCATGGAAGTGGTGCTCCAAGTTCTGTTGGATTGCATCCAACTCCTTGTATACCTCAGGCATTGCAGTTTCCAATGATGCTAGCTCTTTGTTATGCTCATTCTTAGTAGCTTCATTCAATGGGTTAGGAGTTCTGATACCAGCAACAACATCCTCACCCTGAGCATTGATCAACCACTCACCATAGAACTTGTTCTCACCGGTAGCAGGGTTTCTTGAGAAAGCAACACCAGTTGCAGAGTTGTCACCCATATTACCGAATACCATTGACTGAACATTTACAGCAGTACCCCAATCATCTGGAATACCCTCAATTCTTCTATATGCGATTGCACGTTTTCCGTTCCATGATTTGAACACAGCACCGATACCGCCCCATAGCTGCTCATAAGCATCATCAGGGAAAGGTTTGCCCAACTCTTGTCTTACGCGAACCTTGAAGTCCTCACAAAGTTGTTTCAAATCCTCTACTGTAAGATCAGTATCAGAAGCATAGCCTTTCTCTTTCTTTACTTTGGCAAGCATTCTGTCCAATTGAACACGAATACCATTACCCTCCTCAGGCTCAATACCTTCAGCTTTCTCCATTACAACGTCTGAGTACATCATAATCAAACGACGATAAGCATCGTAAACGAAGCGAGGATTGCCGGTTTTCTCAATAAGGCCTGGAATTGTTGCTGAACACAAACCAATGTTCAATACAGTCTCCATCATACCAGGCATAGAACTTCTGGCACCTGAACGGCAAGAAACCAATAGCGGCGACTTAGGATCACCGAACTTCATTCCCATAATCTCCTCAGTAGCAGCCATTGCAGCATCTACCTCAGCTTTAAGTTCTGCAGGATATTGCGCACCCAATTTGTAGAACTCAGTACAGCAGTCTGTAGTGATTGTAAAACCTGCAGGTACAGGAATACCAAGTTTACACATTTCTGCAAGGTTTGCACCTTTACCACCCAATAGGTTTCTCATTGAACCATCGCCTTCAGCATCTCTGCCGCCAAAGCGATAAACTCTCTTGATTTCTGACATAAATAGTTTAAATATTGTGTTTATAAAAAATTGTCTTTTTGACAGATCCCAAAAAAATAAAAAATCGGGAAAATTTTTACGACTTTTTTTTGAGTTTACAAATATATTAAAAAATCGCCAAAAAAAGTTATCTCATCTATAGATATTTCACTTTTTTTCTCATTATCTGCATTGTAAAATGTAACACATTTGTTATACGACATAAGGGTCACCCACTTCACCCCAGGCAATCTCGATACCTATATTGTTAAGATTTCTCTCAAGAGACTCTTTTGTTGAGATTGCATCATCATTAACACCCGGTTTGCCCTCATACAACTGATAATTTCCTCTGGCTTCACGCTCAGTTATATTTGGCATTATCACATTTGCACCGGCAAGTACAGCCATTTCACGACCGTGAGGGTCTAAAACCTGAAGTGCGGTAGTCGCAGCGATATTTATATGGGGCATGAGTCTCCTCAACTTGCGGACCATATCTATTGAGAGGTCAAGTTTATCTTTACCGGAGATAAGCGCAAAGGGTCCCAAATCAACTTCAGTACCATCTTCACCCTTTACAATTGAAGTATTGTTTGCCATAGCCTCAAGTACCATCCTGCCCAATGGAGTATCCTTATGAGGGATGTAAGGGCCCATTCCAACCATATCGACACCCATCTTTTTAAAAAATGCGAGATCTTCATCAAGATTCTCAGGAGTCTGGAAAGGGAGCCCGATCATCACTCCACTACCAGTTATAAAACCTGTACCTTTAAGGTCATACAGGGCCTCAATCCTCTTCTCATAAGAGTGTAAGGCTCTCTCTTTTTCGCTTCCCGACGGATGAATTTTCTCATACAGTTCCCTATTTGAAGCCTCAATCCTCAACAGGTAACGGTGAGCACCTGCTCTCTTCCACTCCCTATACACCTCCCTTGACTGCTCTCCTAAAGAGAGTGTAATTCCTAAAGGCTCATTTCCGTATACAGAGGCTCCACCTGAAGATGAATTCAAATGCCTTATCTCCCAAATCAGACGAGTCATCCTCTCCACGAAATTACCGTCACATCTCTCGCCCCCCTGTAGCACAACACTGCCGTAACCTGCCTCAAGGGCAAAACGGGCTTCCGAAAGAATCTGATCATCCGTCAGTTCATACCTTTCCACATTGCGGTTACCACACCTGATACCACAGTATAGGCAATTTTTTCCGCATATATTGGAGACCTCAATCAACCCCCTCAAAAATACCTTCTTAGGCACACAGCTGCCATCCTGGCGATATATAAACCTGTCATTCATTGCACTCCATTATAGAAATAGTGAAACACGATCCATAATTCCACCCAAATAGGCAAGAGCCATTCCATAATTGACAACAGGAATACCTCTATCTTTAAGAAAAGCTATCCTGTTTATAAGTTGTCGGCGGGTAACCATACATCCACCACACTGGATGGCCAGCGCATAATTGTAGGATGCAGGAATCTCATCAAGTCCTGCAACGAACTCAAACTTTATATTCACAGGCACTCCCCCATTCTTTGCTGTCAGGTAAGATGTCAATCTGCGAGGGATCTTGACCCTTCCAATATCCTCACATGTGGAGTGGTGCGTACAGGACTCAAGTACAAGTACAGTATCACCATCCTTGAGCGAATCAATGCTCTTCATTCCCTGTATATAGTCAAGGTATGGTCCCTTTGCCCTCGCCATAAGTATGCTGAAACTTGTAAGCGGAACCTCTTGCGGCAAAATCTGCTCAACCTCCTTGAATACCTGACTGTCAGTTACAACAAGAGAGACACTCTTCAGATTGCTTTCAATATAGGCCGGCAACTCCTCCGGTTTAAGAACTACGGCAATGCCATTATGGTCAAGTATATCACGTATTGCCATAACCTGTGGCAGAATCAGACGTCCTTGAGGGGCCTCAGAATCTACCGGACAGACAAGCACTACCGTATCACGCTCCTTCACGATACCATGAAGTATGCTCTTCTCCTCATTGTTCTGTATATATACAAGCAGCTCCTTTATAATAAAGGAGACGAGTTGCTCAACTGCATCATGCTGCTGCTGTTCATCAAGGATTGCAGCAGAAAACTCAACCACATCTATTCCATAGAGAGAGTTAAGTTCCATTGCGAGATCAGGATCAAGCGGCACAATATCAGACTGGCTATGGACAGCCAGGACCGGAATACCCTTTCTCTTCAACTCCTCAAGCAAATCCTTCTCCTCTTTTGCAAATATATTTCCTGTGAAGACGAGAATAGCCATATCTATCTGGTTCATCACAGCCCTGGTCGCCTTAATACGCTCCTCACCCAACTTGCTTACATCATCATATCCGGCAGTATCAATAAGATTGCATGGTCCTATATCTGGTATTTCCATGCGCTTCTTTACGGCGTCGGTAGTGGTTCCGGCATGTGACGAGACTATAGAGACCTGTTGCCCCACAAGCATATTTACAAGCGTACTTTTACCCACATTACATTTTCCAAAAATTCCGATGTTCCTCACTTTTACCATAATACTTCACTTTTATTGCCTGATGCAAAATAAATAAATCAAATTTTATAATCCCGTCTGTAAGCGTTTATATACATTTCTAAACGTTTAGAAGCATGTTCTACAAACATTCCAAACTGTTCATATGCATCGATGCCTTTATATGCAAAATACATTCGGTCATCTGTTAAAGTCCGTTCAGACGTATCTGCAAACGTTTTACAGAGTATCAAAAAAAATAAAAACGTATACGTAGACATCTACAAACGTATAACAAAATTTAAAATTAAATAATTCTTCATAAAGAACCGAAAAAATATTTTTTTTCATAAAAGGATTGGAGGGCAAGCAGATAATTTTGTCGGGAAAAAAGGAGGAATTATGACAAACAATTTTTTTAAGGAGAACAAAAAAAATATCATTATGCTGTTGATACTGTCGGGCACTCTCTATTTAATTTATATCTTTGCCAAGTATTGGTCCGTTGCCGTTGAGGCCTTTCAGGACGGATGGAACAAATATTAAAGGTAAAGTCTATGATTTTTACAAGAATTGACTCGGCAAAACATCCGATGTTTGAAAAATGTCGTGAAATATACTGCAATAACTTTCCGGAAAACCAACAGAGGGAGATTGATGAACAGGCAAGAATCCTGCAGGAGTACAGGAACTACCATTTCTATGCCCTATCACCGAGGGAAGATAAAGATACTGTTCTCGGTTTTATTGCATTCTGGCGTTTCAAGCACAGTTATTTTGGCGAGCATCTTGCCATAGATGACAAATACAAAGGTCTGGGATATGGTTCAACCGCTATTGAATTCCTTAAAGAGAGAGCAGACCAGGAGCGGGTTCCGCTGCTGCTTGAGGTTGAACCGCCAAAGAGTGAGACAGATATAAAAAGAATTGCATTCTACAACAGCCTTGACCTTGACATAAATGACATAAGGCACTATCAACCGCCGTTTCATAAAGGGGAGCAGCCTCTGGAACTGAAACTGATGACATACCCGTACCTTATCACAGAAAAGGAGTACAATATCTTTATGGAGGAGTACAAATCCATAATGCCCGATTTCAACAGCAACAACAAATTTGCGGCTCTTGGATTGAGTGGAAACATCATAAAGGCCATTGCATCACTGGGTTTTGAACGCCCTACACCAGTCCAGAAGGAGATAATACCCGTAATACTTGAAAACAGAAAAGATATTGTATGTCTTGCCCAGACAGGTACCGGAAAGACTGCTGCATTCGGACTTCCGGTACTGCATAAAATTGAGGCAAGGCTCAATGAAAAGTTCTCTGATGCAGAGGAAAACAGAAATGATCCCGACAAGAAGTGGTACAGTTTTGCAGAGAAACGTACACAGGTTCTCATACTCTCCCCTACACGAGAACTGTGCAAACAGATAGCCCAGGATCTTACCAACTACTCCCAGTGCATTGAGGGCATATCTGTGGTTCCAGTATATGGAGGAGCAAATATTGAGGCACAAATACGGTTGCTCAGAAAAACGCCACAAATCATTGTCGCCACTCCCGGCCGTATGCTTGACCTTATAAACAAGAAGGCGGCAGACATATCGGGCATACATACCTTGGTTCTTGATGAAGCCGACGAAATGCTCAATATGGGCTTCAAGGATGAACTTGATGCGATTCTTGAATCCGCTCCTGACGGAAAAAGAACAATGCTCTTTTCAGCCACTCTTCCTGAAGAGGTTGAAGAGATTGCAAAAAGTTATATGAAAGAGTATGACATGGTTACCATTGGCGAGCGCAATTCCGGCTCTGACAATGTGGAGCACTACTACTATATGGTCCATGAAAAAGAGAGATATGCCGCTCTCAAGCGCATAGCAGATTTTTATCCCGACATTTACGGAATAGTATTTTGCAGGACCAAAAAGGAGACCCAGGAGATAGCAGATTCCCTTATCAGGGACGGATATGATGCAGATGCCTTGCACGGAGATCTCGCACAGGGCCAGCGCGATATGGTTATGGGACGTTTCAAGAAAAGACATCTACACCTGCTTGTAGCAACAGATGTGGCAGCCAGAGGTATAGATGTGAACAACCTTACCCATGTAATCAATTATAATCTTCCTGATGAGGTTGAACAATACACTCACAGAAGTGGACGTACTGGAAGGGCAGATAGAAACGGCATTTCAATTGCAATAATCAATACCAAGGAGCTTCATAAGATAAAAAGGATTGAAAATGTAATTGGCAAGAGTTTCAATAAAGCCAAAGTTCCGTCGGGAGCAGAAGTGTGCTCAAAACAACTACTCTCACTTATTGATAAAATTGACAATATCACTGTAAGTGACGAGGCCGGCGAATACATATCTTTGGTTGAGCAGAAGTGGGAATCATTGAGCAAACAGGAGATTATTGAAAAATTTGTAGCCTGCGAGTTCAACAGATTCCTTGAATACTACAAGAATGCCCCGGATTTGAACATCCCGGAGAGAAAATCTGACCGCAAATCAAAGGATGACGGGAAGGGTAGGAAAGATGAAAAGAGAGCAAAAGGAGAGAGAGATGAAAAGGCGCCAAAAGAGGAGAAGTCAAAAAACAGGAAGGGTCAGACCATGCTATCTGATGAAATCCTGCCGAACAAGGCAGAAAAGGGTTTTACCTGGATAAAGATGAACATTGGCGACAAACAGAGGATAACAACAAGACATATCATACGCATGATGACCTCTCTTGGAGTTGGAAAAAGGGGAATCGGCAAAATAGACATACGCAAGAGTACCTGCTATGTGAGCATTGCATCAAGAGCTGCCGATTATGTAGTTGAGCAGACCGACAATACAGAATACCGGGGCCACAAACTCAAGACATCAAAACTTTAATAAGCAGAGTGTGTTCCTATCTGAGTATGCCCTGCTTCCATTTTGCAATTTTGTACATTGGTCTGTAAAAACCTATACAGGCCATATAGTACATAATCTTCTTTAAGGTAGCGATATTGGAATTCCTCAATATATTTTTTTTATATTTTGACATCTCGTTTTTGAATTCTTTGGAGCTGAACAGCTGCCCATAAAAACATCGGCTTACGAGTCTATGTATAATATAATCTTCACAAACATTATAATAGATATGCCCTTTCATCAATTTTCTGAAAAGATCAAGCATCCTTAGGGTATCCCTATAATGATTCAAGGAAAAGTTCCTGCTCAAAGAGTTGGCATTGACGTCAATAGTATAATTGTATAAAGCCCTATTCAAATATACCGGTATTATACCGGCTTTGAAGAGTGACACCATAACATACATATCCTCTCCTATTGAAATATCCAATGGAAATTCTATGGAATTGTCAGTAAATGCACTCCTTCGCACCAATTTATTCATGCAAAAACAACGGAATCCGCAAAAAAGAGACTTGACCAATTCATCTGAAGAGACAAATTCAAAAGAACAGTCCACACGATTTTTCTCACCCCGCTCTATTTCGTAAAAATCACAAACTACCATATCCGCACTCTCTCTCAGGGCTTTTTTATACAATTCTGACAAATAATCGGGTTCAACCCAATCATCAGAATCCACAAAAATCACATAATCACCCTTCGCCATATTGAGGCCGGTCTGACGAGCAGAGCTTACTCCTCCATTTGCTTTATGCACTACACTTACCCTTTGGTCAATTTTAGCATATTCATCACATATCCTACCACTGGCATCAGGAGAGCCATCGTCAACCAATATCAGCTCAAAATCCCGAAATGACTGCTGGAGAATGGAATCAATACACTTATGCAGATAACTTTCAGCTTTATATACCGGTACTATTACAGAAACTTTATGCATATCTGAAAAATAAACGTATCACGTAGACAAATATACAAAGAACTTGCGTAAAAATGGCAGAATGAGGGCAAAATATGATAAGTGGTTGGTATTTATACCATTTTTGTGTTATCCCGCCATATTTCTAATTTCGGCAGAAATAGCCGTATATGGTGGGTATTAGAGAAAGAATTGCTAC
>JAFQHE010000038.1 GCA_017398125.1 Bacteroidales bacterium
AGGTTTCTCATTCGACGCACACTTCCAGGGTAGTGCCCAGAGCAGTGTCTTCTTGTCGAACTACCTGATGTATGAGTTCTACAACAGAGGAAAAGTACTTGATATCCACAAAGGCAGATGGACCCCTGAAACAGCGGAGACTGCAACTTACCCTGCACTCCATATCGGAGCAACCAGCCAGAACCACGTGCGCAACACATTCTACCAGAAAGACAACCCATATTTGCGTCTGAAATCGGTGGAGATTGCCTACACATTGGAATCAAAAGGTTTGAAGAAAGTAGGTCTTCAGAGCTTGAGGACATATATCAACGGTGTTAACCTTATGACCTGGGATAAACTGAAAGTGGTAGACCCAGAGACACCAACCGGATCAACAGGAGCTGTATATCCTCAAACAATGGGTGTAAGCCTTGGCTTTAACTTCACATTCTAATTAAAATGAGAAAGATTATGAAACGTATATATATTCTAATACTTGTAGTCTCATCGGTATTGTTGTGGTCTTGCGACAGTTTCCTGGATCAGGCACCTAATAGTGAGGAGGATAAGGAGTATATCTTTGAGGACTATACCAGAGCGCAGAGATATCTGGACATGCTCTATTACTATATGTCGGCCAAATGGACAGGATCCGGCAAATTCGGAGACTACTACGGCTTTATGGAGTCTGCAACGGATATGAGTGAATACTCATCGACAACCGGAGCCACCAATCGAAGCTTTAATGTTGGAAACTGGCGACATGCCTCCATTGCAAGTGAGATCACTTCAAAATGGTCAGCATCATACAAACAGATCCGCAGATGCTGGATGATGCTTGAGAATATGGACAAATTCAACAACCATCCAGAAGGCAGAAAAGAGACAATGAAAGGCGAGGTCTATTTCTTCCTTGCATATTACTACAATGAGCTGCTTCTCAGATATGGAGGTGTTCCTATTGTAGATAAAGCCCTTTCATTGGAAGATGATTTAAAGATCCCTAGAGCCACATATGATGAGACTTTGGATTTCATACTGGAGTATCTTGACAAATCATCGGAGTTGGTTCCTGTACAGTGGGAGCAAGACAATAAGGGTCGTGTAAACAAAGCGTGGATTCTTGCCCTCAAATCAAGGATATTGCTCTACGCCGCATCACCACTCAACAACCCTACCAATGACAAGAGCAAATGGGAGGCTGCAGCAAAAGTATCAAGGGAGTTGATTGATTTCTGCAAAGAGAGCGGAATGTACAAACTCTCTCATGACTGGCAGAATATCTTTATGAGAGGTTATGCTAACCAGAAGGATGAGATTATAATTTACAAAACAACAGGCAACCCTCAGGTTACCTTCAACTCAAAACTTATAAACGGCCAGCAGGCAACTCCAGGAGAGGATTTCTGGGGAGGAGGCAGCAATAACCCAACCCAGAACTTTGTCGACAGGTTTGAGGTGATCAAATTTGATGAGAGCGGAGAGGCAGTTGGAACCGAGCAGTTCGACTGGAACAACCCTGAGCATGTAAAGAACATCTACAAGAACAGAGATCCACGCTTCTATTATACAGTACTTTACAACAACAGATTCTGGATCAAGAGAGCAATTGGCGTATGGCGCGACGGTAACAACTACGGACCGGATATCAACCCTAAGAACCACAACTTCTCAAGGACCGGTTACTATCTGAGAAAATACTGGCCACGCAGCTGTTTTGATGAGAAGAACCCTGGAGGCGCCTTTGTATCATCATTCTATATCAGATTGGGAGAGATTTACCTTAACTATGCAGAGGCGATGAATGAGGCATACGGTCCTTATACCGATGGATTGGGCATGTCAGAGAAATATACAGCAGTTGATGCAATCAATGAGTTGAGAGCACGACTTGTATGTCCTGAGAGCAGCAGTATCGGCGGAGAGTCTGATCCATACTGGTATGTAAAAGAGGAGAGGAACGAGAATCCTGATTTCCCTATATTGGAGAATGGAATGCCGGCTCTTCCAACCAAT
>JAFQHE010000006.1 GCA_017398125.1 Bacteroidales bacterium
AAGGCGCTGATCATTCATGGAGACGGCCGTAATACCGATCTCCTTATAGAGGAGGATGTGAAGGATTTTGATGCTTTTGTCGCTGTTACAAGCAGCTCGGAAACAAATATCCTGGCATGTGTCGCTGCAAAGAAAATGGGCGTGCCGAAGACAATTGCTGAGGTTGAGAACATTGAGTATATAAAGTTGGCTGAGGGTATGGGTGTTGATGCCGTAATCAACAAGAAACTCATTACAGCGGGGCGTATCTTCCGTTTTACCTTGAGCAATAAAGTACGCTCTATCAAATGTCTTAACGGATCTGATGCTGAGGTGCTAGAGTTTCTTGTCAATCCCGACAGCAACATTACACGCGGCCCGTTGAAGGATCTGAAGTTCCCTAAGGAGGCGATTATCGGAGGTGTAATCCGTGGAAATGAGAGCTTCATTGCCAATGAATATACAGAGTTGAGGCCTTATGACAGGGTCGTAGTCTTTGCACTGCCTCAGGTATTGGCTAAAGTCAACAATTTCTTCATTTAAGCAAGATGGCAAGTTATCTTCAGGTAGAGAATATATCAAAGTCGTATGGTACCAAGGTGCTGTTTGACAAGATCAGTTTCAATATAAATGAGGGCGACAAGATAGCTCTCATCGCGCCCAATGGAACAGGCAAGAGTTCGCTGTTGTCCATTCTTGCCGGAAAAGATTCATCGGACCGTGGTGGATGTGTAAAGTTCCTGAAGGATATTACTATCTCATTTCTTGAGCAGGATACCAATTTTGATCCCGACAGTACTATATATGATGTGGTCTCCAATGCCAGACAACAGGGCCGGAGATCCAATATACAGGAGTGGGAGGAGGAGTACAAGGTAAACGAAATTTTGTACAAACTTAAATTGGAAGATACAGGCAAACTTGTCAAAGAGTTGAGCGGAGGCGAAAAAAAGAGGGTTGCAATAGCGGCTATGCTTATTACCGAACCCGATTTCCTCATTATGGACGAGCCTACCAATCATCTCGATCTGGAGACAATAGAGTATCTCGAAGAGATGCTTACCCGTTCACGCTGTACGCTTCTGATGGTAACCCATGACCGTTATTTCCTTGACAGAGTCTGTAACCAGATACTCGAACTTTGGGAGGGTAACCTTTACCAATACAATGGAAACTACTCATATTTTCTTGAAAAGAGAGATGAGAGAATAAGTAATTTCAAAGCTGAGACCGACAGGGCCAGAAACCTCCTACGCACGGAGCTGGACTGGATGCGCAGGATGCCTTGTGCCCGTGGAACCAAGGCCAAATACAGAATAGATGCCTTTTATGATTTGAAGGAGAGGGCTTCCCAGACAATTACAGAGAAGAGTCTTGACATTAATGTAAAGATGTCACGTTTGGGCAAGAAAATCATCAACTGCAAACACATGGGGTATATCTGGGAGAGTGACGGTTGGGTTGGAGTCGATGATTTTACCTACAATTTTGCTCCTGGAGAAAAGATAGGAATAGTAGGCAAGAATGGCGTTGGAAAGAGTACATTCCTGAATCTTCTTACCGGGGAACTTGCTCCAACTTCAGGAGAGATAGAGCGTGGAGAGACTGTTGTATTCGGTTATTATAAACAGTCAGGCATCGAATTCAATCCGAACGATACCGTTATAGAGGCAGTACAGAAAATAGCGGAAACTGTAACTCTTGCCGATGGCAAGAGTGTTCCTGTAACCACTTTTTTGAACTATTTCCTCTTTCCGCCTCCAATGCATTATGTAAAGGTCGAAAAATTGAGCGGAGGAGAGAAGAGAAGGCTATATCTTCTGACTGTGTTGATGAAGAACCCCAATGTGCTTATTCTTGATGAGCCTACCAATGATTTGGATATTCTTACGCTTAATGTGCTTGAAGAGTATCTGAAGAGTTACCCGGGGTCGGTAATCATTGTCTCCCATGACCGTTTTTTCCTTGACAAGATTGCAGATCATCTCTTTATTTTTGAGGGTCAAGGGGCGATCAAGGATTTTGTAGGCAGCTATTCAGGATACCGGCAATATATGAGAGATAAGGAGGCGCAGAAAAGGGCAGAGGAGAGGGCTGCTGCAGAAAAGCAGGCGAGGAGAGAGGCCCAGAATGGCACTGCCGTATCGGTAGGGCCGCCTGCCCCAAATGGCGGGCAGCAGAAAAAACGCAAACTCTCATATAAAGAGCAGCGTGAGTTGGAGCAGCTTGAAAAGGATTTGGAGGCTCTTGAAGCAGAAAAGGCTGCATTGGAAGAGGCTCTTTCAAGCGGAACACTCTCGGTTGAAAAATTGACTGAGGCTTCAACCAGGATTGGTGCAGTAATTGATGAACTTGATGAAAAAGGAATGAGGTGGCTTGAACTCTCCGATATATAGCATGCGGAGGTATGTAGCAGTGATCCGTTTGTGGATTCGGAGCTGTCGGGACAAAAAAGTTAACAATAAAAATATCAGAAAATGAAAAAAGCGGTTTTGAATTTTGTGGTTATGACTGTTGCCCTCTTTGTTATGGCAAGTTGTGGCCAGAACAGTGGCAAAAAGGCGAATCAGGAGGCTGAGAATACAGAAGTTATGACTAAGGCTGATACTGTTGCAGCAGATGAAAGGGGCTACATTGTTAAGGTAGGGGATATGGTTCCTCAATTTGACCTCCATCTGCTTGACGGAACAAAAGTCCCGGTAAGTTCGCTTAAAGGTAAGGTGGTGATGCTGCAGTTTACTGCAAGCTGGTGCGGTGTATGCCGTAAGGAGATGCCTTTCATTGAAAAGGATATATGGTTGAAACTCAAGGAGAATCCTGATTTTGCACTATATGGTATTGATTTGAAGGAGGATGCTGAAACTACAGCAAAATTTGCTGAGATGATACCTGTAACCTATCCTTTGACTCTTGACCTTGAGGGCAAGACATTTGAACTCTTCTGCGCAAAAGGTGCCGGCGTAACACGCAATATCATTCTTGACCGCGAGGGCAAGATAATAATGCTTACCCGTCTGTTTGACGAGGCAGAGTTCAATACAATGGTAGAGACCATCAACGCCGAGTTGGCAAAATAGTAACCTGCCAACGTCCGTCTGAATAAAAAGAGTGGAACAAAAGGTAATTTTGTTCCACTCTTGATTTTTCAATTATTTAAGTCTGATTTCCTTGCAAAAGCTATTAATACTCATCCTCGTTGAAGAGTTGTGCCCCATTTGGCTTTCAATCAGTTATATTTCAAAGACTGCTTTTTAGCCAAACAAACTATACCATCTGAGGCTATCAATTGCATACCCTTATTTTATTGACTCCAATAACTTTATCACTTTTAAGTGACCAAGTAAAGTGACTAAGTCAAAGGCCGTTTGTATTTTTGGCTCCGGCTATTAGGTTTCTCAGGAATAGTCATAACCAAAAAACCGCCCTCTATAAGTGGATCAATATAGCGATGTTTTACATTATATCTGTGTTTAAGACCTAGATGCCCCATGATTTCAGCCATACTTCGAGGAGTAGAACAGAAATCTATTATATCATTAAGCGTGTCATTTAACTTAGTCACTGACTTAGTCACTTTTCCTTCATCAGTGACCAAGTTAAGTGATAAAGAAGGCCTCACTATAACCTCAAAAGCAGTAATCTTATCCACATTGAACACGGGTTCAGGATTACCATTCTCTTGCAACAAGTTCTTTACACGTTGAATTCCACGATTGAACATGTTAACGTACTTCAATCCACGCATGGCCTCTGCAACAATAGGATTACGATAATCATTTACCGTTGGAAAGTTCTCTGGACGGGCCTCACCATACAATCCACCAGCATTAAGAATCTCAATACGATCTTCATATTGATAAAGTCGTATTGGCATATTGGACTGATAATCCCTATGCATACATGCATTCATCAATAACTCTCTCAGAGCTAAATCTGGGTAGTTCAACACATTCTTCTCACGCAACATGCTAATAGGCATAGGACGAGAAGTAACCACAGCATCTCGCACAAAATTTTCCAGTTGTGGCAGCATCTTACAAAGACTTCCTTTAATCTGTCGTTCATTAACGATTTCACTACCACGGTCTTTTCCTGCAAAATGGACATATTGCACATAGCACCCATGCATGTAGTACTGCGGGTCTTTACCAAAAAGAATCATTGCTGCATTCGTAGGACATTCATGTGCAAGGTCGTACAAATGGATTGCCGCTAACTGTTCCTTAATATCACGAGTATCATTAGCTAGAACTTCATCATCAATAATCTGAGGAAGATACTCTCTCTTGATAAAGTCTGTATCAATATCATTGATGGTTGCACCAAAACAAGGCGTAGCATCAAAAGTAGCCATATAGGATGTTCTGCGTTCAAGTAGTATTCGTTCTTCTGCTTCACTAGCAATATCTCTGCGAGGACCAATACGAATAAATGTCCGACCACGGTATCGTACAGGAGGAACTAATGATGGTGATACTTCTGCAACGAGCAAATCTCCATCCTCATATTCAAATCTTTCAACCGACATAACAGGAAGAGGTAATATATTTCCATTTGAACGAATG
>JAFQHE010000039.1 GCA_017398125.1 Bacteroidales bacterium
TATACAGGTTCTGCATCGGTAGTTGATTCTGATGTGCTTGCAGCCAAACCTCTTACGCATGTGGCTCAGGCTCTTACAGGTACTACAGCCGGTATGCAGGTAGGTACATCAAACGGACAGCCAGGCTCTGACCCTACAATCAGAATCAGGGGCTTGGGCTCATTCAATGCCAGCAACAGCCCTCTCATAGTATTGGACGGTATGCCTTATGATAATGCAATTTCAAGTATAAATCCGGAGGACATTGACAATATTACAGTATTGAAGGATGCCTCTTCTACCGCATTGTACGGTGCCCGTGCTGCAAATGGTGTGATTCTGATTACAACCAAGAGAGGTAAAGAGGGTAAAATTATTGTAAGTGCTAAATATAATTTGGGACTTACAACAAGACAGACCCGTGACTATGAGACAATGGGTACTGCAGATTATATGGAAGGTTACTGGGATGCCAACAAAAATAACTTGGTTTTCCAAGGCTTTTCAGAGGCTGAGGCAAGTGCAAAAGCTGCAGCACAGTTGATGTCAGGTATGTCATACAATGCATGGGGAATGACTACTGAGGAGTTGTTTGATGCAAATGGCAAGTTCAATAGAGATGCAAAGATTCTTTGGGCAGATGACCTTAATTGGAAAGATGCAATTGAGCAGGTAGGTATCAGACACGATGCTTCATTGAATATAAGTGGTGCAAATAAGACTACAGACTACTATACATCTATCGGTTATACAAAAGATAACGGTTATGTTGTAGGTTCTGAATTCTCACGTTATTCTGCAAAGGCAAATGTCAATTCACAAATTACAAAATGGTTGAAAGTTGGTACAAACCTTTCAGCCGCAATGAGTGAATCGAACGGTAACCAGAACGAGAGTAGCGGAAACAACTCAAACCCATTCCGTTTCTTGAGATATGTGAGCAATATAGTTCCAATTCACCTTCATCATCCTGAGACAGGTGAGTATCTGTTGGATTCAGATGGCAATAGAATGTATGACTTCGGTTTGGGTTACACAACACCAGATGGTAGCGTAACAGTTCCTGTCCGTGATTACGTTTCTGGAAACAACCCTGCTATTGAGTTGAAAGACAGATATGACGGATACCGTAGAACAACCCTCAATGCAAAAGCTTATGCAGAGGTTACATTCCTTAAAGATTTCAAATTTGCAGTTAACGTAGGTGTTGGTGCAAACAGATATAAAGGCTGGAGCGGTGCTTATGTATATCCTGAGAAGGGTACTGCAGGATCTTCTACAAAATCTGCATCAAACACTACAACATGGACTATCAACCAGATTCTTTCATACAGCAAGAATATTGGCAAACACCATGTTGATGTAATGGTAGGTCATGAGAGCTACGATTATTCATATGATTATCTGAGTGCCTCTATGAAGGGTCAGATTATGCCAGGTGACAACTTCGAGTTTGGAAACTATACAGAGATAAGCGGTACTCCAAGTGCATATACAAATGAGTACAATGTAGAGGGATATCTGTCGAGACTTAATTATGATTATGATGGTAAATATTTTGCCTCAGCATCATTCAGAAGAGACGGATCATCAAGATTCTCACCAGATTCACGTTGGGGTAACTTCTGGTCTGTAGGTGCAGGTTGGAGAATTGACCTTGAGAACTTCATGAAAGATGTAAAATGGGTGAACATGTTGAAATTGAGAGCATCTTATGGTGTTATAGGTAATGACGACACCGATGGCTACTACCCATGGAGAGCTGTATACGCACTTGACAGAAATGGTGTTGAGCCTGGTTATCTGCAATCAACATTGGGAAATGTTGACCTTACTTGGGAGACATCCAAGAACCTTGATGTTGCATTGGAGTTTACCTTGTTGAATTCAAGATTGAACGGTACAGTTGAGTTCTTCAACAGAGAGTCAAGCGATTTGTTGTTCGACATATCACTTCCACCTTCAATTGGTGTTGATTCACAGTTGAAAAATGCCGGTACAATGAGAAATAGAGGTATTGAGATTACATTGGACGGTACTATTTTGAACAAGAAAGACTGGAGATGGGATGTTAATGTAAACGCCACATTCCTGAAGAACAAAGTGGTTGAGTTGCCTATGGAGCCTTACAAGAGCAGTATGTACTTCATTATGCCTGGTCACTCAAGATATGAGTTCTGGTTGAGACAATGGGCAGGTGTAAATCCTGAAACAGGTTATAACCTTTATGTTGCAGATATCGACAATCCTGATTATGAGTGGGAAGAGAACGAGCTTATATATAAAGGTGATGTTGCATATACAGAGGATGTTGAGCATGCAAAATATGATTGGAGCGGTGATGCAATGCCTGTTGTAACAGGTGGTTTCGGAACTAACCTTTCATGGAAAAACTGGGATTTGAATGTAATGTTCTATTATCAGTTGGGTGGAAAATATTATGATTCAACATATGCATCATTGATGTCAACAGGATCAGGTTCTTTGTCATTCAGTAAATTGCATGTTGATTTGCTCAACAGATGGAAACAGCCTGGTGACAAGACAGATGTTGCAAAATTGACAAACGGAACAGATGAGACAAATATCAATGCAAGTTCATCTACCCGTTGGTTGGGTTCTTCAAATATGTTGGAGATAACCAGCATCAATCTTGGATATAATGTTCCTGCCAAGATCTTGCGTCATATAAATGTGTCGAATGCCAAAATATATTTCTCGGCAAGCAATCCATTTATGTGGGCAGAGAGAGTGGGTATGTATCCTCGTAGAAACTTCATGTCGGGATATGATGGAAATGCTGACATCTATCTTCCTTCAAGAACATTCTCATTTGGCTTGAACCTTACATTCTAATGTGCAACTTAAAAAATAAAGAGAATATGAAACTAAAAAATATATTGGCAGCGCTTCTTGCCGCAAGTATTTTTGCAGCGTCTTGCAGCAGCGACTTCTTGGACACAAAGTCTACGAGTGCTGTAGACCA
>JAFQHE010000040.1 GCA_017398125.1 Bacteroidales bacterium
AATTCTTTCTCTAATACCCGCCATATACGGCTCCTTCTGCCGAAATTAACAATATGGTGAGGTAACACAAAAATGGTATATGTACCAACCACTTATCACATTTTGTCCTCATCCTGCCATTTTTACGCAAGTTCTTTGTATCTTTGTGGGTGCAACGCATCGCAGATGTGTTGCACTTATGTTTTGGATGAAAGTGTCAAGCCTTGATGATGAACAGGGTATTTGTGAACCTCATACTTTCTTTGGTTCCCCAATTAAATGCTGTTTTGAGGTAATGGCGGAAATTTGAGTTATGGATAGAAATATTATGGAAACTGTACAGATTTATGAAGCTCCAATGGTGTCGGTTGTAGATGTTCAAGTTGAGAAGGGTTTTGCATTGTCGGGTGACAATGAAGGAATAGGTGAGGGACCGGGTTCTTGGTAAAAGGATTTGTTGTTATTTACTGAAACTTTGACTTATGAAAAAATCATTTAAAATTGTTGTAGCCAGTGTTGTGTTGGCATTTGTAATGGTCTCTTGTGGTGTTGTGTCGTTTACTGGCCGCAAACAGATTCTTCTTTTTTCTGACAGCGAGATTATGGCTTTGTCGGACCAGTCGTATGCGGAGTTCATGCAGTCGGCATCTGTTTCAACCAATGCCGCAGCTACTAAAAGACTGAAGGAGGTGGGTGCGAAAATGGTTTCGGCACTTGAGTCTTATCTTGAGTCCCATAGTCAGAAGAGTGTGCTTAACGGCCTTAAATGGGAATTTGTGCTTGTAAATTCGGCAGAGGTGAATGCTTTTTGTATGCCGTCGGGGAAAATTGTTTTTTATGAGGGGATATTGAAATATGCAGATACCCCCGATTATATTGCCGTTGTAATGGGACATGAGATGGCTCATGCAATTGCCAAACATGGAAATGAGAGAATGAGCCAGCAGTCTCTTCTTGATCTTGTGGGAAGTGCAGCGAGTGAGGTTATTGGTGCAAAAAAGGGTGCAGTTGCCCAAAATCTTTTCAATATCGGATTTGGAATAGGCTCACAAGCCGGTCTCCTTTTGCCATATTCCAGACAGCATGAGTATGAGGCTGACAAGATTGGCATGTACATAATGGACATTGCCGGCTATGATGTGAATGCTGCACCGGCTTTCTGGAAAAAGATGACTGAGGGAAAGAGTTCATCGCAAAGTGATTTCTTCAGTACCCACCCAAGTGATGCAAAGAGAATTGCCGCATTGGAGGAGGCTATAAGGACAAAACCGGCCCTATAGCTAATTCATTACTCCTTCCCAGGCTGCTTTACGTAGAGTGAATTTGTAGTCATCCTGGTCATTTTCCCAGTACATAAGACCGTAGAATCCCTTGCCCAATGCCCATTTGGCTTTATATTCAATGCTGCGGGCGTTGTCGTAGTAGCAGTATTTGACTCCATTGCGGGTCACATAAGGGACACAAGCTTCGGAGTCCCAGTTGTCAATTACATATCCGGCACCAAGTTTAAGGATGGATTTGTAGGAAATTGCTCCCGGGCTTGACGAAAATGATACTCTGCCGTAAAAAGGTATGCCCAATACAAGTTTTGATGGGGTGGCTCCGGCAGTTATGTAGGCACTGTATGTCCTCTGTATATCCCAATATGCATAATTGCATCTAACTGCATTGTGCGGAGCGCCGTCGGCATCCAAATCATAGGTCATGATATTCACATAGTCAACAACACTGTCCAAAGCCTTTATGTCAATATATCTGTAGCCTCCATTCTTGATTGGCTGTTTGTCCATTACGTAGCCGGCATAGGTGAGCAGGTAATCATTGCCTAAAGTCTCACGCAGCTGCTTCATCATAAGTACGTGGTTGTTTACATCATTCAGTGGATCTATCGGCTGTCCGCTCCAATCCAGGCCGGGGAACTCCCAGTCAATGTCAATTCCGTCAATTCCATGCTTTTTGCAGAATTCAAGGCAATCCTTGGCAAAGGCCTCCCTGTTCTCCTTGCTTGCCGACAGTACCGAGAAACCACCTCCCGGAGTATTGTCTGAATTTGAAATGGAGTTTGAGAAGGAGAGGAGTATCTTAAGGTTGGGATTCTGATTTTTAAGCGCAACAACACTGTTGAAACGGCTCTCGCTGCCCTTGACTTTGAATGTTAGGTATTTCCCACCACTTACATACAGCTCGGCAAAGGCGTAGTTTATATGTGTACAAAGTTTGGGATTCGGCAGGCTCTCTCCATAGTAGGTCACGTATGCAATAACAGCCCTGCCTTCAACGGCAGGAGAGGGTACGTATGGTGTTTCAGGCTCTTTATCACCCTCTGGAGTAATATCCATGGAGTCTTTGGAACAGCTTGCCCATAGCAAGGCCGCAAAAAATATGAAAATCAGTTTTTTCATCTTGAACAATATTTGTTATGCCCTGTGGGGGCTTTCCAGTAATCTTTCAATAAGTTTTATGTCCATTTTAACCTCACCCTGCATTAGAAAATCATTGCAGCGCATGATCATTGAATTGTATATCTTGTCGGCCTCCTCCTTATTATCATCCAGATAGTATGCCACTGCCCACAAGCTCCTCTCTTTAGAAGACATAACACTTTTGTAGGTGTCTATATATCTCTTCAATTCGTCGGTGTAAAGCTGTTGGGCCAGCTCTCTGCGGCCTGTTGCCAAAGAGGTGAACAGCAATTCTGAGGCAGTTTCATTGGCTATGAGTCCCATAAGTTCCTCTTTATGTGAGTATACCTGCTCCAGAAGATTATGTGCCTGTTCCATTCTCATATTTATGTCATCCCTCAAATCCATCAGGTAAGAGATCTTCATGAGCTCGACTGTGAGCGATATTGCATCTGAGTAGTCAAGATCTTCGGGAAGTGAGATTCTATTTTCATCTTCTCCCTCTGCAATAAACCACTCCTTAGGCATCTGGACAGGTGTAAGACCTTCAACAATAAGAGCATTTGCCCTCAACTGCGTTACCATAGCACCTTTGGCTTTCGGGTTTTTGCCAAGTGAGAGCATATTGTGTCCGTCATTGCCGATTCCGTTGACTTTCATTGGAATCCCGTTTATTAGGGCAAGGAAGAGCCCTGTAAGGCCAAACAGCAGAAGAAATACCTTAAGCAGTGCAGCTGTAGAGCACGATATAAAGACAAATGCTATGCAACTTGCAATTATATTGGCCAATACGCCACCTGCGTTGTAAAGTGCGGTTGGAATATTTTCAAGTGCTCCCTGCGGCGGAGTGAGCAGGCATTGTCCTCCGGTGCCTGCTATCTTGAACTTTTTGATACAGAACTTGCCGTCAAGACGTATAAGTGTGAAATTGAATATTCTGAATGATACAAATTTGTATCCGGTTGCCAGACCGCATACAAGATGTCCGCCTTCGTGCAGGATTATCTGTATGAAAATTGAAACAAAGAAACTGGCAATGGAGAAGAGAGCAACTCCAACAAACTCCATCAGATCGGTAGAGAGGAATTTGCCGATATACTCATCAAGTGTCATATCGGTAAAGATGAGTACTCCCGCCACTGCAAGGGCGAAACCTCCAAGTGCACTCAGTACAAATGCACCAACATACTTTAGAACTTTTTTCATGGTATCCCTGTAAATAAAAATGCAAAGATATTGTTTTTATCTTCCCGACAGCAATCTTGACTGTCGGGAAGATGGCTACTTTACAGCAGTTTAAGGATAAGATGGTTGGCCCTGTCAATATCTGCGGTGTCAAGAGAGGCAAGATAGATTTGTGTGGTGCTTTCGGAGTCATGCCCCATTCCTTCACTTATTACTGATATGGGAATATTGTTCCTCTTTGCAATGCTGGCCCATGAGTGGCGCGCAACATACATTGTCAGTGGAATCGGCAGACCGACAAGTGCTGCTATCTTTTTGAGCTTTTTGTTGGTATAGGAGAGGGAATTGAGGTACTGCATCCTCTCATCGGTATCGCTCCCTTTTATTATTGGCAGCAGGTACCCGGTATTGTTGCTGTATTTGTCAATTATCTCCTGCATGCACTCTTCCCATTTGATGAAGAGCTGCTGCCCGGTCTTCTTTCTCCTGTATGTGAGAATACCGTTTTTAAGATTGCTCTTCTTTAGGTAGGCCATGTCCACAAACGACATACCTCTGGTATAGAAGCTGAACATAAACAGGTCTCTGGCCAGTTCAAGTGGTGGATTGGATGAAAAATCATATTCTTTAATGGCTTTGATCTCTTTTGTAGATATTGCCCTTTTAATAGTACGGTCAATGCCTGTATATACATGTTTGAAAGGACTCTTCTGTTCCATTATATTTTCATCTACTGCTCTGTTGTAGACAGCCCTCAGCACACGCATATAGAATGAAATTGTATTCAAAGATACCTCTCTCTCCTTAAGGTATGCCTCATATCGGAGCATAAGTTGGGAATCAATCATATCCAGACTTATATCGTTCTTGCCCAGAAACTTGAGAAAACTCCTGAGAGTTGAGCTGTATGTTTCACTGGTCCTTTTCTTTCCGACCAGCTCCAGATGGTTGATATTTTCACACATGGTTTTTAGGAATGAGAGCCGGGTTATCTTGTTGTGGTATTCCAATACAATGTCATCTGCTGTATATTCAAGCCCGGATCCTTCAAGTTGTATGATAATTTCCCTTAACCTCTTTATCCCCTGGGTAATGCCTGCTTTTGTCTCCATTAATATTTGGGATCTGTCATTGTGTGCGCCGGTAATGATGGAACCTGTACTTTTGTCCCACTCATTGCAAAACACTTTGTAGCCTGTCAAAATTTGTCTTACAACCCTTTTGTGGATAATCTGGAAATACAAAACGCCCCTTTCCCCATTGATGGAAGAGGCTCTGAACTTAATTTTAAAAGAAGCCATAATGTTAAAACTTAGTTTGTGATAATTGGAATAAATGGATTATATTTGGAATTCATCAAAATTCTGAAAATGGAAATCAACAACGGACAACCCAAGGTCAGCATCATAATTCCTGTATATAATGTAGAAAAACTTCTATCAAGGTGTCTTGATAGTGTAATTTCACAGACACTTCGAGAAATTGAGATAATATGTGTGGATGACGGCAGCCCCGACAATTCCCTTGAAGTGCTGCGCTCCTATGAGAAAAAGGATTCACGCATAAAGGTTATCTCCCAGCAGAATAAGAGACAGGGAGGGGCAAGAAATACCGGAATGGGTGTGGCTTGCGGCGAATATATAGGATTTGTTGATTCAGATGACTATATAGATCCCGACTATTATCAGAAACTGTATGAGGCGGCAAAGGAGCATGACTCCGATATGGCTTGTTGTGGTATTGTAAAGCATAAGGCGCATCTGACAAAGTATGTGGCCAAATACACCGGATCTCATATTTTTCAGGAGAATAATGCCAAATTCAAAGTGTGCAATTGCCCGCCTGACTTCCATCCTGTAAACAAATTGTATTCCCGACAGATGCTTGTCAAAAATTCCATAACCTTTCAGGAACACAGGTATTACGAAGATGTTGATTTTGTATCTCGGGCAATATATGCGGCATCAGGTATAGTTACGGTTCCTGACACCTTCTATCACTATATGTATAATGGGGAATCTACCGTAAAAAGCAGGCAAACAATACAGAAACAGCAGGATCTGTACAGCGCACGCAAGGGGTTTGTAGGTTTTGCGGCAGAGAGGGGAATTGTGATACCTGAATCTTACAAGAATGTGACTTTCAGGATTTATGAATTTATGGGGCTTACCATATTAAAGATCAAAGAGCGTAATGGGGTAAAGGTCTGGCGTCTGTTTGACCTTA
>JAFQHE010000041.1 GCA_017398125.1 Bacteroidales bacterium
TGACATTCCGTCAAATGTACTGGTACCACGACCTATCTCATCAAGCAGTACCAAAGAACGCTCAGAAAGATTATGAAGAATTGTAGAAGACTCCATCATCTCCACCATAAAGGTAGACTCTCCCCTGGAGATGTTATCTGAAGCTCCTACCCTGGTAAATATCTTGTCAACTATACCAATGCGGGCACTCTTTGCCGGAACAAATGAGCCCACCTGAGCAAGAAGCACTATAAGTGCAGTCTGCCTCAACAATGCAGATTTACCTGCCATATTGGGGCCTGTAAGAATAATTATCTGCTGGGTATCATTATCAAGTATGAGATCATTTGCCACATACTCCTCTCCAGGAGCCATAAGTGTTTCTATAACAGGATGTCTGCCTTGCGAAATCTCAAGCTCAAGGCCATCGGTCATTACCGGTCTGCAATACCCTCTCTCTACAGCAAGTTGGGCAAAGCCTGCAAGACAATCTATTCTGGCAACTATTGCGCTGCTCTGCTGTATTTTGGGTATCTCTTTCTGGATTGAAGCTACAAGATTCTGAAATATCTGCTGCTCCAGTGCATAAATTCTATCCTGCGCTCCCAGAATCTTCTCTTCATACTCCTTGAGTTCTTGGGTAATATACCTCTCTGCATTTACAAGTGTCTGCTTTCTGATCCAATCCTCAGGAACCTTCTCTTTATGTGTATTTCTTACTTCAAGATAATATCCGAATACATTGTTATAACTTATCTTCAAAGATGGAATGCCGGTACGTTCGCTCTCACGCTGCTGTATCTGCAACAGATAATCCTTGCCGTAACGTGCTATATTCCTAAGCTGGTCCAACTCCTCATTGACTCCATCTGCAATGATGTCGCCTTTTCCGAACTGGGCAGCCGGCTCTGCAGCCATAGTTGATTCTATCTCCCTTTTCAGCTCATCAAAGAGGGATATGCCAGAGGCAAGTTCTTCAAGTTCAGAAGAGACAACTCCTTCAGACAATATTATTGATTGAGGATAATTTCCTGTAGAGAGCTCCTTAATAGGGCGCATCTGATCCAGACCCCTTTTCAATTGGATTACCTCACGAGGAGCCAGCTTTCCGGCAGCAGCTCTGGCCGTAATACGCTCAAGATCACCAACATTTGATATTGCCTCCTGAATATGGCCGGCCACATCCCGTTCGTTTACGAAAAACTCCACCACTTCATGCCTTCTTTCAATTTCACCCCTATCCTTCACTGGCATTGAAAGCCAGTTTCTCAACAACCTGGCACCAAGCGGAGATGAACATTTGTCAACAACATCCATCAATGATGTTCCATCGGAGCAGGAAGCCGGTGAAAAAATCTCAAGATTGCGGAAAGTGAATCTGTCGAGCCAGACAAAATTACCCTGGTCTACCCTTGAAATGGAGCACAGGTGCCCTACACCAGTACTGTGGTTCTGTTCAAGGTAAAAAAGGATGGCACCGGCAGCTGTTATGCCAAGAGACAAGTTCTCTATTCCAAATCCCTTCAAGGAGTGAAGTCCGAACTGCTTCTTCAGTTTGTCATTGCAGGCCTCATATACAAAGGCCCACTCATCCATAGGCGAGAGATAGTATCCTGTTCCAAAACGCTCCTTGAAGCCGTTTACATAGCATCTCTCTATAACCACCTCCTTTGGGGCAAAATTTGACAGAAGCACCTCTATGTAATCAAGCGATCCCTCAGCAACCCTGAATGTTCCGGTGGAGACATCAAGAAATGCCACACCGCCTTTGTCCTTGTGGAATGAGACAGAACAGAGAAAGTTGTTCTCTTTCTGCTCCAGCAACTGTTCGCTATATGCAATGCCGGGAGTGACGAGTTCAGTCACACCCCTCTTGACTATCTTTTTTGTAAGTTTGGGATCTTCAAGCTGGTCACATACCGCCACTTTATAACCGCTCCTCACCAACTTTGGCAGATATGTCTCTATGGAGTGGTGAGGAAAGCCGGCCAAAGCTACAGATGTAGCTGCACCATTGCCCCGCTTTGTAAGAACTATACCCAAGACCTTGCTTGCCGTAATTGCATCTTCTCCAAAGGTCTCGTAAAAATCTCCCACCCTAAAAAGCAACAAGGCATCCGGATGTTGTGCCTTTACACTGAAATATTGCTTCATCAGCGGAGTTTCCGCTATCTTTTTATCCTCCTTCATAGTCTACAAAATTAGGAATTTTCTTTTAATTTGATGTAAATTTGCATTATAAAGATTTTGAACCGCAATATTGCAAAAGAATAATACATTACACCATGAATCTAAAACTCATTTTTAAGGCGGCAGCCATTTGTGCCATTGCCTTTTCGGCCATTTCTTGTAATGCCCCAACCAAAGAGGAGATTGCAGAGCAGGAGCTTAGGCAGATAATTGAAAAGAACAACAACGTGGGTTTGGCAGTAGTTGCCGTAAAAGAGGGCAAGATCGTATACAACAAATCTTTGGGATATAAAGATCTTGAGAACCAGACACCTCTGGGAGATAATGATATTTTTAGGATTGCCTCAATATCAAAATCATTTACAGCCACTGCAATCATGCAACTTATAGAGCAGGGCAAATTGTCGCTGGATTCCGACATCTCTGACCTGCTTGGTTTTAATGTCAGAAACCCCAAATACCCTGAAAGCCCCATCACGGTAAAGATGTTGCTTTCACACTCCTCAAGCATGAGCGATGCCAACGGCTACTTTACGCTCAATGCAATTAACCCCGACTCTTCCGCCACATGGAAGAGCGCCTGGAATGATTGGGAGCCCGGCTCAAAATACGAATACTGCAATTTGGGCTACAACACTCTTGGAACTATCCTGGAGAGAGTCAGCGGAGAGCGGTTTGACAAATATATCGTAAACCATATACTTGACCCTCTTGGTGTATATGGCGGCTATGAGGTATTGAGCCTTGACTCTACAAAATTTGTAAAAATATACTCTTACAATAGTGCCGACAGCTCCTTTACACACTCTCCAAGTGCTTATGCCACAAGAGAAAAAGATATTGAGAATTATGTATTCGGCCATTCAACCCCTATCTTCTCACCTACCGGAGGTTTGAAGATCTCTGCCCTTGACCTTGCCAAAGTGATGATGATGCACATGAATCTCGGCACTATTGACAGTACCAGAATCATAAGCGAAGAGAGTTCAAAAATGATGCAGAGCAGTGCCATTGAGCCTACGGATGAAGGCGATGCATACGGATTTGCAATTAGGTTGAGCAACCAGCTTCTTGACGGCCACAAGATGATTGGCCACACCGGAAGCGCTTATGGTGTCTACACCTCAATGTTTTGGGATGAGAAGAGGGATTTCGGCTTTGTCATCATGACCAACGGCTGCAATGGCCGAACCGAAAACAATTTTATGGCTATCCATAGGGACGGCGTCGCATGCCTGTACAAAAACTTCATCAAAGAGGCCGAAAACAGATAAATGAAAAGGGTACTTGTAATCACATATTATTGGCCACCGTCAGGAGGCTCAGGCGTACAACGCTGGTTGAAATTTGCCAAATATCTGCCGCAGTTCGGATGGCAGCCCGTAATTTACACACCTGAGAATCCGGAGGCCAACAGTGAGGATAAGGTGCTGCTCAACGACATTTTACCCGGCACTGAAGTGATAAAAAAGAGAATTATTGAGCCATACGGCATTTATAAGGCACTGCTCGGCAAGAAGAAAAAATCACCAATAAAAGCCAACATTATATCCAATGGCGAGGACAAATCCCTAATGCACAAGTTTTCAATGTTCATAAGGGGCAACATCTTCATTCCGGATCCAAGATGTCTATGGATCAGGCCATCGGTCAAATTCTTGAAAAGGTACTTGAAAGAGAACCATATTGATGCCATTGTAAGCACCGGTCCGCCACACTCCATGCATCTTATCGCAAAGCAATTGAGCAGGGAAACAGGTATAAAGTGGATTGCAGACTTCAGGGATCCATGGACAGAAATCTTCTTCTTCAAGCACCTCGGACTCAGCAAATGGGCAGACAGAAGACACAGGAGATTGGAGCAGAGTGTCCTTGACAATGCAGACACAATTGTTGTTGTATCACAAAAGATGCAGGAGGATTTTGCCAAGAGGACATCAACTCCGGTAGAGGTTATAACCAATGGATTTGATCCTGATGATTTTACCAAAGAGTCCTCTACAGAGGCAGAAAAAGCAAAAGGTGGCTTATGCCATTCCAAAGAAAAATTTACCATAGTCCATACCGGTCTTTTGGTTGACAATGGCAATCCGGACAAATTATGGCATGTTCTTGGAGAAATGGCAAAAAAAGATTCTGCTTTTGCCGGCAATTTGGAAATTAGAGTGATGGGGCAGGTTGACCAATCAATTGTGAATGACATCAATCAATGCGGAATTGCAAAAAATTTTGTCAATATGGGATATGTACCCCACAATGTGGCAACAATGTGGCAACAGGCGGCAGATTTGCTATTGCTGCCTCTTAGAAAAGAGCCGGAAGCGGCAGCCATACTTACCGGCAAATTCTTTGAGTATGTTGCGGCCGGTTCACCGATTCTTGCCTTTGGACCATTGGAAAGCAATCTTGCGACTGAACTTGAAAAGAGCGGATGTGGCACAATATGCGAATGGGAAGATTGTGATGCCATAAAGAGAGCTGTAGAGGAGTCTTACAAAAGATTCCTGAAGATGAAAAATGGTGATTTGAGTGGCGTTCAGGATAGTCAAATGGAGTGTAGGAGAGCTGCACAACTTAAATACTCCAGAAAGACTTTAACCGGCCAGTTGTCGGGATTATTGAATAAATTAACAGATAATAGATAAAATGAAGGGATTTGATTTAAAGAAAATTTTACCCTTTGCGGGTGTTATAATTGCTTTTTTATGCTTGTCTTATGCCTATACTCCCCAAGTACTTAAGGGCAAAATTGTAAACCAGTCTGACATCTCCAGCTGGAATGGCATGGCTCATGAGATTATTGAGCACAATGAAAACAATCCTGATGATAAGGCACTTTGGACAAACTCAATGTTCGGAGGCATGCCAGCAACATCCATTTCAGTTATATATGAGGGTGACTATACACAACCTCTTTACAAGTTGCTTTTTACAGGAGCAAGACCTGCAAGTTACTACTTTCTATGTATGGTAGGAGGATTCCTGCTAATGCTCTCATTTGGCTGTAATATATGGTTGGCAGCACTGGGAGGCATTGCAATTACCTTCTGTTCATATAACATGCAGATAATGCAGGTGGGACACAACTCCAAAATGGTTGCAATCGCCTTTATGCCTTGGGTGTTGGCGGCCGTTGTCTATGCGTATAGAAAATGCGCCTTCTGGGGAGGATTATTATTTGCATTTGCCTTAAGTTTTGAGATCAAGGCAAACCATCCGCAGATAACATATTATCTGGCAATCATTATTTTTGGCTTTGCAATATGGCAGTTTTGCGCAGCAATCAAAGATAAGGTTCTGCCAAAATTCATAAAAACCTCATTGGTTCTACTGGTGACAGGTCTGATTGGTATTGCCACAAACATAAACCATTTATGGCCTACTTACGAGTATGCGCAACATACAATGCGTGGCGGGTCCGAACTTGTGGATGAAGGTTCAGAAGATGCCACAGGCGGGCAGGAGGGCAAAAAGAGCCGCAGCGGTCTTGACCTTGAATATGCCACAGCATGGTCATACGGTATTGGAGAGACAGCCAACCTGCTTATTCCCAACTTCAACGGAGGATCATCATCTGGTGCGCTTGGACGCAATTCAGAGACCTACAAGACCCTCAAATCAAGTGGATATAATGCGGAGCAGGTTGTAAAGGCCCTACCTCTCTACTGGGGCCCGCAGCCGTTTACCGCAGGTCCTATGTATATGGGTGCAATAAGCATATTCCTCTGTATACTGGGCTTTTTTGTGCTTAAAGGTGGCCTTAAATGGTGGGTTGGAGGTGTATCGCTATTGGCACTTACCCTCTCTTGGGGATACCATTTTATGCCAATGAGCCAGCTCTTCTTCAATTTTGCCCCGCTCTACAACAAGTTCCGGACAGTTTCAATGATACTTGTGATACTCCAGGTACTTATTCCACTAATGGGCGTCATCACTGCCAATGAACTAATCTTCAAGAGTGACAAATACAACAAAAAGAGGGTTCAGCTTGGATTCTACTGGTCATTGTGCCTTACTGCAGGCCTCTCTTTGATCTTCATGCTTATACCGTCATTGGCCGGAGACTTCAGCGCAGCTTCAGATGCTCAATTGCCTGCAATCCTTGTTGATCCTCTACAGGAAGACAGGGCATCACTGTTGCGCTCTGATGCATTGCGTTCCGCAATATACATAGTTATTGCTGCAGGAATCCTCTGGATGGGATTTGTCAGAAAACTTAAGGGCATACATGTTGCCGCAATACTTTTGCTGCTTGTTACTGTTGACATGTGGAGCATTGGCAAAAGATACTTGAATGATTCACATTTTGTAACAAACAGGGAGTTCAATAATGCTTTCAATCTGCGTCCGGTTGACAAACACATTCTACAGGACAAGGATCCGGACTACAGAGTACTTGATTTGAGCGTTAACACATTCAACGATTCGTATGTGAGCTACCATCACAAGACTATCGGAGGATACAGCCCTGCGAAACTGCAGCGTTATCAAGATATGATTGAGCACCATATTTCAAGGGAGATTGGTGAGATATCAAAAGATATGGCTGGGGTCAAGACAATAGCCGATGCACAAAGCGCGTTAGGCAACTATCCTATACTGAATATGCTCAATACAAGATATATTGTAATTGATGGAAATGCTCCGGCACTGACCAACACCAAGGCCTTGGGAAATGCATGGTTTGTTACCAATGTTGCCAAAGCGGCCAATGCCAATGAAGAGATTGCCTTGCTCGGCGGCATAGATCCTGCCAGAGAGGCAATCATAGCCAAAGAGTTCATTACACCAGAATCTCTGGGAGAGTTTTATAACCCTATAGCCAACTCACGCGGCAACACATGTTACTTCCCTGTAGATTCATCTGCAACAATCACACTTGAATCATACTCTCCAAACAGACTTGTATACAAATATTCAAGTGCTACCCCTGCCATTGCTCTCTTCAGCGAAATATTCTACAAAGAGGGCTGGAATGCGGTTATCACACCACAGGCAACAGGCTCAACCACAAAAGAGCAATCTTCTGCAGCAAGCGCCCAGTTGAAACCGGAAATTTTCAGGGCCAACTACATATTGAGGGGCCTTGTATTGCCTGCCGGTTCTGGAGAGATTGAGTTTACATTCGCTCCTGAAAGCTTTACCAAAGGTGAATTGTACTCACGCCTTACATCCGGGCTGCTCTTTGTACTGCTTGTCGGAGGCTTGGCCGTCACTCTTTTTAAGAGAGACAAAAAAGAGAGAGCATAATTATAAATATTGCCGAGTTGAACTGTAAAAAATTGTCGGGAGAAAAACAGAGAATATATGGAGAATAGAATTTGCAAACTTTTTAATATTGAATATCCTATAATTGCTGGGGGAATGGTATGGTGCAGCGGGTGGCGTCTTGCCTCTGCAGTAAGCAAGTGCGGAGGCCTTGGCCTTATTGGTGCAGGCAGTATGCATCCCGACAACCTCAGGCATCATATACGCGCCTGTAAAGAGGCCCTGACATATACTGCTCCCGACGGCACAACCGCATGCAAACCATTTGGTGTGAATGTTCCCCTTCTCTACCCCGAGATGGAACAACTTATGGATATTCTTGTGGAGGAGGGTGTAAAGATTGTCTTTACATCGGCCGGCAGCCCAAAGAGATGGACTCCGTTCCTCAAGGAGCATGGTATGACTGTAGTGCACGTGGTATCAAGCAGTGTTTTTGCAAAGAAGTGCGAAGAGGCCGGAGTTGATGCCGTAGTTGCCGAAGGCTTTGAAGCGGGCGGACACAACGGCCGCGAAGAGACTACCACAATGTGTCTTGTTCCCGCTGTATGTGCAGCCACATCACTGCCTGTAATTGCAGCAGGCGGCATAGGTCTCAAATGCCAGATCAAGGCATGTGAGGCTCTCGGTGCGGAGGGAGTGCAGATTGGAACGCGTTTTGCCCTCTCTGCAGAGAGCTCTGCCCATGAAAACTTCAAGAAGCACTGCCTGGCACTTCCTGAAGGAGGCACAAAACTGCTATTGAAAAAACTTGCTCCTGCCCGTCTGGCTCAGGGAAGTGAATTTACAGCCACTGTTGCCAAAATGGAAGAGAATGGTGCAACCAAAGAGGAGATGGCCGCATACCTCGGCAAAGGTCGTGCCCGCAAAGGCATCTTTGAAGGCAACATTGATGAGGGCGAAATTGAAATAGGCCAAATCAGTAACCTTGTCACAAAAATAGAGACCGTAGAGGAGATAATGAAGAGCCTTACAGACTAGATAAAGAAGAGCCTGACAAACCGAATCAGCCCCTTAAAGAAAATGGAGACACCCTGCCTATTCATTGTGAGTGACTGGCAGGGTGTCACTGTTTGTCAATGGAGGCTACAGAAGCCCCTGAACGAGCACGACTGCAACAACGAGCGGAGCAAGATACTTGATGCTCAAGTATATGAAATTTACCACAAAGGCCGGATATTTTCGTACACCGCCGCTGGTAATCTCATCTACACAGTCAGACTTGGCCATTCTCCATCCTACAAATATTACAGCACTCAAACCGCCCAATGGCAGAAGAATGTTCGCTGAGAATTTGTCAAAGCAATCAAAAATATTGTTTCCAAAAATAGTAAACTCCTTGAGGGCTCCCTGTGAAAGCGAACATAATGTTCCAAATATTGCAATAACAGTCATAGAGAGGAGTATTGCCCACCTGCGGCCTAATCCAAACTCTTCATTCAAATATGCCACAATTACCTCCACCATTGAAATTGACGATGTTATCGCTGCAATAAAAAGGGCCAGAAAGAAGATTATTGCCAAGACATATCCAAATGGCAATTGGGCAAAGATATTAGGCAATGTTATAAAGACCAGACCCGGTCCCTCACCTGGAGAGATTCCAAAGGCAAAAACAGCAGGCATTATTGCCAAGCCTGCAATAATTGCAAAGAGTGTATCCGACAGGGCTGTCTGCACCGACAACCCTATTATACTCTCCCTCTTCGCTACGTATGATGCATAAGTCATTATTGTTCCGGCACCTACACTCAATGAAAAGAATGCCTGACCGAGTGCTGCCAGAAATGTTCCAGCAGTCACTTTTGAAAAATCCGGCTTAAAGAGAAATTCCAACCCCGCGCCTGCACCAGGAAGTGTGACAGCCCTTACCGCAATAAATAGGACAATCAGGAAAAGCAACGGCATCATAACCTTGGCATACTTCTCTATACCCTCCTTTACTCCACTAAGAAGAATAAAAGCCGTAGCACCAAGAAATATGAGCATAAAGCATACGGGTTCAATATCGGATGTCACAACTTTATTGAACATTCCGGAAAGCACTTGCGGATCGGAAGAGTCAAACTGCAGAGTCAGTGCTTTAAAAAGATAATCAATGGTCCATCCTCCCACCACCGAATAGAAGGATATGATTGTTACAGAGGCCATCAAAAATATTATGCCCACATAGCCCCATTTGGTATTTGGAGCGAGGGCCTTATATGCGCCAAAGACGTTTGCCTGGCTTCTGCGTCCGATAATGAACTCCGCATACATTATCGGCAGAGCCAACAACAGAACAAAGAAGAGATATATAATTATAAATGCGGCACCGCCATTTGTGCCAACCAAGTATGGAAATCTCCAAAGATTTCCCAATCCTACTGCAGATCCTGCCATTGCCACCAGCACGCCGAAACTGCTTCCAAAACCATCTCTCTTTGCCATATTCTTATCTTTAAATTACAACCATCACTACAACTGCAAATGTATACAGAGGAGTACGCAAACCTTCATCTCTACCATAAAAGTTTATAGAAGACTGCGTATCATAATCACTCCAATAACAAGCGGAGCAAGATATTTGATTGACCAGTAGACATAATTGAGGAACCACTTTGAGAAGCCATGCTTCCCGCCACTTGTAATCTCATCGGTAAAGTCGGCCCTCTTCATGCCCCATCCAACATAAAGCACTATAAGCAGGGCACCCAACGGCATGAGTATATTTGATGAGAATTTGTCAAACAGGTCAAAGATATTGTTTCCAAACAACTTCACCTCTGCAAGCAGGCCCTGTGAAAGCGAGCAGAAGATTCCAAGGAACAACACAATGCCGACTGCCCAAAATATTCCGTTTTTTCTCCGGATATGGAACTCCTCAACAATATAGGCCACAATAACCTCAAGCAACGAAATAGCCGACGTAATTGCAGCAATGAAGAGTACAAAAAAGAAGAGAATCGCCAAAATTCCACCCAACGGGATCTGCGAGAAGATATAAGGCAGGGTAACAAATACAAGTCCCGGGCCCTGTCCAGGAGATATGCCGAACGAGAATACCGCCGGCATGATTGCCACACCTGCTATTATTGCAAAAACTGTATCTGTAATAGCTGTCTGCTGTGACATTGAAACAACATTCACCTCACGCTTGACATATGAGGCATAGGTAAAAATTATACCGAAACCCACACTCAATGAGAGGAATGCCTGTCCCAATGCATCAAGGAATGTAGTTGAGGTAACTTTTGAAAAATCGGGTTTGAAGAGGAACTCCAAACCTGCCATTGCCCCTGGCAGCATTACAGAGCGCACTGCAATAATTACCACCATCACAAACAACAACGGCATAAGCACCTTTGAGTACTTTTCAATTCCCTCCTTCACTCCGCTCAACAATATTGTTCCCGACAGCGCCACAAACAGGAACATGAATATAAGGGGCCTCACACTTGAAGTGATGGTCTGCTCAAAAAGGCCGTCAAGTTGTGCCGACTCCGATGTAAACTTGAATGCCAATGATTTTACAAGGTAGTCAAGAGTCCATCCTCCAACCACCGAGTAAAACGAAAGCACAAGGACACAGCAGAGTATAGACAAAACTCCTATCACGCCCCAATGCGAACCCGGAGCCAGTTTCTTGAATGCTCCAAAGACATTTGATTGCGCCCTGCGCCCAATAAGGAACTCCGAATACATGATTGGAAGGGCAAGCAAAAATACAATTGCAAGGTAAATTATGATGAATGCGGCACCGCCGTTGGTCCCTACCAGGTAAGGGAATCTCCACAAATTTCCAAGGCCAATGGCTGAACCCGCCATGGCAACCAAAACGCCAAACTTGCTGGCAAATGAGTCTCTTTGGGACATAAAACTAAAATCTCTCTAAAAATTCAACACTTTTCAACTGTGGCAACATAAAAGGTCTGCCACAGAACTGCCTGAGGACTATTTACGGCCGTACACCAGGAATTCAAACTCAATTCCGTTCTCGGGATCCAGCTTGCGTCCACTGCTGCTCAATACTCGCCATTCACTCTCATCGACTGCGGGAAAGAATGTGTCGGCATCCTCAGCTACGGCATATATTTTTGTAATGTACAATCTGTCGGCAAAAGGGAAGGTCTGGTTGTAGAGTTGTCCGCCACCCATAATAAAGAACTCCTGCTCTGACTCCTTTGCAATGGCCACCGCCTCATCCAAATTTGGAAGGATTTCAAGCGATGTAGTCTGTGGATTCTTGATTGGCGGCACTGTTATATTGTAGGCAACAGTGCCATCCTCCTGAGGCACACCACGGGTTACCACAATATTCCTTCGGCCCGGAAGCGGACGTCCTATTGATTCGTAGGTCTTGCGACCCATAATTACCGGATGGCCGGTTGTGGTCTCCTTAAAATATTTCAAATCCTCTGAAATGTGCCACAAAAGTTCATTGTTCCTGCCAATGGCATTGTTTTGGGCAACAGCAACTATTAGTGATAACATATGATTTTCTTATATAATGTAATTTCTGTTCTTTGGCTATGCCAATTCAGCACAATTCACCTGTGTAAAATCCCCCACCCGGCACATGGCATCGCCACACACCTGATTACCAAACCACTACACAGCAATAGGAGCCTTGATTACAGGATAAGGGTCATAGCCTGTAAGTTCAAAATCTTCATATTGGAAACTGAAGATATCCTTCTGGTCCCCATGAATGATCATCTTAGGAAGGGCGCGCGGCTCACGCTCAAGCTGGGTCTTTACCTGCTCAAAATGGTTGAGATAGATATGTGTATCGCCCAAAGTATGCACAAAATCACCAAGTTCATATCCGCACACTTTGGCAATCATCATAGTGAAGAGAGCATACGACGCAATATTGAACGGCACTCCCAAAAAGACATCTGCGCTTCTCTGGTACAACTGGCACGAGAGTCTGTTGTTGGCCACATAGAACTGGAAAAGCGAGTGGCAAGGCGGCAAGGCCATTGAATCTACCTGTGCCACATTCCATGCAGAGATTATATGACGGCGAGAGTCGGGATTCTCCTTCAAGGCCTTCATAAGGTTTGAAAGCTGGTCAATTACGCGGCCATCCTCAGCCTTCCATCTGCGCCACTGCGCACCATAAACTGGGCCCAACTCTCCATTCTCATCGGCCCACTCATCCCAGATGGTAACACCGTGGTCATGCAGGTATTTGATGTTGGTATCGCCATTTATGAACCAGAGCAGTTCATAAATAATTGATTTAAGATGAACTTTCTTGGTTGTAAGCAACGGAAAACCCTCGTTAAGGTTAAACCTCATCTGATAGCCAAATATACTTTTAGTGCCTGTGCCGGTCCTGTCCTGCTTTATGGTACCCTCGTCCATAATCTTTTTGAGCAGATCCAAATATTGTTTCATAATCAGTCTCTTAAAATATAAAAACTGCGTTCCGCACCAAGCGGTCGCAGTTGCAAAAATAGTCAAATTGGTCAAAACTTCACACACTCCGGCAACAATATGGAACATCTTTCTCCCACCGGTCCCATACTGCCGTCAAAAAGCATAACCATATACCCGCAGCAGAATTGGAAGATGGTCACTCACTCCACCATTATACCTTGGTCCCACCAGCGTGCGCCTGACCTTATATCCCAAATAGTTTTTGTCATGTTCAAGCAGAAAAGGATGCGCAAAAATATCAGACCCATCCTCCCGACAGTAGAGATACTTCAAACCCTCGCTCCCCAACATCTGCCTGCTTACAAGAAAATGGTCAATCCTCTCCCACTTTCCTTTATACTTGTATGTTCCGCCTACATTGTTTCTTCTTGCATTATCCAGCATTGCCACACCTTTTCCTGCGGTATTTTCCTTTGCAGTTCCCTGCATAACAGCACCTTCCCCTGCAGTTTTTTCTCTTGCAGTTTCCCGCTTTGCCGCCTCTTTTCCTGCAGTTTCTTCTCTCATAGTTCCCCGCTTTGCCGCATTTTTTCCTGCAGCATCTTCTCTTGAGGTTCTGACACTGCAGATTTTTGTCAAACTCCCTGCGCGAAGAGTTGCGTTGTCTGCCAGATCATCATTGAAATCACCCATCACAATAAGATTGGCACCGGGATTGACAGCAGTTATTGAGTCGCACCTCAAAAAAAGCCCCCTTGCGGCCTCCTCCCTGCGCGCTACCGCCTCTTTACCGCCAAGTTTTGAGGGCCAATGCACCACAAACAGATGCAGTGTATCAAACTCCTTCAGCACGCCCTTTACGTAGAGCATTTCCCGGGTTGGAACAATCATCCCAATTTGTGTGGAGTCTTCATGGTTCTCTAAAACTGATGATGCCGGAGCAGGCTCCCTCAACGGAACAAACTCAACTGCAACAGGCCTGAACTGGGAGGCTCTGTAAAGAAGGGCAACATCAATGCCACGCCTGTCGGGAGAATCCCTATGAATAATATTATACCCGAGCGGAGCCAGAATTGAATTTTGCACAAGTTGGTTAAGGACAAAACGGTTCTCAACCTCTGCCAGACCTATAATTGCCGGAAAGAGATTGTACTCCTCCTTTACAAGTGCAACCGTACGGGCAATGTCATCACGCTTGCGCTCAAACTTCTTCCACGTCCAGAACTTCTCACCACGCGGAGTATAAGGCTCCTCAACCCCAACATCCGCATTCAAGTTCTTTATCTCTGAATTCCCCGGAAAAGGATCAAAGAAATTCTCCAGATTCCAGAACATCACCAACAGCACAAGCACCTCTTTAACCATATCTCCCATCTTTAAAAGTGCAAGATGTAAAGAATTTGCCAAAGGAAAATGCAAACGGATAAATTTATCTCTTTAAAAAATTCCGGATTTTATAAATGCAGGCCCTATTACCAATCATTAGGTATGGCTGATTATTTGAAAGTTCAAACAAAAGTACAGGATTCCCCGCTCCGTAGGTGCTGTAGTAGCTTATTCCACTCTTGCAGATATATTCCGTTCCAAAATTCTCTTTTGAAACGACATTGCCACTATCTCCCAATATAATCACTGTTAAATGAGAATTGTTATGATAAAACCTCAAATGCCGAAACATCAATGAGGAGAATACCATAACAGAGCAAATACATAAGTTTTATGAGATGTTAAAACTCAATCGTAATAATAAGACAAGCATACACGTGAAGATGAACCGGCTAAGAGACCGTTCCAAAATGAGATACCTTACCTGGCAAGAAGAGCTGAGAGATCAAGCTGCAACGTACTGGAGAGCAAAACCGGACTCATAAATGGGATGCCAACAATAAAGTTAATCTATATAATTCTAATACAGGATATTGATATGGCAACAGTAAAGATTAAATTCCGTCCATCAATGGTTGATGGCAAACAAGGCTCAATTTTCTATCAAGTAATCCATAATCGTGTGGCCCGACAGAAAAAGACTGGCTACCGTCTCTACCGCTATGAGTGGAACAGCCAGCTGTCGGATGTGGTATTACCGAATTCCAATGAGAACAGGAAGCGTTATTTGTCGCAGATAAGCGACAAAATCCAAATGGACATCAGGCAACTTAAAAGGGTCATTGCAGATTTAGAATTCGGCGGTTGCAATTATACAGCCGATGATGTCCTGGCAGAATTTGCGTCAGATGACCTTGAATATTTTCTCTTTCCATTCATGGAAAGCATCATTGCCAATCTTAAGACATTGGGTAAGATACGCACATCAGAAACCTATGCTTCAACACTTCGGAGCTTCAAACGCTTCAGGGAAGACAAGGATGTACCATTGGATGATTTGAGCTCCGATATGATTATGGCATACGAGGCTTATTTACAAAACAGTGGAGTAAACCAGAACAGTTCATCATTCTATATGCGCAATCTTAGGGCAGTGTATAACCGGGCCGTAGAAAAGGAACTTGCACTGCAACGGTTCCCGTTCAAGCACGTCTATACGGGTGTAGATAAAACCGTCAAGAGGGCAGTACCCTTGAAAGTGGTCAAAAAAATTAAGGAGATGAATCTCTCAATGAATCCGGCACTTGATTTTGCCCGTGATATGTTCCTTTTCAGTTTCTACACTCGCGGCATGTCATTCGTGGATATGGCATACCTGCGAAAAAAGGATTTGCAGAATGGTATCCTGACATATCGCAGACGCAAAACCGGACAACAACTGTCTATCAAATGGGAAAAATGCATGTTGGATATTGTGGAGAAGTACGATACATCACACTCCAATTATCTTTTACCCATCATCAAACCGCATAGAGATATAGATGAGCGCAAACAATATATCTATGCAGCACACAACATCAACCGCTGTCTGAAAATTATAGGCAGGAAGTTGGAATTGCCGGTATCACTGACACTCTATGTCGCCCGTCATGCCTGGGCAAGCATTGCGAAGAGCAAAAATATACCCATTTCTGTTATCAGCGAGGGAATGGGGCACGATTCAGAAGCCACAACACGCATCTACCTTGCATCATTTGACACAATGGCAATAGACAATGCGAACAGTATGATATTGGAGTCTCTATAGAGGTGAATTTGTTTGACAATAACGACATCTCTTTGTAAGAGAGGTGATTACCGCAACAAATGTACGCAAAATTATACAAATAACATCATTATAGAGTAAAAATGTTACCTATTTTCTTGATTATGTTGAGGATAAAAAATCTCTGTTGAGGCAATCAGTTACGTCAATCCCGGCAATTCGCTTATTCACAAATCGCACATACCAAATAATACTCTCTTACAAAGAGTAGTTGCATGCATCCTTGTCAAAAAAGGACGCATAATGCTGGTTATCACCAGTTAACAGACTTTAGAGATACAAGCAAGTGTTGTGCTAAGAGAAAGAAGAAATGCGAATAGCGAGTTGAAATACAGGGAATCCGTTTCACTGTATGCCACCACCGGACTTTCTATCAAAGAGATATGCAAACAGACCGGTGTAGGGTTTTCTGCGTTCAGTTCTTACCTTTCGAAGCACCATAGGAAGCTTATTCTTGAGCACCATAATCTTGCAGGATTCAATGATGTAAAGCTAAGAGGAAAGAAGGGACAGACAACCGGAGCGTACTACAAATATAGGGAGGCCATAGTTGCATGTGACAGCGAGGAGTACCTTGAATACAATATATCGCAAATAGCACGGATATTCGGTTTGGATTGCTCCTCACTGGCAAACCAACTGCGGAGACACTATCCGGAAATTGTATCACGAAGGGAACAGGCCCGCCAACGTATGGGCATTATCCCTCATACGCAATGTGGTCTACGTGAATGGTGCAGGAAAGAGTATGCAGATGCCATTGAAATGCTGCAGTCATCAGATATGACCATTGGAGAGGTTGCTGATGCATGTAACGTATCATATTCAGGATTACGTGAACACATATTGGCTTATCATCCGCAAATAACACTGTTGAGGGAGGGGAAACGCACAGATGCTGCGGGTCTGAAAGAAAGAGGGAAGCGCAGCGGAAATTGGAGCATCTGCGAGCCGTACAAAAGCACAATTGAAAAATACGAAAAAGCTATAGAGTTATATCGGACTACTTCAAAGGATGTCAAGGAGATTGCCCGTATGGCGGGTGTTAACCCCGGAGGCCTACGTTATCATTTGAGGAGATGGCATCCGGCATTGATTGTCCAACGGAGAGGGTTTGACGAGTGTGTTGACATTGCACAGACCAAGCGATACAAGAAGTCTGCGGTTGAAAAATATGCTGCTGCAATTCAGAGATTGGGGACATCAGATCTGCCGACTGCAAAAGTCGCGGCTGAGTTCAACCATAATCCGGAAGTGTTCAGGAAGTATCTTAAAGAACATCATCCTGATTTACTTGTATCCCGCAGTATGGCAAGGGCCACAAACGGAAAAGTCATGTCCACCCACAGTGCAGGGAAATATGCCGAAGCTTTACAGATTTATGAAACGACCCATGAGCCGTTGAAATCTATCGCCCAGAGATTGGGAGTTACGTACAACAGCTTAGGCAAATTTATCCGCAGGAACTATCCTGAAGCCATAGAGAGGCATAATTTGCTGCTTGCAACGACGGACAAACGGTTACAGGAAGAGCCCGACAAATTGATGAACAGAGATACCGTCAATTCAGGGAAGAGGGGATATGGCGGAACAAAGGCTGCTGACAAATATGCATCAGCCATTGAGGAGTTACACAATACGTCCGAAACAATGAAAAACATTGCTGCACGATTCGGACTAAACATCAGTTCATTCCGGAAATATTTGTACAAGCATGCTCCGGAAATGCTGAAATCGAGAAGAACAGGATTAAAAACAGATATATGCAATTAAATCATGAGCTTTAGAAAATATTGTATAACACTAATTCTCTTGCTGATTTGTTCAGGTGCAGCACATTCGCAAGAGACACGCACGGAAATATATGTTGATTTCCGGGTGAATGGAACTGTAATAGATCCTGCCTATTCGGACAATGCCGCCCGGATGCAGGAGATTATTAGATTCTTGCAGGATGTCCGTCGGGACAGCACAATCAAAATTGTAGAAATTTCATTCTGTGGTGCCGCATCGCCGGAAGGAAGCTACCAGCTGAACCGCAGACTGGCACGAGGCCGCCTTACAGCACTTGAAAAACTTGTCCGTAAGGAAGTGGAGATTCCCGACAGCCTCATTACCCGCAATGACAGCTACATCCCGTGGGATTATCTGAAATCACAGATTATGAATTCAGAACTTGCCCGCAAGGATGAGGTCATTGCCATTATAGAGGAAGAGCCCCGTCTGGTGGACTACCATCATTCAAATCTAAGTGTCGACAACAGAATTGTAAAACTGCAAAAACTGGACAACGGCAAGGTATGGCAGCAAATGCACAAACTTTTCTTTGAACGGATGCGAAATGCTTGTGCTGTATTTGTAACATACAAACAGGAACCGCTACCGGTTCAAGAGCCGGAGATTGAGCCTGATACTGTTGTGGCAGTACCGGCTCCAATAGTTGAAGCAATGGTAATTGTACCGGATACGGCAGCAGTAGCAGATACCATAGTGCAAGAAGTGGATGAATGGAGCCGCAAGATTCACCTGAAGACAAATGCCATTGGTTTGGGAATGGCTATTGCCAACGCCGCAGTGGAATTTGATTTGGCAAGACATTGGTCATTCTCATTGCCAGTATATTACTCTGCCTGGAACTATTTCAAGACCACCATCAAGTTCAGGACATTTGCAGTACAGCCGGAGTTCCGCTATTACACATCAGAAGAGAATTATGGGTTCTTTGTTGGTGCCCATTTCGGACTGGCTTATTACAATTTTGCCTTTGACGGTGACTACCGTTATCAGGACCACAACCGTGAAACTCCTTCTCTCGGTGGAGGAGTAAGCATCGGTTACCGGTTGCCTATCAGCAAAAATCACCGATGGAGACTGGAGTTCGCACTCGGCGCAGGTGTATATTCCCGTTACTATGACAAATTCCATAACACCCCGGTTACAAAGGAGGGCTTGATGATTGAAAGCATCAACAGCACCTACTGGGGCATTGATCAAGCAGCAATATCATTATCGTACGCGTTTGACTTGAAGAAGAAGAAAGGAGGTAAGCGATGAAAAAGATTCTTGGCCTTATTATGTGTTTGCAGTTATTGTTTCTGACCGCTTGTGATGTTCACGAATGGCCTGAGACTCCAGAATTTGTAAAACTGCATCTTCGACTCAATTATGAAACAGATATGACTAAGTGGCATCATATCTATGACGGCTCATCAGTTATAGAGGTGGGGTTGGGTGAAACATACGACAACCATCAGGAGTATGGAGAGATACGTTATATAATACGTACCTATCCGGTATCTGAAAAACAGCGTACTGCACAGAACTGTACACAGGAGTTTGTATTCACAAAGGATATCGCCGAGGGGTATGACCACGAAGTGACACTTGACGTTCTGCCAGGCAACTATGACATAATGGTATGGTCAGATTTGGTGGAGACAAGCGGAGATACCCATTTCCATAATGCCGGCAACTTCGCGGGAATTATGCTGCAGGGAGACCATAAAGGCAATACCGACCACCGTGATGCTTTCCGCGGTTCAAACAATATAACACTTGTGGCTGATGTTGTAGAGCGTCCGCCATACACACTCGAGATAGCCATGCAACGGCCTCTCGCCAAGTTTGAATTCGTAACAAACGACATTGGGAAGTTCATCGACAGGGAATCGGCCCGTATTGCATACCAAGCCAATGGCACCAATCTGTTATCTGCAGATGATACCCCAACAGGATCCATAAATATAGAAGACTACAAAGTGGTATTCCATTACGTCGGATTTATGCCGCACAGTTACAGCATATACACCGACAAGCCAGTGGACTCATCTACAGGAGTGATGTTCGAATCCAGATTGAAGGAGCTGTCAGATTCTGAGGCCTCAATTGGTTTTGACTATGTTTTTGTAAACGGCATTGAATCGGCCATAACTGTAAAAATCGGCATTTATGATAATAACGGCACACTGCTCTCATTGTCCGAGTCTATAGAAGTGCCTTTGAAACGGAGCCACCATACCATATTGACCGGTATGTTCCTGATGTCTGAGGCATCGGGAGGTGTAACCATCAATCCCGACTTTGACGGAGACTATAATCTGATTTTTCCCTGACAACAAGAAATAAAAAATTAATAATAATATAATAATGATTAACATGAAAAGAGTAATATTTACATTGCTTATGATGTCTGCTCTTTTGTTGGCATGCTCAACTGAGAAAGAGACTTTTCCTATTGAAACAACCGAGGTTTCATTTGATATTGACATTGAGAATGCACCATTGACCCGTGCAATCAGCGACGGCACAGGCGCAACACAACTTATGTATGGTGTATTCAACTCAACCGGTGAGTTGGTGATCAAAAAAACAGTCAAAGACAATATTACCGAACTTATAAGCGAGAATGGATATTCAATGAGCATTACATTGACTAAAGGACAAACATATAATGTTGTCTTTTGGGCCCAGAATCCGGACTGCGATGTTTATGACGTCTCTGATGACATGAAACTTACAATTGATTACGAAGGTGTGAACAACGATGAATTGCGCGATGCATTCTTTGGAACTACCGGAGAGTTCAAAGTTGAAGGCAACCGTACAATCACTGTGACATTGAAACGCCCATTTGCACAGGTTAACGTAGGCGCATTCCCTTATGACCTGGAATTTGCCAAGGAGCATGGAGTAAATATTGCAGTCTCTTCAGCTACAATCCAGGGAGTGGCAAATCAACTTGATATGTTGACCGGAGAGGCATCTGGAGAGGTAGAAGTAGAATATTCATTGAATACAATCCCAACAGAAGATTTGGTTGTTGACGTCAATGAAGATGGCAAAACTGAAGTTTACGCATACCTGTCAATGTCTTATCTGTTGGCATCTGTCGAAAAAACCACCCACGATATGTCATTTGTATTTGCAGAGACAAATGGAACCAATCCTATCGATTTCAGTGATGGACTTGACTATGTACCTATCCAGCGTAACTGGCGTACAAATATCGTCGGCCAAATCCTTACAGGAGACATCTCATTCAATATAAAAATTGATCCTATTTATGAGGGTGACATCCTGAATTCAGGCGGCTTGTACTATAATTTCAGTGAGGACGTTGTCATCAAAGACAAAGTATTTGCATTCAACACCAACAGCGCTGTTACATTTACCTCAGAGAACCACAATCTTGTAACCATGGATAATGTACAGTTCTTTGGCCGTGTAGAGCAAATTGCCATGGGTGAATACCGCGATAAAGGCAAATACATTCTGTTTAGGAATGAAATGAACAAAGTGGTTGCAAAAGATATGGTTGTAGACCATCCCGGCATCTCTTGCGTGGAGACTATTGACTATATGACACCTCTTTTCTTCTTGCGAGGCGAAACTACTGTCAACAATTGTACAATTACAGGAACAACAAATACAGCAGCTGACAAAAAAGACTATAACGGCAATTATCACAAAGTGATAGCTTACGATTGTGGTGTTCCAAATCAATGTAAAGCTGTATTCAATAATTGTACAATAGATAAATTATTTGCATGGTCCCATTCACAGATTACACTCAACAAAACTACAATGAAGTATATACGTTGTGCCACCCACCACAATTCCGACGCAGATGCCCATCTGACAATAGGCAGTGGATCTGTAATTGACGAGATTGTTGTAACAAGTACCGGACTGGCAAAATTTGTTACAATAGACGGCAAAAAAACACTGACAGCTGACCTTTGGGCCCCATCGATCATAATTAAAGCCGGAGCTACAGTCAAGTGTCTTGACATGAATGGCAGACCATCAATAGACAATAAAGGCAATCTCTCTGTAATAATTGAAGAGGGTGCTACTGTTGGAAAGGTTATAAATAATATTGATACTATTCCTAACGCACCTACCAATTAATAACAATTATTTTACGGATTAAGACAACATATCCAAATATTCGTATTAAATAATTTATAATGAAGTTTTATATTAAATATCTGATAGTTCTCATCTGCATGGCAGGCATTTCATCATGTACTCGTGATGAAGTTGCCGAACTGCAGAATTTCAAGAATGCCGTAAGCATTAACTTTATGTTGAGTACTGACGGCAATGATTGCACGACACGTGCTATAAGCGACGGCAAAAGCGCAGATCTGCTATATTATGCCATTTTTACCGAAAGCGGAGAAATCGTCATTCCTAAAGCCACTAAAAAAAATGTGTCAGGCATAGTAGATGGCAATGGATTTATAATGACTATTACATTGCCTGAAGGGCTTAATTACAAGGCTGTTTTCTGGGCACAAAACAGCAGCACAAAAGCATACTCCATTTCTGAAGACATGAATGTTTCTGTGGATTACACTATGGCATGCAACGACGATAAGAGTGATGCCTTTTATGGTGTCTCTGACGTCTTTACAACATCCCAAGATTTTGTAAAGGTTACCCTCAGACGTCCTTTCGCACAACTCAATGTCGGAGCATTCCCTTTTGACTGGGAGTATATCAAAGAGGTCCACAAGTTCGACATTACAAAATCAAGTATGCGGGTAAGCAATATCGCACACAGTATAAACCTGTTTAATGGCGAATTGTCTGAAACTGGAACTGCTTCATTCAAGCCAAATCCTGTGCCTGCAGAAAGACTTATTGCAGATGTCAATGAAGATGGCACAAATGAAGAGTATACTTACGCGGCTATGGCTTATCTGTTGGCTGATACACTGCCTACAAAACACACAGCTGAGATTTTCTTTCTCAATGACAACGAAGAGGCTGTGATGTTTGAGGATGACAAGTCTAACTCAATAGAGTTGCAACGCAACCACCGCACAGATTTCGTCGGACAAGTGGTTACAAACTATGGCGAGATAAATGTACGCAAGTATGATAATGACGGTAATACCGAGAATGGTGATGTCTACTACAATATCTCAAAAGATACAACCATTGAGAATACAATCTACGATATGTCAAGCCATGAAACAGCCCTACAGTTTGCAAGTGTAAGCGGTCAAACAATTACATACAACAACCTGCTGTTTACTGGAGATATATGGACTATTGAGTTGGGCGAGTATCGCGGCGGAGCTTATGTCAACTACAACAATATTCTCAATAATGTAGAACTGCGCAATCTTTCCGTATCGGCTTGCATAGAATGTCATGAATGGTATTTTTCTCCTGCAACGATTGCATACGGCAAGACTGAACTCAATAACTGTAAAATGACAGGTGCAACAACCATCCGAACAACCGTAACCGACAAACACGGAGTGGTGCACAAGGTAATACCTGTTGACATCGGCGTACGCAACGAATCTGATGCCGTATTCAATGGTGGCATATATGGAACAGTCTTTGCCTGGACTCACGCTGTTGTAGAACTTTTGGGCGTTACCATTGATACACTATACTGTGGCACATGCGATTCAACCCCACACTCATGGATGACCGTAGGTGCAGGCACTAAAATTGACAAGATTATCTGCTGTGAACCGAGATGCCCTTACGGTGGTAAGGAGTATTCCACAACAATGACCATCAAGAGTGGTGCAAAAGTGGGTTCTTTACAGTTGGTATCTACAGATGTGGAATTTCTGATCATTGAAGATGGAGCATCTGTCGGATCCATAACTTGCGATGGTGTGGAATATACCTACAAAGAGCTAAGGGAGGCAATGGGCCTATAATCACTATTAACAACAAAAAAGAGTTAAACAAATGAATAAAAGATTTTTACACGGAATTCTTGCTGCAGCCAGCATGCTGTTTACAATATCATGTTCAAACGAGGGTATGGATGAAGCCAAATATGCAAATGAGGCTCAGGTCTCTTTTTCAATTGGACTTGAGGATGAAATTGCAAGCCGTGCCATAAGCGACGGCAAGGGAGCCGATGTTTTGGTTTATGCAGTATTTGACAAAGATGGGAACCGACTTTCAAATATTAAAGCTGTAACAAAAACAGGTGTGACATTCCCGACTACCGCAAGCTTTACTTTGGCAAAAGGCCAGACTTACAAAGTGGCATTCTGGGCACAGGATGGCGATTGCGAGGCATACACGGTTAATACAGACAAGATGAGTGTTGCCGTCAATTATGCCAATGGGGCAAACAACGATGAGGCTCGTGATACTTTCTTCAAGACAGTTGAATTTACATTAACCAGTTCAACTTCTATTGATGTAGAGCTCAGACGTCCTCTTGCCCAAATCAACGTGGGCGTATATAAAACAGACTGGGACGCAGCTGTAGCTTCAGGCATTGAAATAGAAAAATCATCAGTTATTATAACAAATGCTGCAACTTCCATAGATTTGCTGACAGGTGCTGTAGGCGAAGAGACAACAGACGTTGTGGTATCATATACCCCCGGAACCATTCCTGATGAAGAATTAAAAATTGATCTCGACAAGAATGGGGAGATTGATGATAACGAAAAATTCAAATGGTTATCAATGAGCTATATTTTGGTTGCTGACCATGATCCCGCAGAAGACGAGAATGGATTGTTGGGAAGTGACCGTACAACTTTGCAAAACCTGCAATATAAATTCGCACCCAAGAAAGGTGAAGATATTGTTTTTAATGAAGGTTTGAATAATGTACCGGTACAGCGTAATTGGAGAACAAATATCCTCGGCAGAATTTTGACAGGAGATATCCAGTTCAATATCTCCATCAACCCTGTTTATGATGGCGATATATTTTTCCCGGATGCCCCAACCGAATAAACACTATCAGAAATTATAAAGAGGATGACCAGGAAGGTCTCCATCAAACGGCAAAACCCTGTCAGAGTACTTTCCGACAGGGTTTTATCATTCATATATTTGGGATAGGACACCTGACTTATGCCCAGAATCACCAACTGATATAAGTTCAATAATCTTCTCGGCATAGTGGTACTGTCTTGCCCTGAAGTATTTTCTCAGTATCATAATATCTCCAGCCATGGGTCTGCATAAGTATATCGGCCCTTTGCATCCTCTCTGAAAGGGATACTTTATTGTTGTAATACCAATCTATATTCTCAATATATCCTTTCAGTTCACTCTTCAGAAGCATGTAGGACTGCATGGTAGTTTTCTCAGAATTATCGGTGATTCCCATATCTGTAACAGCGACGGAGAAATTGGCAGTACTATCCAACATCTCCTGAGGTACCTGTATCTTCAAATTTACAAATTCCCTCTTCCTGTACTCCTGTTTGTTGGCACTCAATTCCAAACTCTCCTTGCCTGTAGGCAAAACCATAAACGCCCTTTCTGCATAGACATTTCCTGCGCCATCTATTACAGATACAGAGTGGATTCCTGGTATAAGCGATTTAAGACTAAGTAATATTGTTTCGGCTACCTTATCAAGGGGCTTGCTGTAATATGGCTCAGAACCATTATGCAAAAATACCTGAAGTGAATTAGAAAGCAGTTCTTCAGAAATTGCAATAGTAAATTCTGCCTTGTCATTATCGTCAAAATCCTCAATACCGGTTACATCCATATTACCGTAAATGGTTACGCCAGATTTGATTGAATTTGGCAATTTTACCCTCTTGCCTTCATATCCACTCGAATCCTTTACACTGGCATACAGGTTGTTCTCCGCAGAAACAGATGTAATAACAACACGGCCAAAATAAAATGTAATACATGCTTTTTGGCCTACAATATGGATGTATTTTTGTGCCTATGAAAAGTTTTATTCCTTAAGTGTTGCAACAACCATTACCGGATTGCTATCTTCTGTAAGGGTGGCGGCAACCTGCTTCATCTTTTGGGAATTGCTCTTTTGTGCATATTCAATAAAATCTATAGCATCTACCAACTGGTACATTTTATTGAACCTCATATAAACTGGGGCAAATGGCATTCCCCCTTCCAGATCGTCAACCATTCCTATAAAATCATATTCCGGCAATCTTTTTAGAGCAAATGTCTTCTGCTCTTTTTTATCATATAAAATAAAACTTGGACACCGCTGATTGTATCCCCTCTGCAAATAGATTTGAGGCAAATCCGAAGCAGGAAGATACCCGGTTAAGGCAATAAAATACTTATTCTCATTAATGGACTTTTCCGCGGGCTCATAATAAACCGTACCTTTTTTTTCGGCAGATGGTACAATTTCTCTCAGATATTCATATCTACCCAGGCTTATAGTATACTCCAAAGAGATGTTCCCAATGTCTTTAACCGCAAAAATGGAATCTCTTCCGCTGGTCAAATATTTTAGTGTTTTACCATATGTATAGAACTCCGTCATTGGCCATTGCCATGGGTGTACCCTTTTGTCAATCAGGCGACTGACAGTTTCTCCGGTTGAGTCTCTTTTGACAAGATAATTATACACCTCTGTTCTGCCGCTTTGGAGATTAAAGTTGCGCTCACAATCCAATGTGTAAATATAATCACACTTCTCATTGGGCGCAAGTATCACCTTAAATACATTAGGAGATGACCATATATCCCCATAATCAGCATCAATCTTATGCAAAAAAACATAACCTTTGCCATATATGAATGCAGAATTCATACAATGAATTGCCACCCTGAAATTATCAGAATCACTCTCTCCTTTCAAATCCCAAAAATAAAAATCCTGATACTCTCCAGGGCCTCTTCCCTGCCTGTTGAAAGATGTTATATATTCTCCGGTTTTATTACTGAAAACTACTATAGCATTTGTTTGGCTATTTTTAATGAAAATACTATTACTGTCTGCCCGTATATCAACTTTGGTAACACCATCTATATCCAAAACTGACTCATAATTTGTCTCAAGTGGTATATATTCAATCGATTTGCAATACCTGCTCAAATTGACATATTCACTATTATTGTCAAAAGCATCCTCCAAATCTATTAATGGGATATGCCCTTCCGCCTTGCCTGAGCCACATCCAAAAAGGGAAAAAACAAGTAGCAAACCTATTAAAATATGTTTCATAATATAAATTTGAGTACCCCATTTCAAAGGTTAAAAACCAATTTATCCTTTATCTATACTGTTACAATTCAAACACTTATAATAGTAAATCCCATCTTTAATATCTACCACCAGCCATCCGGAATTAACACCGCAATCACTGCATATAACAGGGCGTTTTACTGTCTCTCCAGGAATTGGGTCATAATCCGGTCCACATGATTCCATACCACTTGGAGAATAAGCGCCAAGGCTTAATGTAAATACACTCAACAATAAAGCAAAAATAGACTTTTTCATAATCTCTTAACGTAAAATTAGCAAATATTAATTAAAGTGAACAATACTCCTTCCAATAGAAAAAACGATGATAATGCCAGAAAAATAATAGTTTTTTCATTTGGTCAGTATTAGATTTATTTCGCTACAAACTTAAGCATACTACCAATTAATATCACAATTTAAAATCTGACAACACCCACTATAACATCTTGATAATCAACGGTAATTAAAATAAAATCTGACACATACAAACCAAGCCCCTGCAGACCTGAAAATAATCAGTCAACAGGGGCTCTTTCCATTGCCTATGAAAAGTTTTATTGCTTAAGTGTTGCAACAACCATTACCGGATTGCTCTCTTCTGTAAGGGTGGCAGCGACCTGCTTCATCTTTTGGGAATTGCCCTTTTGTGCATATTCAATAAAATCTATAGCATCTACCAACTGGTACATTTTACCCTCATTCATATATTTGGGATAAAACAGCATACCGCCATCTATATCATTGGTAAAACCGGCA
>JAFQHE010000042.1 GCA_017398125.1 Bacteroidales bacterium
CCTTTACCCCATCAAGTGCCAGAAAGAGAGGTTTGGCAGCCCCGTTGCCTTGTGCAGTAGAGAGGGAGGCCAATACTGCGTCGGGAGAAAAATCGGGCTTTTCAATTACGGCAAATACAGGAGAAGGGGAGGAGAGGTTTGAAATTCTCGACATCGCATCACGGCCAATCTCCTTCTCATAATAGACCTCCTTTACCTTATACCCCGATTTGAGAGCCTCTTCTACAATCTTTTCACCCTCAGCCACAAATAAGCCATATTCATCCCTGAACTTTTTCTGCGACAATGATCTCAAAAATTTTATCTGGTTATTTGATAGTGATGCCATAACTATATCTACCTTAATTGTGCAAGCAAAGATAATAATTTAGATCACAATTGCTCAATATTTGTTTATGGTTAAAGGATTGGAAAAAAATGTTATTTTTGTGATAAATTAATGGGTAATATGAAGCTTTCAAGACACTGTAAACTAATATTGTATATGCTGTGTGCAGCAATTGCGGTCTCTTGCAGCACCACCAGAATGATTCCCGAAGGGGAGAGCCGTCTGAAAGCCAATAAGATAACTGTTGAAAATTCAAGAAGTTACCCTGCTTCAGAACTTCAGCCATACATTAAGCAAAAGCCAAATTCAAGCTTCATTTTCGGATGGAATCCCTTTCTTAACATCTACAACTGGCAGAATGGAAAAGGCAAAGGTTGGGACAAGTTTGCTACAAAAGTTGGTCAGCCTCCTGTTATTTTTGACAGTACTCTGGTTGAAAAAAGTAAAGAGAACCTATATAACCACCTTGTATATGACGGTTATTACAATTCCAGGATTTCAGATTCAATAGTTACCAGAAACAAGAAGACAACTGTACAGTATTTTATTGAATTGGGCAAGCAGTTTACAATAGACTCAATTTCATACATAATTGAAGACAAGTCAATTAGGGCTGATTATTTTGCAGACACATCAAATTCGCTCATTAGAACAGGTGAAACATTGAGTGAAAAGATTCTTGAAGAGGAGAGCCAGCGTGCCGAAACACTCCTTAGAAACGAGGGATATTACAATTTCAGCAAGAACTATTTCTTTTTTGAAGCAGATACCCTTAATGGCGGCAACAAAGCCTCTTTACAGATAAAAATTGCCGATTACACCAGGAATGAGCTCCCTAAAGATTCAAAATTGCACAAGAAATACTATTTTGGTGATGTATACATTTCACCAGTAAGAAACAGACAGAATTTGCAGGGGGGTATGACCCCTATGCAGGATTCAAATTCGGGGATATATCTCCAGAATTTCAAATCTCGTGCAGTTAAGCCTGACACTACATTTTATAAAAATCTTTATGTAGTGCATAGAGGCCGATCCATAATCAGAAAAAGTGTCCTTTCCCGACTCAACAGGATAAATACCGGAAAACTCTACAATGAAGAGGATGTTGCAACAACATACAGAAGATACTCCAATCTTGGCGTTTTCAGTAGTGTAAATGTGCAGCTCCAAGAGGCTGATTCAAATAGGGTAAAGACCAATATAGAGCTTACGGCATCAGCCCTTCAAGGATACAAAGTTAATCTTGAGGCATCTTCCAATTCAAGCGGACTTCTTGGTGTATCACCTACAATTTCCTATTACCACAAGAATCTCTTCAGAGGCGGAGAGTTCTTTACCATAAGCCTTATGGGTGATTTCCAGTTCAGGTTCAACAGTGATGTACGCTCAACTGAGTTTGGTGTATCAACATCTCTTGCAATCCCGAATTTCCTTCTTCTTCCCGACAGATGGTTCTCATCTACCCTCATGCCAAAAACAGAGGTTGCAATTTCATACAACTTTCAAGAGAGGCCAGAGTATACCAGAAATATCATATCGGCATCGTATGGATACTCGTGGAACAGCAGGAACAGAATGTTCTTTAAGGTGAACCCTCTTCAGGTAAATATTGTAAAGTTGTTTGATTTGAGTGAATCATTTTATGAATCACTCAAAGATCCTTTCTTGAGGAACTCGTATCAGGATCACTTTGATTTTGGTCTTGGAGCAAATTTCTATTATACGACAGATGCTTCTGCCAATCCTCAGAAGAGCTATTTTTATTTAAGATGGCAAAACGATATTGCCGGCAACCTTATCAGTCTGTTCAATAGCGCACTCAAGGAAAATGCCGATGGGCAGAAACTTATATGGAACTCTCCATACTCACAATATTATAGGGGAGAGGTAAGTGCTGTATATACATGGAAATTCGGTAAAGAAAACCGACAGGCGGTAGCTGCTCGTTTGCTTGTAGGAGCCGGAACTGGCTACGGCAATTCAATATCACTCCCTTTCGAGAAACTCTTCTGGGCTGGTGGAGCATACAGTTTGAGGGCATGGCAAGCAAGAACTGTCGGACCGGGATATATGCCTGAAGATACTACATTTTCAATACCGAACCAGACCGGTGACATTAAACTTGAAGCCAACGTTGAGTACAGATTTCCTCTTTTCTGGTCATTTGACGGAGCGCTCTTCTTTGATGCCGGAAATGTATGGACACTCAAGAAAAATTATTCCAAAGAGGGTATAGAGCAGGATTCAGATGGTGCTGCCGCCTCAAACTATAAGGAGGGTGTATTTGAATTCAACTCTTTCTACAGACATATAGCGGCAGACTGGGGAATAGGTCTGAGGCTGAATCTTGGATTTGCGCTGTTGCGGCTTGACTGGGGTCTGAAAATATATGACCCACCCACAAATAGGTGGATGGGCCCCGATGACTGGTTCAAAAAGGGAAATTACGGCCTACAATTCGGTGTAGGTTATCCTTTCTGATCTCTCCCGTTATTATTTTAATGTCCAGCTACTCAAAGTACAATTCACCAAAGAATTGTGGGGTATGGAAATTAGGACGCTCAGTTCCTATTGGATTCCAACTAAAATAGTGCTTCTGTGGCATGTCGTCACCACATTTGTAGAAATTTGCCTTTATAGTACGTCCTTTCAGAGGCTCCATTTGCGAAAGGGAATAGAGTTTAAGTGGAATGGCAACGGTAAGGGTATACTCGAAAGGTTCATCATTACTCTCTTTGGTTCCAAATGGCTCACTTCCCAATGTAGAGTGTCTTCTTATTTGAGAAAGTACATCATCAGTGAATCTTGTGCGGTCGGTACGTTGTGCACCACCTGCAAATGTGCCCTTTCCAATGCAGTTCAGCTCAAGATTGTAATAAATTGAATTATTGCTGTCGGGGATACAGAAGAATTCAAGGCAGGAATCCTTATATGGTGCAGAACCCGCATCAGCACCATATACAGCTTTTATAGACTGCTCGACTACGTGATATTGAAGGTAAATTTCATCTTTTGAATACGCAATTCTGAACTCTACGAGAGGATGGTAGTCATAACCACTCCAATTCTCGACGTCAATTTTGGAGAAGGGTATCTCCATAGAGTTGAACATTGAATCGATTTGCTGATGATCTGGAAGAGGAACTGAAAATGAAACCTCCTTTACATTAAGTCTTTTTGTCTGCTGCATAGTTGTCTTTTGAATAGAGGAATCCTCCTGTGCTGATACAGGGAATGTAAAGAGCACAAGGAGGATTGATATAATAACAGTTTTAATCATTATACAAGGCTAATCGAATTTATACTTTACAAAAAGCTCTATAGCCTGATATTCGGCCATGCCAAGTTTATCATAGAGTACTGCCGTATTGTGGTTGCGCTCCTCTGCCCTCTGCCAGAACTCACGTTTGTCGGAACCTGGGAATAGGGGACGGTCTTTTTGTGACTGGTGACGGAAAATTGCTTCACGCTTGATCTCAACCTCCTCTGGACTCAAAGGAACAGCCATTTCTGCATCAGCAACATCCCACTCCTGCCATGCTCCTCTGTACATCCATAAACGGCAATCTTTGAACCACTCCTCATTTTTAAGCTCTTCACATGCCATTATTATTGCCTGGAAACATACCCTGTGTGTTCCATGAGGATCTGAAAGGTCACCGGCTGCAAAGATCTGGTGCGGTTTTACCTTTTTAAGCAGATTCTTTATGATCTCAATATCCTCACGTCCAAGAGGTTTTTTCTTTACACCGCCTGTCTCATAGAACGGCATTTCAAGGAAATGGACTCTCTCTTCAGGAATTCCAAGATAGCGGCATGCAGAACGTGCTTCACCACGTCTGATTGTACCTTTAATCTCCCGTACATCTATAGGGTCAGGTTCACCTGGACGCTTCTTTTTCAACTCTTCAACAACTCTACGATATATTGACTCAGCTTTTGTTGCATCAAAGTCATATATTCTGCTGCTCTCCCTAATGAAATCGAGATACCTTACAACGTCATGGTCAAATACAGCAATGTTTCCTGATACCTGATATGCAATATGGAGCTCATGTCCATGTTCAGAGAGACGTGCCACTGTACCACCCATTGATATGACATCATCATCAGGATGCGGACTGAAAACAACTACACGTTTAGGGAAAGGATATGCCCTTTCAGGTCTTGTTGAATCATCAGCATTAGGTTTTCCTCCGGGCCATCCGGATATGGTATGCTGGAGATCATTGAATACCTTGATGTTTATCTGGCTCGCAGGCCCGTGATGGGTAATGAGATCACTCATTCCATTATCATTGTAATCCCTGTCTGTAAGCTTGAGAATTGGTTTCTGGAGCTTTTTGCACAACCAGAAAACAGATTTTCTGATCATGTAATCTGTCCATTCACATTTGCCGGTAAGCCAAGGTGTCTCAACTCTTGTAAGGTTTACAGATGCAGCATCATCTACAATTACCTGAACATTATTGTGGTTCTGAAGGTATGAATAAGGGACCTGGTCGGTAACCGAACCTTCTACAAGTTTCTTGATTGCAGGGGCTTTTCCCTCGCCCCATGCAAGGTAAAATATTCTTTTAGCCTCAAGGATTGTGGCAATTCCCATTGTTATGGCGTGATATGGCACATATTCTGTTCCAAAAAAGTCACTTGCAGCAGATACACGAGATGAATAATTTAGAGTAATCTGTCGGGTTCTTGAGTTATATGGTGAACCCGGCTCATTCATACCCATACTTGAGGTTACAAGAATATCAATTCCACCTGCATCAACTATTGACTTTTCATAGTTGGCGCAATACTCATCAATATTCTCCATCTCATTGCTCTCAATATAATGTATATTCTCCTGTGGAATCTCCACAAGGTCAAAAATATACTCTTTAAAAAATCGGTAATGACTCTGAAGTTCATTCCTGTCAAGAGGATAGTACTCATCTATTAGGAATATTTCTATATTATTGAAATTCAAAGTACCATTCTCGTAAGCAGCAACCATATCATCATAAAGCTGAATACATGCAGAAGAGGCAGATAGTGCCAGAACACACCTCTTTCCTTCTGACATTTTTTTATTGTTAGTCTCTATAATTTCATCCAAAATTACTTTGGATGCATCTGACTGCTCTCTGAAAATTGAAACAGGCACTTTTTCATAACGCCTGCTGAAATCTGCGGATAAATTCATATGAATAATTTGATTATAATAATACTTATATAACTGCTTTTCTGATTGGAATAAGTTGTTTCAAAAGCCATTCCATCTGGTCCAATGGAAGCATGTTTGCACCATCAGATTTTGCCTTTGATGGTTCGGGATGAGTCTCCATAAAGAGTCCGTCAACACCAACTGCTACAGCGGCCTTGGCCATTGTGCTGATCAGCTGGGGCAGACCACCTGTTACGCCTGATGTCTGGTTGGGCTGCTGGAGACTGTGAGTTACATCAAGAACTACAGGGTATCCTGTCTCTTGCATCTGTGGAATTCCGCGATAGTCAACAACAAGATCTGAGTAACCGAACTGGGTTCCTCTGTCTGTTAGGATAACTTTATTGTTGTAATGTGCAACCTTCTCTGCTGCAAATTTCATTGAAGCAGGGGAGAGGAACTGTCCCTTTTTGATGTTGACATATTTACCTGTTTTGGCAGCTGCTTCAAGAAGGTCAGTCTGTCGGCACAAAAAGGCTGGAATTTGAAGAATGTCAATATCATATGAGGCAGCCATCTCAGCCTCAGGAGCACTGTGAATGTCGGTAACTACAGGCACGCCAAATGTATTCCTTATATCTTGAAGTATAGAGAGTCCCTCGTGATCTCCTATACCTGTAAAGGAGTCAAGCCTTGAACGGTTAGCCTTACGGTAAGAAGCCTTGAAAACAAAAGGGATCTGATACTTTTCTGTAATCTCTTTCAGTCTCTCTGCTATCTGGAAGGTAATCTCTCTACCCTCCACAACGCAAGGTCCTGCCAAAAGAAAGAACATCCCATTGTTATAGTCTTTTATATTAGCCAAATCCAATCTATTCATAACAGTTTAGTTTGATTAAAATTGCGCGTAAAAATACAAATTATTCATCAAATTCACCAACAGTTGGATTATGACATTCCAAACCACCGTCAACAATAATGTTCTGGCCGGTTACATATCTTGCGTCATCAGAAGACAAGAATACTATAACGGAAGCAATATCAGCAGGTTGTCCCAAATAAGGAAGCGTGTTGTGACTTAGGAAAGTCTTTATTGCATTTCCACTCAAATTGTTGTTTGCCGCACCGGTAAGCACAAGTCCTGGAGATACTGAGTTACATCTGATTTTATATTTGCCATACTGGGTTGCAATATATCTTGACAAATTAATTACACCAGCTTTGCTCAATCCATAAAAAGTACCTCTAAAATCGCCTGTAACCCCTCCAATAGAAGCTACATTAACTATAGATCCACCTCCCGAACTCTTCATCATAGGCAGCACGGCACGCGTAGTGTGTATCATACTCAATAGGTTCACATGGAAAATTTGATTGAAATAGGAGATATCAAGATTCTCAACATCCAGATCCCTTGACAAATCTGTTATACCTACATTATTGACGAGTATATCAATACTGCCAAACAACTCGATGGCTTTGTCTACTGCCATCAATGCTGAGACCTCATTTGATGCATCAAAATGTACGGCCTCAGCCTTATACTCATTATCTTTTAGAGAAGCTGCCAATTTTTGTGCAGCCTCAATGTTGCAATCAGCTATTATTACTTTTGCACCCTCTTTTACAAAACGCTCAACTGTAGCACGTCCTATTCCTGCAGCACCTCCGGTAACCAGTACTGTCTTGTTTACAAATCTTTTCATAATCCAACTATATTCCCGACAGGAAACATTCCCGCCTGTTGAAATAACAATGAATTATGAAAATGGTTAAATCAATATCTGTATTTCTCCCACATAGCAGCCATACGCCTCCTTATTTCTGCCTCTTTTGAATTATTGGAGGGATCATATAGTCTTGTTCCGGACAGTTGGTCAGGCAAAAACTCCTGATCAACGAAGTTTCCTTCATAATTGTGTGCATATTTGTAATCTTCACCATAACCTAGTTCCTTCATCAACTTGGTAGGGGCATTCCTGATATGAAGAGGGACCGGAAGGTCTCCAGTTTTCTCCACAAGGGCAAGTGCCTCATTAATTGCCATATAGGCAGAATTGCTTTTTGGAGATGTTGCAAGATAAATAGCGGTTTGCGATAGGGGAATACGACCCTCTGGCATACCTATCTTATGCACAGAATCAAAGCAAGCCTGAGCAAGAAGGAGAGCATTCGGGTTAGCAAGGCCAATATCTTCTGATGCAAGAATGACCATTCTTCGGGCAATGAACAGGGGATCTTCTCCACCTGCAATCATTCTTGCAAGCCAATAGACAGCCGCATTGGGATCAGAACCTCTGATGCTCTTTATGAACGCAGAAATTATATCATAATGCTGCTCTCCATTTTTGTCATATAAAGCAATATTCTCCTGCAATTTGTTGTTTACCAACTCATTTGTAATTTCATTGGTTTTACCTGGAGTAAAGCCTGAGACTACAATTTCAAGGATATTCAACAGTTTTCTTGCATCTCCACCAGAGAAACGGAAGAGTGATTCTTTCTCTTTTACCTTAATATTCAAAGATTTAAGATAATCATCAGCAGCAAGGGCATGGGAGAGGAGCTTGTCAAGATTTTCAGCACCCAACTCCTTTAGAACATATACCTGACACCTTGAAAGCAAGGGACTTATAACTTCAAAAGAGGGATTTTCGGTTGTGGCACCAATAAGGGTGAATGTACCATTTTCAACGGCTCCAAGAAGAGCATCCTGCTGGGATTTGCTGAATCTGTGAATCTCGTCAATAAAGAGAATTGGAATCTGAGGATTGAAGAGATTACTGCCTTTTGACTTCTCTATAACATCACGGATATCCTTGACACCAGAACTGATGGCAGAGAGTGTATGAAAAGGTCTGTCAAGTTCTTTTGCAACAATTCTTGCCAAAGTGGTCTTACCTACACCTGGAGGGCCCCACAATATAAAAGAAGAGATGTTTCCAGTCTCAATCATTCTTCTGAGAACCGCACCTTCACCTACAAGATGTTCCTGTCCAACATATGTTTCAAGCGAGGTAGGGCGCATTCGTTCAGGAAGAGGAATTCTTTGTATATTTGACGTTTCTATATTTCTATTTAACATAATATAAATTGTGTAAATTTTATTATTACCCTTAATCTATTATAGCAATTAATGCCGCTAAAATATGTTTCAAAAATTAATCAATACGTTCTTTCTTCAACTGGCGTATTATTTTTTTGATGATATTTTCAATCTTTTCATCAGGTTCAATAATATTGTAGTTCTCCCAGAACCCGTCATCCTTGAAATCATTTACCTTGTTCTGGAGAATATCTTTCATTCTAAATCTCTCTGCGGATGGTATTTTCAATGCCGTAACATTGTCGAGATCAGTTATAGCAAGCTCTGTAGTGATATCATACTTGTTTTTAAGCAATTTGCCCTTATACTTGGCTGTAAACCTCAAATCTGTCCTTGCATAATCGGCATTCCATTTGTCGTTGTGAAGCTTATAATTTATCTGGTATTTTGCATATTCTACACCAATCTGCATATCATCTGGTTTGCTCCGTACAAATGCCTTCCATGCATCACTTCTGCCTTGAACATTCATTTCAAACTCAATTCTGATTATAGCAAGTGTCTGGCTTTCAATAAAGATACGGCCACTGAAGAGTATATCTGAAACATCTTTAACCTGATCAAAATCAATTGAATAGATATTCAGATTATCCATAAAGAACATTGGCCCCATTTTAAAATTGTAGAACTGAGGCGCTGAAAACAGATCTACTGCAATGAAAGGATCTTTCACTACATCAAGCTGTAATGAACTTAAAGGTCCGCCTTGCAACTTCAGGAACAATGTATCAGCGGCACCTCTATTGGTATTTCCCCTACCCTTGTAGATTGAAATATTGTCAGACAAGGCATTTGTGTAAGCTTGTTTATGAATATCCACAACAGCCTCACTAAGAGAAAGATACTTATTTCCTTTCTTTATTATTTCCCTATAGAAGCCACTCATTCCTACAGCTGCTGACGGATAGTTGCTCTTTATTGCTTTTGAGGAAAAGGCCGATGTAAATAGAGCAAGGGGATCATTCGGGCGAATCGTTATGCTCCTGATATCAATTGTTGTTGGAGAGAGCGATACTTTACGACCTCTTTTTGAGATAAAATCGGTAACGGGCACAACTTTGTTGCGGTAGCCCATATAGCTCACTACAACAGAATCTTTCATATAGGATCCGGGAAATGTAAGGGAGAATTCACCTTCAGAATTAGAGACATTGGAAAATGAGGAGTTCTTCAGTGAAACAGAGGCGTATGGCAACGGATTACCTGAATTGATGTCAACTACAACACCATTTATTGTCCTGAACTCCTGGGCAAACAAAATAGAGCAGAACAACATGATTGTCGGGATAATGATGAATATCTTCAAATAATAATGCCTCATAGCCACTCTTGTTATGCCAAATATATGTATAATTTTCTTATTTTTGCCCCAAATTTTGATAAACTTGCGCTGTAGGGTGCCCCATTTGTCAATGATAAAAACATATTATGAAGAAAAAAGATAAAATTGTACTGTATAATGTTGAAATAGAGGCTGTAGCAGCTGAAGGAAATGCCCTTGTACGGGTAGACGGCAAGGTGCTTTTTGTTCCACAATGTGTTCCGGGAGATGTTGTTGATGTGAGATTGACACGTAAAAGAAGCGGTTATATGGAGGGTATTGTGGTAAATATGGTAAAGCCTTCACCAATCAGGCTTGAGCCATTCTGTGAACATTATGGCACCTGCGGAGGTTGCAAATGGCAACCGCTTCCTTATGACAAACAGTTGGAGTTCAAACAACAGCAAGTCATAGACCAACTCACACGTATAGGCCATCTACAATTACCTGAGATAACTCCTATACTTGGATCTGAAAAGACAAGATATTACAGAAACAAACTTGAGTTCACCTTCTCTAACAGACGTTGGATTCTAAGCGGTGAAGATGCGGAGAGCCTCTCCCCTACAGAAAAACTCGGTCTTGGATTCCATATCAGCGGTTTTTTTGACAAAGTGCTGGATATAAAACAGTGTCATCTTCAAGCAGAACCTTCAAATGCAATAAGACTGTTTATCAGGGAGTATGCAATTGCAAACGGACTTGAATTCTTTGACTTGAGGGAGCAGACCGGTTTCTTGAGAAATATGGTTGTAAGAACATCCTCTACCGGTGAAGTGATGCTTATCATAGTGTTTGCGTATGAGGATATTGAGGCTAGAAAGGCTCTTTTGGATGCAGTCCAGGCAAAATTCCCTGAGATTA
>JAFQHE010000043.1 GCA_017398125.1 Bacteroidales bacterium
AGATGCACTTCTTCAATAACCGCATCATCCAAAGTAATCGCAATATCCTTCAATATATCCAAGGCCTTTGCCGGAGGAACATTGAAGAACTCACGATTCTGACGAATACGAAGATCGGTCAGACGGTCAATAGTCTTATGGATCAATTTCTCCACCTGTTCATACTTGACCGTCTTCATGGTGGCATAGATCTCAAACGGGAGAGGTACAGCAGTATTATCCAATTCCTTTGAACGGATATCCACCGGACGAGAACTCTTGCCTATCTTGACCCAATCCTCCTTAAAACTCGGATTGGTCAGAATGTAAACATACCCTGCTTCGTGTTTCATGTTATGTGGTAATTTGCTTCTAACTTACAAATGTACAAAAAATTATGTTTGACAGCATTTCAACATAAGGGATGAAACAACATTATCTATTTCCTATGAATTTTATCGGGTGAATTAGCAGGAACATTCACAACCGCATATTGTATATTATAGCCCTTCAACTCATTTAAAACTTCTATCAACTTGAACATAGGCAAATCTCTATGTATCATCTTTAATTCTCTTATTTCATCCACAAAGTTCTCTGGAATTGTAGATGGATCAATCAACGTCCGAGTCCAAAATTGAGCCTTAGTCACATCATTTACCACTGATATATTATCCATAATAGCCTCTTGTATTGTAGGACTATTTAAAGACTCCAATCCTGCTTCATAAGAAGGGTCTACTTCTACAGCATTCTGACGAATCATCTCCATATATAGGAAGTCAATCGGCTCAAAGGCGATGTGGGTATCATTAAATTTAACAACAGTATAGCCATCCCTCACTATCTGTATATGATAATGAGGGCAGTTCCCCACTTTGCTACCATAATGTCCTTCAAAATCTGTATTACCTAAAGAAAAAGACCATTCTAAATTTTTATATCTTATTGTGGACTCATGCAATTTATTATCTAAAACATCTGCCCCTACATCATTAATATTTATGAACGGCTTATCCGAATTAGCGACCCATCTCAAGTATGTCTGTACCCGAAAAAAACTTAACGGACGGGACAAGTATCTCATCAGAGTTTTTTTCTTAATAGATGAGGCTAAAAACCAATGCATACATGGGCTCTTTTCATCTATATGCTCAATCTTTTCACCACATAAATAACACACGCCTTCCTGTAGTCCCTCACATAAGCAAACAAAATCATGTTGATTCTGAATTGCCTCTTTCTCTTGCAGTTGCTCAACTACATCTTTAGGAATAGATCCCAATGTTTTCTTAAAATCTATATCACTATATCTTTTAGACATATACTCTTCATCTATGTATGAATAGCTCACTAAAACTATGTAAATAGTTCTCCTGTCATTTTTGTCGAATGAGCATGTTCAAAGTCGATTTTATTCTTCGCTTCTGTCCCTCGGATGATCATATACTCCATATTACTTGCATTAGCCATTTGGCTCGCATATGCTTTTTTAGCAAGTACTACTTCATCATCAATCATATTGTCTCCTTTGACCTCAATAATTACGTATGATCCATCTTGCTTCTGAACAAGGAAATCTGGATAATATGAACGAACGCCTCCAGAAATAGGATCAATATAATTTATAAGAAATTCAGTCTGACCATGGGTCAACATTCCTGTAAACCATACTTTACTTAAACGCTGGTCCCTAAGCAAATTCCAGAACATCTCATACTCCGGAACAGAGTCAAAGCAATAATTATCCAGATTAAATGACTTTTCCTTCCAAGATGAGAATTGAGCATCCTCTCTGCATGCTCTGAGACCATCTTTATACTTGACAGAATAATAACCCTCTGCAGGCTCTTTAACAAGCTGTACATCTATCTCGTCCGCCTTTTCAAATTCTTCTATATCATAAATCTCATGGAAGAGTTTAGGTATGATCTCATCATAGAGAAGTTCATTATACTCATTCACTGACTGAGTCAATTTAGCCAAGCCTTCTTCCGATTTACTTAAGATATCCCTAATACGTAATGGAGATAAATTTAAGTACCTTGAGATTTCTGCCACAAGAGTTAAGGCTGAATATTCTCTTTTCTCCTTCAACCGTGTAATATCTTGTTCACGCCCAATCTTCTCAGAGCTGTCAAACATATCTCTATGTGAAACTTTGATTTTATATTTATCCAGATCAACCTCCCTTAACTTAAAGTCAACCTTTTCAGTTAATTCTTTGTTCTTTAAATTAAATAATTCCTTAACCTTCTTTATCTTCACTGACACCTTTGGAGGGACAATACGGACTTGTGATATCTTTGACTTTGCTCCTGCGTCAGACATATCTTCAAGAGTCATATTAAAGTTATTCTGAAGTTCTGAATCCAGTACCTTTATGTTTTCCTCTGATAAGTAAAGTAACGCTGTATGTTGAATATCACCTATTTGTCTCAAGCATCTCATTGCTGCTTGAAGGACAAACACTGTTGACTTTGGTTCCCTATGCATTGCTACGCTAAAAAGAGATCTACAATTCCATCCTTCTTTTCCTTTATTCACTAATAGAATGAATTGCTTATCTGATGTTGGAGTATCCAGTTTTTTAAACTCTCTCAGATCGTCATTACTTGTGATTTTATCATCTCCAACATTAACAAGTATCTTTGAAATCGGAATACCCAACTCATCCAATACTTGCTCAACCGCTGGTCTCAGATCGTCCTGCAGTTCACTAATTGATGATGCAAAAAATGCCATTTTGGGCAACATGCCCTCAACTCTTCTCTGACCAATCTTGGTCCAAAAGTCTTGTATTGTCTTACGACAGAAAGCCTTTGTATTATCCTTAATATTGGTAAATGCCATAGGGTCAGACTTCTTTAAATAGCCGTTATCTATTGCATCTCTCAAACCATAAGAATAAACCACCTCTGGAAGCAAGCGGTTACCGACGTATGGTGTTCCGGTAAAATTATAACATGCGACAACTTGCGAACCTTCTTTTGCGAGATTTGCAGCAAGTTCATTGATTGTTACTCTTAGACTTGTAGCCTTTGTGGTAGTCATTAGATCTTCCGATAATTTACTACCAAAGACATGGTGAGCTTCGTCAACATATACACCTAATTGTCTTAGTCTTGTCAATTTTGAAAATCGCTGGTTCGTCATCAATGACACATCGTCATCAATATGATCGTCCCCATTATCCTCCGCCAATTTCTGCCATTTATTACTAAGAGACTTGTAGTATTTACCCGAATCTGAGGTAAATAACTCCTGCATAGGAGTCTTAGCTTTTCTTTCTCTCTTAAGAATAATCTTTTGCGTATTCGATATTATAATGTTATAATTAGAATTATCTATCGCATTTAAAGAATCACCATTTTCATCCAAAAAGTAGAACTTCAAATTAGTCTCCAACCAGCTTAAATATTCCGGTGGTATAACCTTTGATTTATCAAAAGTCTGGATTTCTCTCAGAGATTGAAGTACTGTCTTATCTGGTGCAAACACAAGAGCATTGTGGCAATAATGAACATTACGAGGATATTTATTAGCCAGCAAAAACTCGTAAAAGATTGTTGTCGCCATAAGCACAGTCTTTCCCAATCCCATCGTTAAAGCAAAAATGTAATTTGGATAACTTTGCTCCATCGACTTAATTTGCTCAAACACCCTCTTGAATGTTCCCTTATCTGTTTCTTTTCCATCAGTTGAATCTGATTCTTCTTCAATAACACCAAACAGGTCAGCAACGCCTGTGCGACGATTTACGCCCGCATAAAGTCTTCCCTCGAATCTTCCAGACCTATCATACCATTCTTGGAAGATTTCAAAAAGCTTTTTATTCTCACAAAATTCCTTTAAGAACACATAAACCTCAAGTGCTTCAAACTGAGGAAGTCTCAAAAAAGCTGAAGAGTTCTCCTTTGGATTATTAAAATTCAAGAATTTTTTAGTTAGAGGAGTGAATGAAGAATATATCTTTTTCCTTTCCTGCTCTATAAAACTTTGCAAATAACTGTAAAACGGGAAATCTATTGTTAGATTCTTTTTCTTTGCCATAACTTAGAATTTAATTACCTCTTCATATGATTCATTGAGGAGATCGGTAATCTTAACCTTTATATTGCCGTGATCCGCTGGTATTCTGTACACACCCTTTACAAGTTCCTTCTTTTCTGGAATATCAATTATAGATGGCGTAAATACTGCATCATCATAATTAAAGTCAATCTTTATAGAGTCCACAAGCACTTTCCAGTCCTCGACACATTCTTGCTGAAGTGATAGTTTTTGAAGTAAATTCATTGGATAAAAATCACGTACCACTATCTTATCTCCGTCAACAACTATTTCTGCACTTGCATCTCTTTTGAATTCCAGCTCCGTTTTATCCCTTAATATATCCAAGACTTCAACATCAATATTGTATCCCATCTTCTTCAATTGAAGAATCAACTCGCCTCTCAATTCCGCTTCATGCCCCATGCATACTAAAGTAATATGTTCAACAGGTTTATTAGGAGCTTCCTCTAATCTCTTATCAAACACTGCATAAGGAAAGTTATTAATAAGCTCATTTAAGTCTGCCTTGGTCGCAATCCTATTTACAGGCATTATCTTGACCATTCTTCCATCTTTTTCTCCATCATAAAGCGTACTATTAGGTAATGGCTGAAGTTCAAGGGCTTTGATCAACAGATCCTTTGCCTCAACTGGATTTCTGAATATATCATAATTATTCACATTATAAACCTCAAAGCCTGCATACTTAGAAGTTTTTGTAGCAGAAAATAAATTAGACTTATCATCCTGTTCTTGCTGAATTCTCAAAAGCCTCTTTACAGTTGTATCTACAGCTCCAAGATTTATATCTGCACCGATAAATCTTCTTCCCATCTTCATCGCAACAGCCTGAGTTGTACCGCTTCCCATAAAACAGTCGAATATTAAGTCTCCTTCGTTTGAAGAACATTCTATTATTCTTTGCAATAAATTTTCATTTTTTTGAGTTGGATATCCTACCTTCTCAGAAGAGAATGACATAATCTGAATCGAATTCAAATTATCAAGATCACTACAATTCCACGTATCCTCTATTGGATATCCCTGTCCTTCTGGAATTCCACCGTCTCTTCTGCGATAGCCCTCCGGATATGGAATATACTTTTTATTGAAGGTATAATCACTCGATTTTGTATAATATAAAATCGTGTCATGGTTTCTGATCCACTGATTGGCTTTGGATTTATATCCAGATATCCAACCGATCCTCCAGATTATCTCTCTCTTAAAATTCTGAGCACCGAACACCTCATCCATCATAAGACGAACGAGGCTATCCCTGTGTTCATCCATATGAACGTATATACTTCCTTTTTCAGAGAGTAATTCTCTTAATAGAATCAAACGCTCATACATAAATTGCAGATATTCATCATTATTCCAAATATCCGTATACTGTTTTTCTTCAAAAGTTGTACTATCGTTTTTGGTCTTTTGTCCTCTAACATCTATTACCCTTTTGTAATCTGCTTTTGAATCAAATGGAGGATCAATATAAATTAAATCTACTTGTCCTCTATACTTCTTTAGCAAGTGACTCATTACTTGAAGATTATCCCCCCAGAATATTTTATTAATCCAACCGTCATGCTCCTCGCCATAAGTCTCTTTCAACTGTGCTGGATAATATTGTGTAGACTCGAAGGGTCTTTTACCTTTCCAACGAAGCATTGGATAGCCTTTAATAGGTTCAAATTTGAACTCATCTAATGACTCCATGTGCTGTTCTGCCTTTAAGTTTAATTCACTCATACTTATATATCTTTTTCTCAAATTCTATTATTACAATAAAACCTCATATCGCATTCAGAACAATGTTTTTCTGTTTTGCATATACCTTTCATTGAAAAGTCCTTGCTCTCAATTTTCCTTACCACCTCATCAAACGATTCGATGGTCTGAACAATATTTTGTTCTTTATATGGGAATGTTATCCGAGGATTACCATCCTCTTCCTTAGGATAATACAGATGCATCTTGGAAACTTTAACACCATACCGCTGTTCTATGATATAAGCATAGATTTCCAACTGTCTCCTATACTGATTTAAAACTCGCCTCTTATTATCGTCACGTGTATTTACATCCGGTTTATCTCCTGACTTAAAATCGACAAGTTCAACTGTATCATTTTCTCCCTGCACCAAGTCAATTTTTCCCTTCAAAATATAGTCATCCTTAACAAGGGAAACATCAACCTCCGCTTCTTTAATAGTATCCCATCGATCTTCGTTCCTATCCCTATAGCGTAGTACCTGCTTTAGAATCGCATTCTGCTGTTCTTCCCTTAAGAAAGATCTAAGTTGGCGTACCAACAACTGATAGTTAGAGTTAAACCAATTCGTTATATTTTCATCTGTGAGCGAATTTATCTCTCCTCTTAATACTGCCTTATGAATATCCTCGATAGTTTCATGAAGCAGGCTACCACCGAGAGAGCCTCCGGTACGTACCTCAGAAAACTCAAATTCTTTGTAAAACTTATATTGAAGTGGACAGGTTTCGTATAAAAGTATGTGGGAAGTAAACGAATATTCATGCTTAATATTAACCGGCTTCACCTCTGCAAGTTCTAACTTCTTCATATCAAACGCCATTGCATTTCTCCAAGAAGGTGTTTCTTCCCATATTTCCTTAAAATATGCAGATGGCAGCCTCCCTGCACCATCATGTTCATGCCCCGTAAGCACAAGAAGATTCTGTGCCCTTGAGAATGCAGTGTAGTACAACCTTGAAAAGTCATAATATTTTGTCTCTTCAATCGGCTCATACATTGCCTTCTGGAAATATGATGTCTGTAATAACTCATCTATATCTCCATAGCTCTTCCTTGGAACAGCATTCAAGCTATTAACCATTGTGATTGGAAATTCCAATCCCTTGGACTGATGAATAGTCATAAATGACACACAGCCAGAAGGGATGTTCTCATCAAAGTTTTCGTACTCTCCAAGTCCTCCTTCGATGATAAATAGGAGATAACTGTTGATAAAATCTGATAAAATCTTATCAACATTTTTGCATGTAAAGACTGTTACGTTATATAGATATTCGAATTTAGTCAACAACCCAGTAAGAATTCCTATGTTATATGCTGGTCTTAAATCATTCTTATTGGCAGACAAGTCTGTGTCTAAGTATTTCCCAAATATCGGGAATTGCAACATTTGATATAGTAGTCCAGTGAATCCATAGTTACTATTTGATTGCAAGTTTAGATGATTTTTCTGCCTCGAAATAACCCATCTTATCAATTGTTTATTTCTTTCTGGATCCTCCTCTACCTTTGCAAAAAAATCGTCCTGTAACTGTTTGCAATAATTCTGCATAGTGTTGTTCCATTCTCCGATATTATCATCTAATTGTGGAAATAATGTGAATATGCATCCTAAGATCATTCTTACCTCCTCCCTCTCAAAGAAGAGTTCAGAACGAGGAGAGAAAACTCTGATTCCATTCTCCTCCAGATAGTTTGCAAGAGCTACAACCTTGTCTCCTTTTACAGAGCGTGCTAAATATGCAATCTGATTGAGGTCCTTTACAACTCCCTCTTTCTGGAGCGTCTTTATAAATGATAAGACTTCTCTAAAATAATCATTCTGCTTGCCTCTTGAAGTAACTTTAACAATAGCTGCTGTTTTTGGAAACGATCTATCACATGGCTGTATTGACTTATCGAATCGGAATGTTCTGCCCTCATGCTCCCACCTCTGGGCTCTCATCCATTTACTATAAAATTTGATGATATCCGGATGAGATCTATAGTTAGTCTGTAAGTATATTTTTTTACACTCTCCGGCAGCAAAGTTATTCTCAAACTCTAAAATATTCCTGATCGTAGCACCTCTAAAACGATAGAGACCTTGATCATCATCGCCAACCACACAAATATTATGATTCTTCGATGACATTATAAGCAAAATCTTCTCTTGTACAGTATTAGTATCTTGGTACTCATCAACCATAAAATACTGCAACTTGTCTTGTAACTCATAAAGAACATTTGAATGCTTCTGAAGCAGGTTAAGGCATTCACTTTGGATAGAAGAGAAATCAATTGCATTTTCCTCTTCTAAAATACCTTGATATATTTCGTAACATTCAGCAAGAGCTTGTATAGAAAAATCATTTGACCTTTTTAATTCATCTACATCAAGAACTTCCTCACTTACGACATTTATATGTTTCACAATTGACTGAGCCATAGCCCAACGCCCCATCCTATGCTCGCCAATAAGTGAGGTCAGATGACGTACTGAATAGAACTTACTGATATTCCTAAAGACAAAAAAAGCTTGATCGAACGGATCAAATAAACGATAGTTTCTCTTCAAACGGGTATACTCTCTATGCTCTTCAAGTATTCTAAGAAATATAGAGTGTAATGTTCCAATGTACATCTCGTTCAAATTAGCCTTAACATCTAATTTGAGAAGTCTATTGGATATTCTTGTAACAAGTTCTTTAGCTGCCTTTTCTGTAAAGGTCGCCACCATTATTTTTTCTGGCTCTATGCCATTACACACTAAATGAACAACCCTCTCGACAAGAGTCTTAGTCTTACCTGACCCAGGAGCAGCGATTATCGATAGAGCACCTTCTGTATATTCAAGTGCTAATTGCTGCTCTTGATTTAAGCCATTCGGCAGACTTCTTTGTTGGCTTTCGTTGGTGCAAAATTCTGTGTTACCTACCTTTATCATGGAGTCATATCTTATTCTATACTGACTCCCTTCTACCTCAATAGATAGACGCAAATGGCGTGGTATCTCTTGTGCAACCTCAGGCTCGCCAAAGCCTCAAATACGACAAGAAGACCCACGCCAAACGACGTGGTCTCCTTTTACCCGTATTTGTTTCAAAATTTGGCGATTTGAGGTTACGGTAAAAGAAAACTCAATATGTTTCTTAATATGTAATTACGCTGCTTATCTTTCCATCACTACATAGTCTCCTATGCATCGACAAATATAAGCATTTTTCTTTAGTGGAATGCGGATTATTATGTTTAATTTTCAATCCACTAAATATTTACGAAAAGGAAAAATATACAAAGTAAAATCCCCAATGTGCAGCATTGCAGCACAAGTCGTCGTTAGATTTGTAAAATCAAACCAATATTCATTTTTATGATATAAAACAATCACTTGACCAAATGCCGTTTCATGCAAACGGTACGGTCGCAGCACATCATTGATGCAGATGAGTTAAAGGCTCAGTTCTGCGAATTTGACCTGCTCTTGCAGGAGTTCCTCTTCAGCGATGCCGGATATCTCGGTATCGACCGTACTTTCAACGACCTGCTTTTTGACCTTCGGTATTTCGGAAGGAAAAAAGGGGGACGGATCTTCATTATTTCATAAAGAAATCGCAAGAAAAACTGACGATTAATGAAGAACGCCAGTTGAATTAAAATAAAATTCAGTAACAACCTGACCTTTAGTATCTAATGTGTGCTCACCCTTGAACCACGACTTCATCTGCTCGATCATTGCAAAGCCTGCTCGCAAGGTAACATCATACTTTAACTTCTGATTCTCTGCGACCATGCGTCCCGAAACAATCTCTGTTGTTTCACTTTTTCCCCAAGAGCCTACCAATTCTGTTCCATCTGTGGCAAGGAACTTAGTGCCAGCCTTAAATGTATATTCTACAGGAGGATTTTTCTTTGATATTTTCTTTAAAGCGGAGTGATCAATCTCTCCCTTTCCTCCAGAGAAGTTTGGTAAACATTGTTTATTTTTAGCATAGGCCAATACATATTCATGCGAACGTGTAAAGTGACCTGCTTGAGTTCCTGTTCCCAACTTCCAAACTAAAACACCCAAAAAATTACCTTCTTTCGGGTTGGGATAAATGTTAAATATCTCATCACATAGACATTTCAACTGAGCAATCTCGTTATCATCTATTGAAATAAAAATAACTCCGTTTTCCGATAAAAGTCTGAATGCTATTTTAAGACGCTTATGCATAAAACTCAACCATTTAGAATGGCGAAAATCATCTTCTGCGTCTACAAATCTATCGTTATACTTAAATTCATCTTTCTTGCCAGTATTATACGGAGGATCTATATAGATAACATCAACTTTCCCTTCATGGGTGTATGACAATGCTGTCAAGGCTTCCAAATTATCTCCCTCTATGAGAATATGATTAGGGGCATCTGGGGAATCAGAAATAATTGCACGTTCCTTAACTTCCGTAAGTACAGGCAACGAATCTTTGAGTCTCTCTTCAACATCCTCTGGCTTATCTTCCCAAACGAGACCATACTTCTTGTGCGAACGAAGAAGACCGAGCAGGGCTGACTTTTTGTCATTGCTCAATCCTTCGAGTTCTTTTATCTTGTCAATAAGAGACTCTTATTCATGTGATATGTAATTAGGTTATTGCTTCAAACAAATATAAACAATTTTCTGCAGTAGCATACTGGATTAAACTATTTTGTTTTCGTCCTCTAAGGCAATTTGTTTTTTATACCTCGACACCCCAACTGACAAAATGCCAGCCTCTTACTATCGGAATACTAATTGATATTACTAACGACATAACATTAAACTTAGCCAATATGTGTTTCAAAAAGAAAGTTACTGACAGTGCTGAAAAAATTACAATCAATCCCTTGACTCCTGAAGTAATTACGGACAAGGGCAGTCAGTCATATAAAACAGTCAAAGAAATTTCTGCCGCCATTAACCATGACGACATAAAGAATATTGCGGTGACCGGCCCTTATGGGTCTGGCAAAAGTTCTATTCTCAAGACACTCACAGAAGATTTCAATAAAGACAGAAAATATCTATCAATATCTCTTGCTACACTTAAGAGTGGGTTAGAAGATCAGGACGCCAGGAATGAAGGCAATGCTACAGAAACCGACAATAGCATTACAAAAGTCCCGAGCAAAGAGAACGAGGAGCTTAATAGAAAAATCGAATATAGCATAGTTCAGCAACTCATATATCGTGAGAGCACTTATGATTTACCAAACTCAAGAATAAAGAAGATTGTTCATACAAAACCTTGGGGATTATTATGGAAACCACTGGTATGGATCATTTTCATACTTGCCCTATGGAAGTTATTCAATCCGGAATGGCTGGAAATTGAATCCATCACAAAGACAATACCCATAACACGCGAAAGAATCATTGACTCAATCTGCCTGTTATATGTTTTTATTGTCTTGTTTTTCACTATAAGAGGACTAATAAAATCATATAGCAACTCCAAACTCAACAAACTCAATCTGAAAGATGGAGAGATAGAAATAAAGGAGAATAATTCAATATTCAACAAACACTTGGATGAAATTATATATTTCTTCCAAGCAACTAAGTATAATGTTGTCATCATTGAGGATCTCGACAGATACGAAACAACTGATATATTTCTAAAACTCAGGGAGTTGAATCTCATTATCAATAATGCATACAGCACAATCAAAAGAAAAATCACATTCATCTATGCCATCCGGGATGATATGTTTAAAGATACTGACAGGACCAAATTCTTTGACTATATCACTACAGTTATCCCTGTAATAAATTACTCCAACTCTAAAGAAAAACTCACCAAGGCATTAAGAGCTAAAGGATATAAAGTTGAGAAAGACGGAGATTTCGAAATAGAAGACATTGAGGACATCGCTTTTTTCATAGATGACATGAGATTGCTCAAAAACATTGTGAATGAGTTCGACCAATATTGGAAGAAACTCGGAAGCAACGGAAAGAGCCATCAGCTAAAACCAAGTAAGTTATTAGCAATGATCACTTACAAGAACTTCTATCCAGAAGAATTTGTAAAGCTGCATCGCAGAGAAGGACGAGTATATACATGCTTGAGTAATAAGCCTAAATATATTGAGTTCGCGCTTAAGACAATTGAAGATAAAATAGCTCTATTTGACAAGGAAGAAGATGCATTAAAACAGACGCGTCACTTAAACATAGAAGAACTTAGGAGTGTATACGCCGAAAAAGTACGAACCAGAATTAGAGAAAATTGTAGTGGTAACATCTATTTATCGGACAATAAGCCACACAATCTAGAAGATGTTTTGAAAAACCTTGAGCTATTTTTAAGACTCTGGAATGATGACTATTTTTATCTGAATGACCCAAGATACTATCCATCTTCGAAAATTTCTCTTAATAGAAAAGAAATTGAACGACAGATTAACTCAAAACACTCCTTCCTTGAGCGACTAAAAGCACTTCAGGACTCTGCTTCCGGATTGAGAAAAAAGAAACGTGAAGTTGAAATAGCAAAATCTAAAATACGTTCTCTAACAATATCAGAACTCTGCTCCTCATATTCCGTACAGAGGAACAATGAGTATAAAAACGCTAAATTAAAGGAGCTTGAAGATGTGTTTATTCAAAACGGGTATATCGGAGAAGACTACTATGATTATATCTCATATTTCTACGACGACATCATATCACGTGATGACCACGATTTTATTTTAGCCACAAAAATCGATAAATCTGTAGGATATGACTATCACCTTGATAAACCTAAAGATGTTGTAACAAACATGAGATTGCCTTTATTCAGGAATCAGGCTGCCATAAATTTTGATATAATTGACTACCTTATTACAGATAGAGATAATGAAGAAAAGTTGAAAATCCTCATTGAAACAATTAAGGATTCTCAGACCGAGAATGACTTTCTTGAAGAATACTATAATAACACTGCCAATCCGTTATTGTTCTTCGCCAAGTTATATGGCGAACATAAAGATTGGCTCTGGAGTCATTGTATCAACAGGGCAAATTCCGGTAACCAATCTTTAATGGTAGCATACTTTATGGTTTGCGACAAGGCTACCATGTCTACTGATGAAATACAATGGCTAAACGACCATTTTGATTTAATCGAGGCCCTTCATGGCCAAATGGGCATCTCAGATTTTAACGGCCTCATTAAGGATTGCCGTTTTGTTAAAATCAATAATAAGAGAGCGGATCTTCTCGATTACATAATAAGTAACAAGCTTTATCAGATCAACACTGATAATCTTGTTGTTATTGCAAATCACCTCGGTCATGCTCCTGTTTCAAAAGAGGAGCTAACATTAACTCGGATGCTGGGTTTAAACAACTTGGGAGTATCAGATTACATATTAGGAAATCTAGGTATCTGCATAACACAGTTTTCTGACAAAGCAAAGAATGAGAGTACAGAATCTTTGTTAATTATTCTGAATGACACTAGTATAGACGAGGCTCAAAAGCGAAAGTACCTTTCGCAGCAGGAGAATGCTATATCCAATCTCTCGGATATTGAGACTGAAGAAATGACAAATTTGTCTATGAATCTAAATATTCTTTCAGGATCATGGGATAATGTCATCGATTATTATGATTCGTATAAATGGAACGACACTTTAGCAACATATATTAACAAGCGAGCACCGGAAATAGGAGAAACAGAAATTAGCGTAACTGAAAACGCTAACCTAATAAATCATATTCTGACTAATATTCCTGCTAGCTCATTGCGACATTTGTCAGGGAGCTTAAAAGCATACGACTTTAACACTCTTGAGAATATCGAAGAATTTGATGCAGATAATATCGAAAGACTCTTAGACAGTAATTTTAACATCGCCCAGATACGCACAATCATTAATAGATGTAAGAGAAATGTAATATTAGAGTCGCCCAAAATAGGAATGGTTGTCGTAAGGGAATACCTTAAGGAATTATGGGATCTGGACGTCGAAAAGTTAATCACAGCATCGAATAGCATATCTGACATAGAGACCAAATTAAAACTGTTTGCCTCTATTTTAAGGAGGACTGATATTGAGGATTCTATTGTGACTTTACTGATTAATTTACTGCCGGAAGAATATCATCAGTTAAACGATAAAGGCAAGAGGGTGAAACTGGAAGCTGCCGAACACAACATAATGTTAGCAGATGTTTTGAAGGCACGCGATTATATCTCAAGCTATATACTAAAGGGAGATAGAATTCAATTGAACACCAAGAAAAGTTAGCCCCATATACATTAACCAAAGCCCACGAATAAGTACAATTTTGACATATTCGTGGGTTAATTGAGTAAAAATATCAATAAATCAAGTCCCATCCTATGCTATTCTGTGGTACATAGGCAACTAAGATTCGCGACACTTATTCATCTATCATAAACATAATCTTAATGTAACCGTAAGCACAGCAATAGCGATAACAACCAGAAACAACATTGCAAATATAAGTTTATAGTTAGACTCGGTGTTTTCTGCGTTCTCTTTAATTGCAATCATCATATCTTCAGCTGCTTTGTTTTGTTTGGTCTGATCTTTCTTGATGATTTCTAATGCTGACTTGACGTTCCTGACATCTGAAACGATGTCATTCAGCACATTTTTCTGCTCGGTCAATCCCATACACGCCTCAATGGACTTTATCAAGGCACCATAGATACAGGTATCGCGGGAGTACTCTCGCGAATGTCCTGGGTTTAGGATTGGATCGGCGATTTCCATTGGTTCCCTCAGCCGTTCTTCTATCTTCCGGAGTCTTGCTGAGATCACTCCGACTTCCTTTGCGAGATCGTCGATGGTGGAAAGATGTTCATATATACCTTCGAGGGCTTAGAGTTCTGTGAGTGAGTGATTTTGCTTGGCCATAATTGTCTGGAATTTATATGTTTATAATCTTATAATTCTATAGTCTTGGGCCTCGTTTCTTATTTGGTGTGAGGTCTTGTTCCTCGGATTTCTTTTCCTGAACGGAGGCTATGTGGTAGATGGTGAGATTGGTTGCAGCATTGATAGGTAGGTGGTAATGGGCCTTTTTATTTTAGTTTAAATTAGATTCATTAACCTGAAGGTCCTGGACTTGGTATTAGGGATTGATGTTCATGTCGCTAATGAAAGTGTTGCCTTCTTTAGGAATTAATTGAGATTCCTATTGTACATACCTCATCATCTTCTATATGTCTGAGTAAGTGAATGGAAATATTAAAGTAACCTATTCGTATTTCTTTCCTATTTTTGCATCATGGATTTGATGGATTGCAGAGATTATATTCTCTCCTTGCCAGCAGTGGAGGAGTGTCAGCCATTTGATGATGAGGTGGTTGTATATAAAATTGGTGGAAAATGGTTTGCTGTTGTGATTTTCAGTAGGGGAGGCTACCTTGCTGTAAAGTGTAATCCCGACAGAGCCATTATTCTGAGAGACCGTTATTCTGCAATTGCTCCTGCATGGCATTTCAATAAAAGTCACTGGAATGATCTGCTTGTTGCCGAGCTGTCTGATGAGATGGTAAAAAGGGAGATCAGGCACTCATATTTTTGCGTTATCAAAAAGGGGGTAGTGCCAAAATCAAAGAGAAATGAACTTCTGGCACTTGCCGCGGAGGCTGGAGTTGCTGATGATGCCGAACTATTTTATTGATTCGGTATCTGCATTATCCCTCCATGGACTTTTGTGCAATTTGTGTAATGTGAACAGTGTGCATTTTTTCAATGTGAACACTTTGTGTAATTTGTGCAATGTGTGCAGGTTGTAGAGTTTGTGCACATTTGTGTAATGTGAACAGTGTGCATTTTGTTCAATGTGAATACTTTGTGTAATATGTGCAATGTGTGCAGTTTGTGGAGTTTGCGCAGGTTGTGGAAATTTGTGCAGTTTGTGTAATGTGAACAGTTTTTGCAATTTGTATAATTGTGGCATTTTTCACATTCTTTTCATTTTTTGAATCATTTAATCATTCAATTCTATCTTTCCAAACCATTCATTGACTTTCTGTTCTGCCCTTTCTTTGACCTCTGGTGTACAGTTTGCAATAATGCTCTTTGTGCATGCTATAAGGGCAGCGATGTCGTCTGTAAAGCCTATTATTGGGGTAATGTCGGGCAGAAGGTCAAGTGGCAGTATAAAGTATCCCAGTGCGCCCAATATGGTTGCCTTGTCGCTTTTTGAGACGCTTTTGTCTTGAAGAATATAGTAGAGTAGGAGAGCATAGTATACCGGTTTTCTGCCCTGACGCTCGGTAAATCTTCTTATTTTCTTCCACAATGCCTCCTGGGTGTAGTGTTTGCTGTATTTGGTGAGTTTGTCGGGATGAAAATTATACATGGCTATATTCTTTCTTTTCTGCTTAGCTGTTTCTACAAAAATAACTCCATTTTTAAAACAATTGTTTAACTTTGAAAAAAGTTGTTAAATTTTAGAGTTTAAGATATGAGTTGCGAGTTACAAAATCAGAGTACAAACCAGGTTTGGTCAATGCCGCGTATAGGCGATCCTGCACCTGAGTTCAGGGCCATGACCACAAAGGGCAAATTGAATTTTCCATCGGATTATGGTGACAGTTGGAAAATACTTTTCAGTCATCCTGCCGATTTTACTCCAGTATGTACAACAGAGTTCATTGCGTTTGCAAATATGCAGGAGGAGTTTGAAAAGTTGAATACCAAGATTGTAGGCCTTTCTGTTGACAGTTTGAGCAGCCATATAGCATGGGTGCGGAACATTAAGGAGAAGATAGTCTGGGATGGAAATGCCAATGTGGATATCAACTTTCCTATAATAGTTGATTTGAGCAAAAAGGTCTCAAATCTCTATGGCATGCTTATGCCGGGAGAGAGCAACAATGCTTGTGTGAGGGCTGTATTCTTCATTGATCCAAAAAATATTGTGAGGGCAATCATTTACTACCCGCTTGTGTTGGGACGCAATTTTGATGAGATCAAACGTGTAATCATTGCTCTGCAGACTGCAGATGCTCACGACGTGGCACTGCCGGCAAATTGGGTTCCCGGCAAGGAGGCAGTTCTCCACTCCCCAATTACCACCGACGAGGCTCAGGAACGTTGTGCCCAAGAAGGAATAAACTGTACGGAATGGTACTTGTGCACCAAAAAGTTGTAAGTATTGGTATAAAAGGGGCACTTGGTCATTTCGGGTCATGGATTTGCATGAAAATGGAAGATCAGGTGCTCATATTTTTGCGTTATCAAATTTTTTTATTATTCAGTCATTCAGATTTTATCTCTCCAAACCACTCATTGACTTTCTGTTCTGCCCTTTCTTTGACCTCTGCGGTGCAGTTTGAAATAATGCTCTTTGTGCATGCTATAAGGGCAGCGATATCGTCTGTAAAGCCTAAAAAATAACTCCATTTCTAAAACTTAATTTACTGACTTTGAAAAAAGTTGTTAAAATTTTAAAGTTTAAGATATGAATTGCAAGTTACAAAACCAGAATTATTATTACCTTCGTTTAGTCATATTCTCATGCCATAAGAACAAATCATATGTCAAATACTCAAATTCTTTAAGATAGCCTTATTATGAATAAAAACTTATTTAAAGTACTTTCAATTTTAATTGTTTTACTTATTCTTTCTTAAGAATCATTAAATGCAAGTTCTACATTATCTCAACTTGACAAAACCATTGTAGAAAAGAACAGTTCCCAAAGTTGTTATTCAGTAAACATAGTATCTGATTTGGGAAAAGACAAAATAAGACCTTACTAAGCACTTACAAAAGCATTAATAAAATCAAAGAAATCCATAAAGCCAACAATGGAATCAAAAATGAGACTTATCCCCAGTATTTTCTTCTTTTCAATAGCACTTTTATTGATATTTTCATCCTGCAACAATCAAGATGGCAATGATGCCCATTCAATTGAATTTGCACTTGACAATTGCAAAGATATGCCATTGAGTACCTATGCATCAAAAATTGAATATCTCCCATTGGAAACAAAAAGAAATTCTGTAATGGAAGCGGTTTCAGATGTTGATACAGATGGAGAACTGCTATACACTTTTTGTAAGTATGCTCCTCAGAAAGTATATGTTTTTGATATGCAGGGGCATTTTGTCAATGAGATTGACAAAAACGGCAGAGGCCCTGGGGAGTATACGAGTGTTTTGGATTTTCATCTTGAGAAAGATCTGCAAAAAACTTATATTTCATTGGTTACTGCTGATGCCAGAATTCTCTCATATAACGTAGATGGGGATTGCGTTAGAGAGGTTAACCTTAATCTTCCAAAAAGAAGCCGTATAACTTCCAGTGCATATATCAGCAATGGAAGATATGCGATTGTAACTACTTCTTATGTGATAGACAGAGAAAAGCGACAGACAATAGCCGACTCCCGGAAACTGACAATTATTGATACTACAGGAAAACTGCTATATGAGAAGGTGTTGGCAATCAGTAAGCCTACACATAAAGAATACTATGACCGAGGTCATTTTGCCTACTCCTACAACGGTAATTTAAGAATGAGCACAGGAATGGAGTCCAGAGATTCTTTGATGGTTTTTAATGACCAAATGGAGGTGATATCCAACCATATTTTTGATTTTGGACAACTCAGACCTGATATCAATGAAAATGGTGCGCAAATCATACACAGATGGAATATTGAGACCGATAGTTTTATTAAGTTTCAGGTAAGCGCCTCTTGGGAATCTATGACCAAGATATATCCGGAGAATCGGGGCAAACGTGGTCATACAACTTCCATGTATCTTGATAAAGAGACAAATGAACTCTTTACAATTCCGTACAATTATGATTTTTCACTTGATGGCTTTACCAATGACATTGACCAGGGAGTTCCATTTGTACCGACATTTGTAAGTGGCAACAAGATGTATCAGCCGGTACAAGCCGAAAAATTTATAGAGTATGCTCATATGAGCAATTCCCCAAAGATGAAAGAGATTGCAGCAACTCTTACAGAAGAGAGTAATCCTGTATTGATAGTTGCAACACTAAAATAAGCGATTTTGTGAGTGATTTTGTGGCGGTTTTAGGGATACTTTACTCCGAAGAGTTAGAAAGTAGCCCTGACTGTTCTGATTCCTACGTTGCTCTTGATTCCGTTGATATACTCAACAATTGTACGGTGATCAATTGTTACCTTCATTGCATCCATTGAGGCGTGGATGAAGCTCTTTTTGCCGTTGTTATCAATCACAATTCCTACATGCGTGAGGTCAAGGCCTTCTGTTGCTGTGCAAAAGGCAATCATATCGCCAGGCTGCAACTGCTCAAGGTATTTTGGCACTTCTGCTTTTGGAATATAGTGATAAGAGTGGCTGTTGAGTTCTTTTTCAACCTCTGCAATTTTTGCGATATTCTCAGGGTTGTCCTTGAGTTGTTTGTACCGATCGCTCTTTCTGGTCATGAATGAGAATTTCTGGTCAAGAGGTGTGTTTGCAATCTCTCTGCTCATCTCCTTTACAACTCCGTTTTTTTCGGCCTGGAGAATCCACTCGCTTGTATAGTGAATGCGGCTGGTGTAGCCGTCAACTATACCGTTCCTGTAGCGGAAATTCTGAATGTTTTTGCAGAAATTTACGTATGATGTATCATTGCTCTTTGCAGTTTGTGCCAATGCAAAACATGATTCCACAAAGAGAATGCAGTCTGTTGAATCAAGATTTACAACAAGTTTCTCCTTATTGCCGTTCTCAAGTGTGTTTGCTACGTATGGTGTTCCTTGTCTTAGCAGTGCCGCCTTGAGTATAAGGTCATTTGTCGGGAGTTCTCTGTGCTGGTAAAGTTCTTTCATCAGTTTGCTGTATGTGGAATTATATTTTACTCCATCATTTTCTGATTTGGAAGGTGTCTGTGAGCATGCCTTTATTTGTACAAGTACCATCAGCAGAATAAGGGCCAAAACTCCTTTTCTCTTTATAAATCCCGATAAATTATTCATATTATTACCAATTAGTAGGTTTTTCAATTCAATTTGCTCTCTGTAACCAATATATGTACTGCTACTGTTCTTTTTGTGTGTAATGTCAAATCTTATATAGAATTCTATTTTGCAGAGAACTGAATGCATGTGCAGAATTCTTTTTGCGAAGATAACAAATCAAATCAAATAATAGATGCGTGAATGTGTAATTCTGTAGGATTCGGGGGCTTAACTGAAGATAATGTTACGTATATGGTTATTTGCTCATGGGCAATCACGCAGAAAAGTTCATATCTGCTTGCTTGTAATATGTATGCTCAAAATGTTTGATAGCTCTAATATCCGTTAAAGAAATATCCCTGTCAGAGAATTCTAACAGGGATAAGTCACTTTTGATCTGATTTTGTGGTCACTGTCAAATTGTCCAAATTTGAACAATTTGTTATAGAACTACGCACCAGTTGTGGGTATCTTCAATTTCACCACGTTGTATGCCTACAAGAGTATTGTAAAGTTTACGGCTTACTGGGCCACACTCTTTTGCATATTTGTAAACTGCGTTGAACTCTGCACCCTCAATTGAAGGTTTGTCATCAACCTGGTTTACTGGAGTAATTACTACAGCGGTACCACACTCGCCAACCTCCTCAAATGTTGCAAGTTCCTCAACTGGAATAGGTCTGCGCTCAGTCTTGTATCCAAGATCCTTTGCAACCTGCTCCAATGATTTGTTTGTGATAGAAGGCAATACGGTGTGAGAATCAGGTGTTATGTATGTGTTGTCCTTGATACCGAAGAAATTTGATGAAGAGAACTCATCAATGTATTTGTGCTCTTTAGGGTCAAGGTAAAGAACGCCGGGATAGCCTGCACGTTTAGCTTCAAGACCGGCAAACAAAGATGCAGCATAGTTTCCGCCAACTTTGTATGAACCGCTTCCCTTGTGGGCCGCACGGTCATATTCACGTGCAATAACAGCTTTTACAGGGCTGTCAATTCCACCTGCGTATGCACCCACTGGGGCAACCATAATCATAAAAAATGCCTCAACTGATGGTTTTACTCCCAATTGTGGTCCAACACCAATAAGGGTAGGACGGATATATAGTGAAGCCCCTGTATCATGTGGAGGAATAAAATCGGCATTCTCAAGCACAACCTGTTTAACCATCTCTACGAACATCTCCTCGCTTGGAGCTGCTATTCCAAGATATGTAGCTGAGCGGATAAGACGTTTTGCATTCTCATCTGGTCTGAAAATTCTGATTTTACCATCTTTGCATTTGAAAGCCTTAAGTCCTTCAAAACACTCTACTCCGTAATGTAGTGACGCCGAAAGGGCACTGATTGTAATATTGTCATCTGTTCTGCTTTCTACAGGTCCCCATTGTCCATCCTTGTAATGGGAGCAAACCATTGTGTTGGTTTTGATGTAGTTGAAACCTAAGCTATTCCACTCAATCATAATAATAATAATGTTTAATGTTAAATAATTTCTCTGTGGTACTTTGTCTGCCTGTTTATACTGGAACACAATCACTTTTCATTACCGACAATTGGCTACCGCATCAAAAGCAGACATCGAATCAAAGGTAAGAATTATCTTTATATTAAAAAATTGCAATTCTCTCTTTATAAAAGTATATCTTCAGATAAGGTACATCTGTGCCGTTATCTGAAGATAGTTTAATTCCCAAACCAGGTGAACGGCTGTTCAATCTCAAATAAGGAACTCAAAAAGGTCCTTTTTCTCATTCAGGTATTCATATACAATACCCTGTTCATCCATCCTCTTAATTAGCTTGAGATAATCTTCTGGAGTTGCAACTTCAATTCCAATTACTGCAGGACCAGCCTCCTTGTTGGTCTTTTTGATATATGAGAAGTGGGTTATGTCGTCGTTAGGTCCAAGTGTATCTCTGATAAAACCGAGCAATGCACCTGAACGTTGCGGAAAGCGGATAATGAAGTAGTGCTTCAATCTTTCGTACAATAGGGATTTCTCCCTCATCTCTTCCATTCTTGTAATGTCATTATTGCTTCCGCTGATGATGCATACAACATTTTTTCCCTTTATCTTGTCGGCATAGAATCTCAATGCAGTAACAGAAATCGCACCAGCCGGCTCAACAACTATCGCATTTTTGTTGTAAAGCTCCAGGATAGTTGAACATACAGCCCCTTCGGGTACAACGACAATATCATCCAAAACCTCCTTGCATATCTCAAAAGTGTAGTTGCCGACCCTTTTTACAGCCGCTCCATCTACAAATTTGTCAATACGATCAAGTTCTGTAACTTCACCTTTTTCAAGAGATGCCTTCATGCTGGCAGCACCAGCCGGCTCGACACCTATGATTTTGGTTGAAGGGCTTATCTGTTTTATATAGGAACCTATACCGGATACAATACCGCCGCCTCCAATAGGTACAAATATGTAATCAAGCTGGCATTTGCTGTCCTGGAGTATCTCCATTCCAATAGTGCCTTGACCCTCAATGATTTTTGGGTCATCGAACGGAGGAATGAATGTCTTTCCTGTCTGACTTGCATACTCTTTTGCTTCAATATTTGAGGCATCAAAAGTATCTCCACTTAAAATAATCTCAATGCATCCGTTTCCAAACATCTTCACTTGCTCAATCTTTTGCTTTGGTGTAGTGCTTGGCATGTAGATGGTGCCCTTTATGTTGAGCAGTTTGCATGATAGTGCCACACCTTGGGCATGGTTTCCGGCACTTGCGCAAACGATACCGCATTCAAGCTGTTCGGGCGAGAGACTTTTGATCTTGTTGTACGCTCCCCTTATTTTGTAGGAGCGTACAATCTGCAGATCTTCTCTTTTTAGAAAAACATTGGCATCATAAGCATCTGACAAGTGCATATTATGCATTAGAGGTGTAGGGGTAACTACTTCCGACAAAGTAATCTTTGCTTTGGAAATATCCTGCAACTGTGGAAAATATCTGCTTACGTCCATTGTTCTCTCAAAATTATTTGTTTCTTTCAGGACGAAGAGAACGTACAACCTCACCAGTTTGCCACATCTCGCTCTCTCTCATCTCTTTAAGCTCAGCCTCAAGTTTTACTCTATAATCAGGTTTGCTGTTTGAGTCAATTGAAACTTGAGCCTCACGGCCAGTTTTAACCTCTTCATACAACTCTTTGAATACAGGAAGCGAAGCATCTCTGAACTTCTTCCACCAGTCCAAAGCACCTCTTTGTGCAGTAGTTGAACAGTTTGCGTACATCCAGTCCATACCGTTCTCTGCGATTAGAGGCATAAGGCTCTGTGACAACTCCTCTACAGTCTCATTGAATGCCTCTGAAGGGGTGTGGCCATTCTCTCTCAATACCTGGTACTGTGCTGCAAAGATACCCTGGATAGCACCCATTAGAGTACCTCTCTCACCAGTAAGGTCTGAGTAAACCTCTTTCTTGAATGTTGTCTCAAACAAGTAACCGCTTCCGATACCAACGCCCAAAGAGATTACTCTTTCAAATGCTTTACCTGTAGCATCCTGATAGATTGCGTATGATGAGTTCAAACCTCTTCCTTCAAGGAACAATCTTCTTAGAGATGTACCTGAACCTTTAGGAGCTACCAGGATAACGTCAACATCAGCAGGAGGAACTATGCCTGTTCTGTCTGAATATGTTATACCAAAGCCATGTGAGAAATATAGGGCTTTACCAGGAGTAAGGTGCTTCTTTACTGTAGGCCAAACAGAGATCTGTCCTGCATCTGAAAGAAGGTATTGAATGATTGTACCTTTTTCACAAGCCTCTTCAATATCAAACAAAGTCTCGCCTGGAACCCAACCGTCGGCAACTGCTTTATCCCAAGTTTTTGAACCTTTTCTCTGGCCAACTATCACGTTGAATCCGTTGTCCTTAAGGTTTAAAGCTTGTCCGGGGCCTTGTACTCCGTAGCCGATAATTGCAATTGTTTCGTCTTTAAGTACTTCAAGAGCTTTTTTCAAAGGGAACTCTTCGCGGGTCATTACCTGTTCTTCTATCCCGCCAAAATTCATTGTTGCCATAATTAATTTTATAATTGGTTATGTAATAAATAATTTTTTCTTTTTATATACTTACGCAATAGCAGAGTATTGAACACTTTTTATATCAATTATATTGTTCATCTGACTCACTATTCTCTCTATTGCCTCCTGAGATGTGTTTGCGCAAATCTGATATTTGCTGTCTCCATCTTCTGATTGTGACAGTACAAAACTCTCAACTGGAATATTCTTTTGCAAGTACAATGAGGTAATTCTGTTAAGAATATCTATTCTGTTCTTGCCCAATGCTGTTACTGTAAATCTTTGTGCCTCCATATATGTATCGTATAATTCAGTTGTCGATAAAGTGTTTTCTATTTGTTAGGATTTTCGTATATCATCTCATCCAATGTAGCACCAGCTGGTATCATAGGAAATACATTCTCCTCCTCTTTAACCTCAACTTCAAGGAAATAGGCTCCCTCTGATTCAAGCATCTTCTTCACTTCAGCCTCAATGTCAGATGTTCTGCTTATCTTTCCTGACGGAATATTGTAGGCCTGTGCCACCTTTTGGAAATCAGGGTTGTCAAGATGTGTAAATGCATATCTCTTGTTGAAGAAGAGCTCCTGCCACTGTCTTACCATACCAAGGAATGAGTTGTTAAGCAGAACAATCTTGATGTCAATTCCCGATTGCATTATTGTTCCCAACTCCTGCATATTCATCTGGAATCCGCCATCACCCAAAATTGCAATAACCTGACGATCGGGGTTTCCAACTTTTGTTCCAACAGCAGCCGGAAGGCCGAAGCCCATGGTTCCCAAACCTCCCGATGTTACAAAACTCTTGTGTTGTACAAATTTTGAGTATCTCGCGCTGAACATCTGGTTTTGTCCGACATCTGTAACGATAATTGCATTTCCGCCAGTCAAATCTGTGATCTTTGCCACAACCTGACCCATAAGAACCTCTTCTGTACTATTCAATTTAGGGTTGAAGATTCTTTTGTCCTCCTCAAGAATCAGCTCATTTGCCAAATCAAACCACTCTTTTCTCTCTACGTATTCAATCTTCTCCATCAATGACTCAAGAATTTCTGCGGCGTCTCCCCTAAGTGGAAGATGAGCTTTGATATTCTTGTTTATCTCAGACTGGTCAATCTCAATATGTATAACTTTTGCTTTAGGAGCATATCCTCTGGTCTCACCTGTAACCCTGTCACTGAATCTCATTCCAACCGCTACAATCACATCTGCCTCCTGGGTCATTCTGTTAGGAGCAATGTTGCCATGCATACCTACTGCTCCTATATAGTTGGGGTGGAATGAATTCATTACTGATACACCCATAAGTGTTGCCGCTACAGGAAGGTTTCCCTTCTCACAGAACTCTCTCAATCTCTCTTCGGCATTTGCTATTGCAACACCATGTCCTGCAATTACAAGAGGTCTTTTTGCTTCGTTTATCAATTTTGCTGCTTGCTCTATCTCACAGTTTTCAGCAAGAGTTCTTCTGATTTCAATATCTTTTACAAGCTCTTTTTTATCGTATTTGAAATCAATCATTTCAACCTGAGCATTCTTGGCAATGCTTATTACAACGGGGCCGGGTTTGCCGTTCTGGGCAATATAGAAGGCTTTTGCCATTACTTCTGGAATCTCACTTGCCTTGGTAATCTGATAGCTCCACTTTGTAATTGGAAGTGTAATGCTTATCATATCTGCCTCCTGGAAGAAGTTGGTGCCGAGTTTGTCGGCATTGACTTGTGCAGTGATGCAGATTATTGGAGTGGAATCCATCATGGCATCGGCAATACCTGTTACAAAATTGGTAGCACCAGGACCTGCTGTAGCCATACATACACCAACTTTTCCTGTAGTTCTCGCATAACCTTCAGCAGCATGTACAGCTCCCTGCTCATGTCTTACAAGAATGTGGTTTATCTTGTCTGTATAGTTGTAAAGTTCATCGTAAAGAGGCATAATGGTTCCACCCGGATATCCAAAGATGGTGTCAACACCTTCTTCCATAAGGGAGAGCAATAAAGCTTTAGTTCCTCTTACCATATTCTGTTCCATAAATTCAGCTAAAAATTCTATTGTTTCTTTTATTGTTTTCCAAATTTGTATCCATCTAAGGATCAGTCAATCATTCTTACGGCTCCCTTATCTGCAGAAGATACTGCTAGAGCATACGCCTTAAGTGATTTGCTTACAACTCTCTCTCTATTGGCAGGTTGGTAAGCTTTTGCCCCTTTTGCCTCCATTGCGGCCTTTCTCTTCTCAATCTCCTCATTACTTACCATAAAATCTATCTTCCTCTCAGGGATGTCAATTACAATGGTATCTCCATTCTCAACAAGCGCAATATTTCCTCGGTTTGCCGCTTCAGGAGAGACGTGGCCTATTGATAATCCTGATGTTCCGCCAGAGAAACGTCCGTCAGTCAACAATGCACACTCCTTGTCGAGCTTCATACTCTTCAAGTATGAGGTAGGGTAGAGCATCTCCTGCATTCCCGGACCGCCTTTTGGCCCTTCATACCTGATCACAACTACATCGCCTGCTTTAACCTTTCCACCCAAAATGCCGTCAACAGCCTCTTCCTGTGATTCAAATACTACTGCTTTTCCTGTAAACTTCAAAATCTTCTCGTTTACACCTGCTGTTTTTACAATACAGCCGTCGGGAGCAATGTTGCCATATAGTACTGCAAGACCTCCATCTTTTGAGTAGGCATGCTCAATATCCCTTATACAGCCGTTTGTGCGGTCTCTGTCAAGTTCTTTGTAGTAGTTGCTGCTGCTTCCCAATACAATATTGTAGTGGTTGCATGGTCCCGACAGATATTTCTCCTCACTCTCCCTGCATGACTTGGCGCCATTGATGTCATTTGCCTCAATGGCCTCTTTCATGGTAGGATAATCCACTCTGAAAGTTCCTGTATTCAAGAATCCACCCTTAGCCAACTCTGCCAGTATTCCCATAATTCCTCCGGCACGGTTTACATCCTGAATGTGGTATTTTGAGTTGGGTGACACTTTGCACAATACAGGTATCCTGCGTGACAATGCATCAATGTCTTTCATTGTGAAATTAACTTCTGCCTCATGTGCAACAGCAAGAAGGTGAAGCACTGTGTTTGTTGAGCCACCCATGGCAATGTCAAGCGACATTGCATTGAGGAAGGCCTCTTTTGTGGCTATTGAGCGGGGGAGAACATTTTCATTGCCGTTATAATAGTAATCAAAAGTGTTCTTTACTATAAGCTCGGCAGCCTTCATGAAGAGTGCGCTTCTGTTTTTGTGGGTAGAAAGTATAGTTCCATTTCCAACCAAGGCTATACCGAGAGCTTCAGTAAGGCAGTTCATGGAGTTTGCTGTAAACATACCAGAGCAGCATCCGCATGTAGGACAACCCTTCTTCTCAATCTGCTCAAGTGTCTCTTCAGAAATGGTAGTGTCAGCACCTTTTACCATAATGTCAACAAGGTCATACGACTCTCCATTGACCTCACCTGCCTCCATAGGGCCTCCGGAGACAAATACAGCAGGTATATTAAGCCTCATTGCAGCCATAAGCATACCTGGAGTGATTTTATCACAATTTGAGATACATATCATTGCATCTGCACAATGGGCATTGCACATGTACTCTACGCTGTCTGCAATAATATCCCTTGATGGTAGGGAGTACAACATACCGTTGTGTCCCATTGCAATACCGTCATCAATGGCAATTGTATTGAACTCAGCTGCAAAGCACCCAAGTTCCTCGATACGCTCCTTGATCTGTTGTCCAATATTGTGAAGATGTGTGTGTCCCGGTACAAACTGGGTGAATGAATTTACTATTGCTATGACCGGTTTGCCCATCTGTTCCTCTTTCATTCCATTTGCTCTCCATAGGGCGCGGGCTCCCGCCATTTTCCTTCCAGTTGTAGAAATGCTGCTTCTAAGTGGTTTCATATCAGTCGGTCTCCAAATAAAAAACTTGCTTATGGAAATCCATTAAGCAAGTTAGTATATTACATAATGGATTCTGAATCACTATTTGATAATAATGACTGACAGCACCACCACCACGATGACCCCCATTACCTGCCTGCCCAATCCATTAAGCAGGCGCGATACTGAATTGATCGCTGTGATTGTTCTGTTTGCATTACTGATCATAGTTCCAGAATTCATTTTCAGTTAAGTGGCACAAATGTATAAATATTTTCAATACGTTGTAACAAATTATTACTTTTTTTTATAAAAATAATTGCCCGTACAATTTGCGTTAAAAGTGATATTTGTATTTTTAATAAGATATTTTCTATTCGTGTTTTATTAATTTTTCTTATTTGGCTCTTAATTGTAATTAAAACTCTCTATTTATTTAAAAAATATAACTTGATGGATGCGTAAATATTTTAATCGGATATTTGTTCTTATATCATTAGTTATTGAAATAGAAGAGTTTTAATGTATCTCCCAAATGAGAATATCTCCTTCAATATTTCAATTTGCTTTTCTTTACAAAATTTTTATATTTGTATCTCTCTTGAAAACTACTATAAATACTTTTTGTCAGTTATGAGTTATTCTATTTCAGTGGCAGATTCTGTTGGCCATTCTTCTCTAATAGCCTCTATCGCATCAAATGTATGGAGAGAGTATTATGGAAGTTTGCTGTCGGGAAAACAGATAGATTATATGCTTGAGAAGTTTCAGTCAGAAGAGGCTATAAGGAACCAGATTGATAATGATGGCTACAAATATCTGATCATTTATGAGCATGAGAGCAACGGACTATCAACTCCTGTAGGGTATATGGGTATAAAATATGGTGACTGCAAAATATTTCTCAGCAAGTTTTATATACTGAAGACCGCCCGGGGAAAGGGAGCAGGCAGAGCCGCTTTTGATTTTCTTTTGAGTGAGGGACACAGAACCGGCGCAGAATCAATCTGGTTGACAGTAAACAAAGGCAATGCCGATTCAATTTCTCTATATAAACATCTGGGCTTTGATATTGTAAAGGAACAGGTAGCAGATATAGGGGAGGGGTATGTCATGGATGACTTTGTAATGGAGAAAATATTCTGATGTTGTATGAGATGTTTTGAAGAATGTGATTAATATAAATGAAGCTGACCTTTTGGGCCAGCTTCTTCGTTATAAAGGTCTCTTCAGGAATGTCATTTCACTATTTTACCTCTATGAGTTCGTATTGGCGAGTTCCAATGCCAATCTCTTCTGCATAGCGCAGACCGGCCTGCCAGTCTGTGTCTGGGTGAAGAACTTTGAATTTGTCATCTGTTCCATGGCATGAACACTCTTTGTTGTGGTCGTCTTCACCGCCGTGATTATAACATCCGGTATTGATTGCAGGAGCATGGTTCACCATATCGGCACATGCCTGGTCAAGGGCTACAGGGTCAAATGATGCCATCATTCCTAAGTCAGGAACAATTGCAACATCGTTGTGTCCCCAGCAGTCACACTCTGGCGAAACGTTCATTATCAGGCTTATATGAAAATGAGGTTTGTCTTTAAGGATTGCTTTTGAGTATTCGGCTATTTTATAATTGAGGACCTCAGAAGTATCCCAGTCTGCAAGTACTGCCCCTTCATATTGGCAAAGTGCAACACATTGGCCGCAACCTACGCATTTGTTGTAGTCAATGACTGCTTTCCTCTCCTCATTTACTGTAATTGCTCCATGGTTGCAGTTCTTCTCACAGATGCGGCAGCCTATACATTTTTCAACATTAACCTTTGGTTGTGATGATGAGTGCAGCTCAAGTTTGCCCGCAATGCTGGCACTTCCCATTCCAATATTCTTTAGGGCTCCGCCAAAACCTGCCTGCTCGTGACCTTTGAAGTGGCTTATGCTTATGAATATGTCGGAGTCTGCAATAGCTTGTCCGATTTTTGGTGCAGGGCAGTATTTTGCCCCTTCAAGAGGAATTGCCTGGTAGTTGGTACCTTTGACGCCATCTGCAATTATTACATTGCAATTTACCTGCAACGGATTGAATCCATTTACGGTTGCGCTTTTAAGGTGGTCAACGGCATTGTCCCTCTTGCCCTTGTACAAAGTGTTGGCATCAGTCAGGTATGTTTTGGCTCCCAATGAATTGAGTATATCAACAACGGTTGCTACGTAATTTGGACGTATGTAAGCCATATTACCCGGCTCACCGAAATGAAGCTTCACTGCTGTGAACTTCTCCTTGAAATCGATTTGCTCAATACCGGCCTGTTTGACAAGGTTGCGTAGTTTCTTCAAGAGGCTCACTCCTGGTTTGGTCCTGAGGTTGGTATAGTATACTTTAGATTTTTCCATATAAAAATTTTATCCAATAATAATTGTTGTGGTGGGACTGTTTTTATTCCCGACAATAGGCAGGTTATAGAGGGAAATCCTGGCTAATTGTAAACAGACCGTATAGGCCTCCTGTATGGATAAACAATATATTGCCTGCGTTGTTTATATTGCCATTTGGCTGCAACTCGTTGTAGAGGCCATACATTGCTTTTCCTGTATATACCTGGTCAAGTATCACACACTCCTGACGGGCAAACTTCTTGATGAATTCCAGCTCCTCAGGACGGCTCAGTGCATATCCAATTCCGACATATTTGTCATTGATCTCAATGTGTGACTTGTCAAGGCTTTTGTCTTTATGCTCAGGAATGTACTGAAGTGCTTCAGTTCCAATATTGTGGGCAATTTCTGTAAAATATTCAGTGTTGTCACATACTGCCATTCCAATTATCCTTTTACCGAGATTCATCACCTCGTTGGCAACATACAGACCGGCATAAGTTCCACCAGATCCTGTTGCAACTACGATTGTATCAAACTTGATTCCCATCTCTTTTTCCTGCTCAAGAATCTCGTTCATACAGTTGTAGTAACCGAGTGTGCCTATTGCGTTTGAAGCGCCTTCTGGTATAATGTATGCCTTGTGGCCCTGTTTTTCATACTCTTTGGCCATCTCTTCCATTATTTGACCTCTGCTGTTGCTGTATTCTTCTCTTGTGCAGAATTTTACATCAGCTCCTAATAGCTTGTCAATGAAATAGTTGCCAACTACCGGAGGAGTATCTGATATTCTGAGAAGGACTGCTGATTTCAATCCGTAAAGGGTTGCTGTGGCAACTGTAGCCCTACAGTGGTTTGACTGGATTCCACCGCATGTAATAAGTGTATCATATCCCTTTGATATTGCATCTTGAACAAGATATTCCAGTTTTCTGATTTTGTTTCCGGAAACCTCTGATCCAGTCTGGTCATCTCTCTTGATCCAGACATTTGCATTCATCTCTTTAGAGAAATTTTCAAGTTTATAAATCTTTGTTGGAAGATTTGCAATGTTGTACTTATTCATGGTATCTGTATTTATTTTGGTTCCTAACTTCTCTGTTTATCAATTGTTGAAAAAATATAATGTGTGACTCTCAAATTATTTGCCCACATCTTTACAAAAATAACCCTTTTTTAGTACTTTTGCTAAAATTTTAATAAAAATCAGATGATACGTTGTAAATTGCTTGCCGTTGTTGCAGGTTTATTCCTTTTTTCAAGCCTCTCCTATGCCCAGAGTGCTTTTGATCCTGCGGCCTATCAGCCTGTAGGAAGTGAGATTTCAGCTTATTTGAAGCCATTGGCTGCCATTAATGTCAAGGTTGCTGTAGAAGATGCAAAATCAGATGGGAACAATCTTGATATTTATCTTACAAGCATGGTGAGCGATTTCCCGTTGAGAGATAAAAATGTTGCAGATATATATGCAATTGCATCAAAACATTTCCCTGGAAAGAATATCCGTATATATGCTAATGGCTCTCTTCTTGAAGAGTTGAGCAGCAGGTACTATCGGGAGCAGGATCAGAAATCCTCAAAGAAAAAGGTCTCTAAAAAATCTGCGGCCACCGCCTCAAATGCTATAGTGGAGGAGATTACTAGGCCTTTTGATATAACCAAAGGTCTGGAGAACAGACATATTGCATTATGGCACAGTCATGGACTCTATTTTGATCAGAATACACAGCGCTGGGAGTGGCAAAGATGCAGACTTTTTCAGACTGTCGAGGATAAGTATACACAAGGTTATGTAATTCCTTTCATTGTTCCTATGTTGGAAAATGCGGGAGCCAATCTCTTCTTGCCACGTGAAAGGGATTTGCAGAAAAATGAGGTTATAGTTGACAATGACAAAGTGTTTGGCGGTTATATGGAGAAGTCAGGATCAGAAGTTTGGAGTAGCGGTGATTCTTATGGCTTTGCCAATCCTAAAGAGACATATCTTCATGGTGAGAATCCTTTCACTATGGGTACTTATAGGGTTGCTAAAATGTTGTCGCAACAGGATCTTAAAGGCAGATCCGTAAAGAGTGAGAGTGTTGCAGAGTGGATTCCTTTGGTTCCTGAAACAGGTGAATACTCTGTATATGTATCATATAAGACTCTTCCTAACAGTACAGATGCTGCATATTACACTGTAAAGTTCAAGGATGGTGTGCGTGAATTCAAAGTAAACCAGCAGATGGGAGGCGGAACATGGATCTATCTTGGAACTTTCCTATTTGACAGAGGCTCTTCTGATCAAGGAGTATATCTGACAAATCTCAATAAAGGTATCAAGTCATCCAAGGATGTTAAGGTTGTAACTGCAGATGCTGTGAAGTTTGGCGGTGGTATGGGTAACATTGCACGTACTGTAAATCCAGAAACGGAGCTTCCTTATGAGGTGGAACCATTTGTAAGTGGTCATCCGAGATTTACTGAGGGCTCAAGGGTATGGTTGCAGTGGGCCGGATATGCAGACACTGTATATTCACAGACCAACAATATGAATGACTATACAGATGATTATGCTTCAAGGGGACGCTGGGTTAATGTTCTCTCTGGAGGTTCTGTTAAAAATCCTCATTACCAAGGCTTGAAGGTTCCAGTTGACCTTTCGTTTGCATTCCATACCGATGCAGGTACATTCCTTGATGATTCTATTGTAGGTACATTGATGATTTATACCAAACTATCCAATGGCTCAGACAAATATCCTACAGGGGAGAGCAGAATGTTGGCCAGGGAGTATGCCGATATTGTCCAGACTCAGATTGTTGATGATATCAGGGCAAATTTCTATGAAGGATGGTCAAGAAGAGGTTTGTGGGACAGATCCTATGCTGAGGCACGAATGCCTAATGTGCCGGCTATACTTTTGGAGTTCCTTTCACATCAGAACTTTGCCGACATGAAATTTGGCCATGATCCTGATTTCAGATTCCTTGTAAGCAGGGCAATTTATAAGGGTATGCTTAAATTCCTCAGTATGAAGGATGGAATACCTTATGTAGTCCAGCCTCTTCCTGTAAAAGATTTTGCTGCAGTATTGCAGAAGAACAATGACAGGAATATGGTAAGATTGAGTTGGACTCCTGTTGAGGATAAACTTGAGCCTACAGCTGTAGCAAAACGCTATGTGGTATATACCAGAGTAAATGGTTCTTCTTTTGACAATGGTATTGTGGTTGATGAGCCTACAGCACTGATACCTGTTGAGTCAAACAGGATATACTCATTCAAAGTTGCAGCATTGAATGAGGGTGGATTGAGTTTCCCTTCTGAAATATTGTCGGTAGGTATTGCCGAAGGGGCTACAGCTAAGGAGGGTACCGTAATGGTTGTAAATGGTTTCAATAGGGTAAGCGGTCCTGCATCATTCCAGTCAAAGGATTCTACATTGGCCGGTTTCTATAATGAAAAGGATCACGGTGTTCCATATTTGTACGATTTGACATATACAGGTGACCAGTATGAGTTCAGAAGGGAGAAAGAGTGGATTACAAATGATGATCCCGGTTTTGCCGCTTCCTATTCAGATTATGAAGACAAGATTGTAGCTGGAAATACATTTGATTATCCATATGTTCATGGTAAGGCATTCATGAAACTTGGCTACTCATTTGTTTCGGCATCAGCAGGTGCTGTAATGGCAGGAAATGTTAAACTTGAGGAGTATCCTATTGTTGATTTTATAATGGGCAAGCAGGCTCAGACAAGAATTGACATGGAGGGCCAGCCTGTAAGATATGAGACTTTCCCTGTTGCACTGCAGAATGCAATATCTGATTATGCCGCTTCGGGTGGTAATATTCTTGTATCAGGCTCATATATAGGATCAGATTTGTGGGATGGGTACAACGTTACAGATGAGGGCAAGAGGTTTGCTCAGGATGTTTTGAAATTCAAATGGTCTAACCATTTTGCATCAAGGAACAATGTTGTCAGAAGTGTTGCAAATCCATTCGGCTTCAGTGGAAAATTCACATTCAACAATAAGTTGAATGACAAAATGTATATTGTGGAGACTCCCGACGGATTGTTGCCAGCATCCAAAGATGCTTATACAATCTTCCGCTATCCTGGCAACAATATCTCTGCCGCTGTCGCTTATAAAGGTGACTACAAAGTGGTTTCGTTCGGATTTCCGATTGAATCCCTTGAGTGTTGCTGCCAGATCGAAGGTTTGATTGAAGAGGTTGTAAATTTCTTTGAGAAATAGAGTATTTCAGCTCCTGATTCTGTCGGGAGCTGATTTGTTTTAATATAAAAGGTAAATTTATTGTAAAACGTGCCCCATTTAATAACGGAGCTTGACTTATGACTATTGAAAGAGAACTTGAAATTATTGAATTGCTCAATAAAGAGGTAAAACCTGCATTGGGATGTACTGAACCGATTGCAGTCGCTTTAGCAGTTGCATCTTCTTGTGAAACATTGAGAAATGGAGGATTTGGAGAACCTGCCTCATTGGAGGTGGAGGTTAGTGCAAATATCCTCAAAAACGGTATGGGTGTAGGTATACCTGGAACTGGTATGGTGGGTCTGCATATTGCCTCAGCTTTGGGAGCGACTTGTGGAAAATCTGAATATAAACTTGAGGTTCTTAAAGATTTGGATGAAACTGCACTTGCAGCTGCAAAGAGGATGGTTGCAGAGAGTAATGTAAAGATTGGCCTTGCTGACACTCCGGTCAAACTTTATATCAAGGCAACTGCAATCAATGGGGAGAACAGGGCCGAAACCATAATTAAGGATAATCATGATTCCATTATAAGCGTGACATTGAATGGCAATAATGTTAAAGGTGATACCTCTGCATGTAATAATGCCGGCAATTGTATTGTAGGTGAAGATTGCGCATGCGACCAATCTGCACAAAATTCCGTTGCTGATAAGACAACCCTTGACTATAAATTGAGTGTTAAGGAGATTCTTGAATTCGCGGAGTCTGCGAGTTATGAAAATATCTCATTTATACTTGATTCAGTCAAACTTAACTATGCTTTGGCAGAAGAGGGTTTGAAGAATGATTATGGCCTTAAGGTTGGCAAGACAATTCTTGCATCTCAGCACAGCGGTGTATTTGGCTCTTCAATAATGACTTATGCAATGGCAGCTACTGCTGCCGCTTCTGATGCTCGTATGGCAGGATGTCTTCTTCCTGCGATGAGCAACTCGGGCAGCGGTAATCAGGGCATTACTGTTACTGTACCTGTGATTGCTGTTGCAAGAAAGATGGAGGTCTCTGATGAAAAATTGGCCAGAGCTCTAGTATTGAGCCATTTGATTGCTATTCATATCAAAGGTTATTTGGGCAAATTGTCGGCACTTTGTGGTTGTGTAATTGCCTCTACCGGCTCCTCATGCGGTATCGTATATTTGAATGGTGGCAGTTATGAGCAGATATGTTCTGCAATAAAGAATATGGTAGGAAACATTACTGGTATGGTGTGTGATGGTGCCAAAGTGGGTTGTGCTCTTAAAGTTGCGTCGGGTGTATCTTCATCTGTGCAGTCTGCAATTCTTGCATTGGACAACATTTGCATATCATCTAATGATGGAATAATTGAGGATTCAATTGAGAAGACAATCTATAATTTGGGTACCATCGGTTCAAAAGGTATGCAGGTTACTGACAAGATGATACTTGATATTATGGTATCCAAGTAGCAGAGTCTTTAACCTACGTCAGTTTACAGGCAACTGACCATATAAATAAAGCCCCATAAATCATAAAAAGATTTTTGGGGCTTCTCTCTTTTCTCCATATTTGAGTTCGAGATCCTCTTTATGGTAAAGGTATCCGGCATCGTCAAAGTATTTTGCATTTTGTGCGCACTCCTTTATACAGGCATTGCATTTGATGCAGATACCCGTTACATCTTGGGGATTATTCGTATCAATTGCTCCCATAGGACAAATTGCCGCACAGTGGCCGCACCTATTGCACTTTTCTGATGTTTTTGGCTTTACTTTCCTGATGTCTATAGGGTTGCCATGAGAATCCTTGGGCTGGAAATATTTGCGCTCAACTGCGCTTCTTCCCGGTATATTCAGAGGATTCTCTCCATTTTCAAATTCTCTTTGTGAGGAACCCTCTGAACACCTCTTTTTTGCTGCTTGCTGCCCTAAGTTGTAGGCCTGTTCAAGATCTTCAATATTTGGCCTTCCGGCTGCCAGAATATCTGAAAATGAGTGTTGTGCTACAAATGCACCTGCTGCAATAGGTCTGAAGTTGCACTCTTTCAGCAGATCGTGCAGTTCAAGAAGAGCATCATCAAAATTTCTGTTGCCATATGTTACTATAGGGATTGCCATACAGCCGTCTCCTTGTAGTCTCTGCAGATACTTCAAAAGCAGATTGGGTACCCTGCCTGCGTAAACGGGTGTTCCAACAACTGCAATATCTGAGCTGCTGATATGCGGAATGGTTTCTCTAACCTGAGGAAGTGTAAAGTCATGTGTGCAGATTTCAGCCTTGGTGAACTGATCAGTCTCATTTATTCCTTTAACTATTGCATCAACTACTCTGCGAGTTCCGCCTGTAGCACTGAAATAGATTGCATGTATTTTCATCCTGATTCTCTGGTGTTATTTTAAAAAAGAGACCGGCCGCGTGGCCAGTCCCTTATGCTGTAGGCAGATCTATAAGCCGAATTCTGTACTTCAGACTGGTATTGCTACCCTAAGAAGCTTCTATCATTTATCTGTTGCAGCCTACCCCCCAACAACGGGCGGGCAACCCTTGAATGTTGGTATACATGGCCTTGCAAGTTGCAGTGGAGTACTGCATATACGTCACCGTATCTGCCCGTGAGCTCTTGCCTCACGTTTTCACCCTTGCCTTACGGCGGTTATTTTCTGTTACCCCTTGCACGAACTTTCGCCCGTCTGTGCTTTCCACAGTGCAATGCCCTATCTTGTCCGGACTTTCCTCCCAATTTCTTGAGCGATAGAACGACCTGCCGATGCCGCAAAAATAGTGTTTAAATCCTTAATTGACAAATTATACCGGGATAAACGTGTATATTGCCTCATATACGCTCTTGCCGTCCCTTTTGCCCTCAAAACAGAAAGTACGGCTGTCGGGACCCAGATTGTTTGTTGTGCGAATCACTTCAGGTGTCTCAATCTCCTTGCTCCATATCTCTATTTTTTCTCCAAGTCTGGTCTCGGCATTGAAATTTATCTGGAACTCCTTGATTCTGTAGTTACGAAATATTTCAGGATCAATGCTGTCGGTTGTCCATTCAGAGTATTTTGCATTGTTTGTATGACCGAGCGCATCAAGGTCTGACAATTTTACCTCATGAGTGCGTACAAGCTCCATTTCCGGACAAGATTTCAATTTGTCGCATGGCTCTTCAATTGCATTTGTCTTATTTGCCTGATTGAGAATATCCGGGTTGTTGTAGAAATTGTTTGCCCTCTCAATCCTTCTTGTGCGGCTGTTCATTATAAGCCATGAGCTTGTGGCAACGACTGCATTGGCACCATCTTCTGAGTGTAGGATAAAATCCCTCAGTCCGAAAAGTGACTGCATTCCTTTATGCCATGTCTCAAGTGTAACATTGTCTTGCCATTTGGGGTAGTTATTGTATCTTACTTTGATTCTGCTTAGAACCCAGGTCTGCTCGCACTCTTTAAGGTCATTATAACCAAAATGGAGTCTGTTTGCATGGTTCCCGGCAATCTCTTGGGTCAGGTTCAGGAATGCATAAGGTTTCAGTTCCTGTCTCAAATCAACATTATGCCAAAGTATAGTACTATCTTCTTTATATCCGTTCATATTGCTTTTTACGGTTTTTGTGCAAAGATACCGATATTTTTCAACTCTAATTTTGGTATGGTAAACTTTTTGTTAGTAGTTTTGCAGGATGACTATGTAACAGGTCTGATATGTCAACAGGAAACAAATTATTTAACAGAGTCTTTCTCTTCAGGACCATGCTTGTAATGGGACTGGTGCTTTTGCTGTCGGGAGCTATAAATTTCCTTTATCCCCAACAGGTTGATTTCTATACATTAAAAGTTATAAAATCATATCCTCACGATAGGTCTGCATATACCCAGGGCCTCTTTTTTCACAACAATACACTATATGAAAGTTGCGGACAATATGGTTCGTCATCTTTCAGAAAAAATGACCTTGAAACCGGAAGAATTCTTAAGAAGTTTGATTTTGATAGAAGATATTTTGCTGAAGGAGCGTGTGTGCTTAATGGAAATCTTTATGTGCTTACCTGGCAGGAGAACAAGTGCTTTGTATATGATATTGAGACATTCAAATATCTTGGCGAACTTTGGAATCCTACAGAGGGGTGGGGGCTGACTACTGATGGAAAACAGCTTATAATGACCGACGGCTCAGCAGTGCTTTATTTTCTTGATCCCCTGACTTTCAGTGTTGTAAATAAAGTTGCTGTTACCCTTAACGGCAAACCTGTACAGTATTTGAACGAACTTGAATACATAAACGGTGAAATATGGGCAAACGTATATGGTGATGATTCAATAGTTATAATTAATCCTCAAACCGGTAAGGTGAGAGGTGTAGTTGACTGCAGAAACCTTTTGCCACGCTCTTTGCGTACAGCCAATACTGACGTGCTTAATGGCATTGCCTACAATGAAGCCACAAAATCCCTCTATCTTACAGGTAAGAATTGGCCAAAACTGTACAAGGTTGAACTTGTAAAGAAATAATGTGAAATGGAAATTTTTGCTTTTGTTACAGGAGTACTCTATCTCATCCTTGAAATATATCAGAACAAGTATATGTGGCTGGTGAATTTCCTTTGCGCAGTTGCCTATGCATATGTTTTTGCCCAAAGCAGTCTTTATGCAGCAATGGGACTCCAAATATATTACGTGCTGGTAAGTGTTTATGGCTTTTGGGCATGGCATCGCGATAAAAAAGCATCTTTCAATACTCTTCCCGACAGTTCCGATAATTCTTCACCTCAAGATCATACAGATTCCAGCAATAAGATCTTGTATAGGAAACCCTCTCTCAAGTGGTTACTTTGCACCCTTGTGGCTTTTGCAGTTATTTTTATACTTATGCTCACATTCCTCAGAAACATGACAGGGGATCCGATGCCTACGGCTGACGCTTTTGCAACATCGCTCAGCATTGTAGCGACTGTGTGGCTTGGCAAGGCCTTTATCCATCAATGGTTGCTTTGGATTGTTGTGAATGTGGTGAGTGTAGGCCTCTTTCTATCCCAGGGGCTCTACCTGACATCTATGCTTTATCTGATATACGCATTATCAGCAGTATACGGATTTTTCCACTGGAAAAAACGAGGTTCCCTCATAGAGTAGTTTTACTAAAATAATTGATGGATTTATCACATATTTTTAGTAAATTTGCGGCGCACTAAAAATACATGTATTAAAACTAATTATAAGAATATGCAATTAATAGCAGACAGTGGATCTACCAAAGTAGATTGGAGAGCAATCTATAGTGACGGTACTGTAAAATCGGTACATACAGAGGGTATTAATCCTGTATTCCAGACAAAGGAATACATCGTTGAGATTTTCAAGACTAAGTTGTTGCCGGAGATTGGAACAGACGTTGAGAATGTTTATTTCTATGGAGCAGGTATTCTTTCTGCTGAACTTTCCAACACTTTGGCAGAGGCATTCAAAGAGGTTTTCCCTAAATCAACATGCAATGTTGCATCTGACTTGTTGGCAGCTGCACGTGCTCTTTGCGGACACAATCCTGGTATTGCATGTATAATGGGAACCGGAGCTAATACCTGTTATTATGATGGAGTTGAGATTAAGGACAATGTTAGGGCTGGAGGTTTTATTTTGGGTGATGAGGCAAGTGGTGGTGTGCTTGGTAGAAAACTTGTCTCTGATTTCATTAAGGGGCTTCTTCCTAAAGAGATTGAAGAGGAGTTTGTAAAGAGATATGACCTTGACTATCCGAAGATTGTAGCAAAGGTTTACAAAGAGCCGCTTCCAAGCCGTTTCTTGGCTTCATTCTCACCATTTATCAATGAATTCAGAAGTCATCCTCATATTGACAACCTTTTGAGAACAAGTTTTGATGAGTTCTTCACACGCAATATTTTCCACTATGACTATAAAAATCTTGAGGTAAATCTTGTGGGATCCGTAGCTTACTATTATCAGGACATTTTAAAGGAAGTTGCGGCTACCCGCGGTGTTAAGATTGGCAAGATTTTGAAGACCCCTATTGAGGGATTGATTGAGTTCCACAAGAATTAATAATTAAAAAATATAATTGAAATGAAAGTTACTGAACAATCATCTAATTACGCAAATCTTGACAAGATGTCAACTGCAGAGTTGTTGCAGAATATGAACAATGAGGACAAGAAAGTTCCAGTTGCAGTAGAGAATTGTATTCCTCAAATTGAGAAATTGGTTGACGGTATTGTTGAGAGAATGAAAAAGGGAGGAAGACTATTCTACCTTGGTGCCGGTACAAGTGGTCGTCTTGGTATTTTGGATGCATCTGAGATACCTCCTACATATGGTGCTCCATTTGATTTGATCATTGGCCTTATTGCCGGTGGTGATACCGCTATCAGAAAAGCAGTCGAGAATGCTGAGGATGATTTTGAGCAGGGTTGGAAAGATATGTTGCCTTACAATGTAGGTGAGAATGACGTGGTAGTGGGTATTGCTGCTTCAGGTTCAACTCCTTATGTTATTGGTGCAGTAAAAGAGGCCAAGAGCCGTGGTATCCTTACAGCTTGTATTACATGTAACCCTGGTGCTGCTGTAGCTGCAGAGGTTGATATTCCGATTGTTGCCGTTGTAGGTCCTGAGTTCGTTACAGGAAGTACCCGTATGAAATCAGGTACAGCACAGAAGCTTATCCTTAACATGATCTCTACCTCAACAATGATCAAGATGGGTCACGTAAAGGGCAACAAGATGGTTGATATGCAGTTGAGCAATGCAAAACTTGTTGACAGAGGTACCAGAATGATTATGGAAGAGGCTCAGATTACAGATTATGAGTATGCAAAATCACTTTTGTTGGAGCATGGATCTGTAAGAAATGCCGTAGATTTTTACAATACCCATAAATAGCAGGTGAACTGCTGCTTCAAGTGTGATGTTCAAACAGAATTATTCTTCGGTACTGCTCGAAAAGGCTGTTGAAGAGTTTGCATCGTTGCCTGGTGTCGGCAGAAAGAGTGCTTTAAGACTGGCGCTCCATCTGCTGAAGCAGCCTAAAGAGAATGTTGAGAGGTTTGCACATTCATTTACTGCTCTCAGGAATGGTGTGAAGTATTGCAGTGTCTGCAATATGATTTCAGATAATGAAGTCTGTTCTGTATGTTCATCATTACAAAGAGATAAAAGCATAATTTGTGTGGTTGAGAGTATCCGCGATGTGTTGAGCATCGAGAATACGCAGCAATACAATGGTATGTATCATGTCTTGGGCGGCATTATATCACCAATAGATGGTATTGGTCCTTCTGATCTACCAATTTCAAAATTGGTTGAGAGGGTACAGAATGGTGAAGTAAAAGAGGTTATTCTTGCTTTAAGTACAAGTATGGAGGGTGAGACTACCTCTTTTTACCTTTACAAGAGACTGTCGGGATTATCAGTAAAGATAAGCACTATTGCAAGGGGTGTGGGATTTGGTGATGATCTTGAATATACAGATGAGCTTACACTCGGTAAGAGCATAGAAAACAGGCATCTGTTCAAAATTTAAACTATTTAAAAAACTTATATGAATACTACTATTCTTTTAATCACTTTTGTTCTGTATACTTTGCTTCTCTTCTTTATTGCATGGCTTACAAGCAGAAACAGCGACAGCAAAACATATTATACAGGAAATAAAAGTTCAAACTGGTTTTTGGTTGCATTTGGAATGATCGGCTCCTCAATGTCAGGCGTCTCATTCATGTCTTTGCCAGGTAATGTAATCAATGAGAACTTCTACTATATGCCAATGGTATTTGGTATGTTCTTTGGTTATGCAATTATTGCAGGACTTCTTTTGCCACTCTATTTCAAATTGAACCTGACCTCTATCTATACCTATCTCGAGCAGAGATTTGGTGCATACAGTTACAAGACCGGTGCCACTTTCTTTATCATTTCAAGACTATTGGGTGCAACTGTAAGGACATTCCTTGTGATTTTTGTGCTATACAACTTCGTTCTTGAGCCACTTGGCGTGCCGTTTGTTGTGGCAGCCATAATCTTTGTTGGTCTTGCAATCCTCTATACAATGAAGGGTGGTGTAAAGACCATTATCTATACAGATACAATTCAGACAACATTTATGATTGTTGCCATTGTTGTATCAGTTTGTGTTATCTGCAACCAGTTGGACTGGAGCTTGGGCGATATGTTGAAGAATGTCCATGACAGCGATTTCTCAAATCTTTTTGACAAGGACACTGCATCACCGACACATTGGCTAAAACGTTTCTTGAGCGGCGTGCTTATTCCTATTGCAATGACCGGACTTGACCAGGCTATGATGCAGAAGAGCTTGAGTTGCAAGAATATCAAAGAGGCACAGAAGAATGTAATGACATCAATCCTTATGATGATTCCTATCAACCTTCTATTTGTAACTCTTGGCGCTGTGCTTGCAATCTTCATGCAGAGCCATCCTGAACTTATTGAGGCTGTAACAACCGGAGCAGGCAAATTGGAGGCTGACAAGATATTCCCTACAGTAGCCCTCTCATTGGGACCTGTTGTTGGAGTAATCTTCTTTGTCGGACTTATTTCTGCTGCATATCCTACTTGTGCAAATGCCTTGACATCTCTTACAACTTCAACATGTATTGACATTGTTGGAATTGAGAAGCATGATTGGGATGACCAGAAGAAAAAGAGAGTGAGAATGAATGTAACTTATGTAATGGCAATTCTGTTTGTCCTTCTCATTGTAGCATTCAATATCCTCAAGAATGATGCTGTAATCAACATGGTTTACCAGATTGCATCATACACTTATGGTCCGCTTTTGGGATTGTTCATGTTGGGTATATTGACCAAAGCAAAGATCAATGATAAGGTTGTACCTTATGTTTGTGTTGCCGCACCGGTAATCTGTTATTTGATTGAGAATTTCGTATTCAGTTTCGGATTCTCGCTAATTGCAGTCTGTGCAGCAATCACATTCTTCGGTCTGTTGATTTTCAGAAAGAAATAGTTTTTTACCCGCTTTTCCGCTCTTAGTCACATGAGTCTGTTTGAACTTCTGATTCTTGCAATAAGTCTCTGTTTTGACACTTTTGCTGTCTCTTTGGGCGGTGGAATGGGTTTGAAGAACAATAAATTCTCAAAGAAGGCCTTTATTATGGCCTTCTTTGGTTTTTTTCAGGCCGCGCTTCTCTTTACAGGATGGGCCGCAGGTGCCCTTTTTGCGCCATATATCATTAAATGGGACCATTGGATTGCTTTTATTATTTTGGCTTATATAGGCGGAAAAATGATAATTGAGAATATTGGAGACAAAGAGTCAAAAGAGGAGGCCGCAATCCAGGTAAATCTTGAAAATATCAGGACTCTCTCAATTCTTGCCATTGCAACAAGCATCGATGCGGTAGCTGTTGGTGTAAGTCTCGCTTTTGTGGACCTTTCACTTGTGCGTGTACTCTTTGTTACCCTTTTTACCTTTATTTTTACAGCTTTAGCTTCACTTGTAGGTATGGAGAGCGGGCGCAAGATAGGGGCCAGGATAGGCAAAAAAGCAACAATATTGGGAGGCCTCATTTTGCTTCTGATTGGTCTGAAAATCCTCATTGAGCATCTTTTTTTATAGCAAGGTCAATCCTCTATTTGCATCTGTTCAAATGGGTAAATAACCCCATTTGGGTAGCATAGTGTTGCTTTAATTTGTACAAATTTGTAATTTATAAGTAACTATCGGGAGCAAAATTTTACTATATTTGCATGGATATATGCACTTTGCCTGGGTTGTAAAGTGTTAGTTAGGAACTTCTAAAGGTAGAACGGGTATGATTGAGATTTTCTACAAGTCTAAAGGACAGGTTCTTCCATCAAATGAGATGGCTTTGTTGAACGATCTGGGATGGGACGATGTTCTTTGGATTGACCTGTTTGAACCTACAGGTGAGGAGAAACGCTCGGTAGAGGATTTCCTTGAAACAACCTTGCAGAGCAGGGCCCAGGCTGAGGAGATTGAGAGTTCTTCTCGTTATTCAGAGACTGAAACCACAATCTTTGCCAATACCAACTTCCTTATTCCAGGTCCCGATGACTATTCGATGGAGACTGTCTCTTTCATCATTTCTGAAAGTATTCTTGTAACTATACGTCAGGTTCCCTTGCGTACATTTACCGACATGCAGCGCAGGGTGCAGCTCGCATCAAAACTTTATCCAACAGGCTATCATATTCTTGTTGCCATTCTTGAGAATAGGATTGACCTTGATGCCGACATGATTGAGCTTATGAGTAAGGAGATTGCCCAGTTCAGCAAACGTGTAAGTGTGGGCGAGAATGTGAATGAGGAGTTCCTTTTGGATATTAACCAGTTGCAGGAAAATACAATGCTCGTGCGTGAGAATGTCATTGACAAGCAGCGTATGATTTCTGCAATCCTCAAGAGTGACAAGTTCCCGAGGGATGTGCACACAAAACTTACAGTTGTGCTCAAGGATATTTCATCACTCTTGAACCACACCAATTTCAGTTTTGAAAGGTTGGAGTATCTTCAGAACACTGTTCTGGGTCTTATCAATCTTGACCAGAACAAAATCATGAAGATTCTTACCTTTGTTTCGTTGCTTTTCATGCCACCAACACTCATTTCGGGTATCTTTGGTATGAATGTCAATTTGCCGCTTTTGGGAAACATGTCGGATTTCTTCATAGTCCTTGGCGTCATGCTCGTATCTGTTCTTGTGGCCTCGTTCCTTTTCAGAAAGAGGAAGATGCTGTAGAGGTTGGTTGTTACTGAGTTTTCATTAAGCAATAGTGCTATAAACCAAGGGATAACCGCAAATAGAAACTTATAAATAGAGACCCCCTGTTAGAAAGTGCTCTAATAGGGGGTCGCTGTTTGATGAGAGACCTTTTGAGTCAGTCTCATTAATTCATTTGTCAGTTCTTATAAACTCCTATTTCTTTTTATTAACAATCTTGTTGTACAGCAGCAGTCCTACTATGCTCAATACTCCAATGCCGCTGAAGATGAGCCATAGGAGTTGTGGCTGGTTCATCTGCTCAACTATTTTCTGGTAAAGGCTTGCTCCAAGGAATGAGCCGATTGAGCTTCCGATTACGCCATAAAGGAAGGAGTATCCCATATATAGAGCCTTTTTGTCGGGAGGAGCAATAATACCAATATATGAGAGGAATTTTGGATGTGTGGTCATCTCACCAAGTGTGAAGATGATAAGTCCGGCAATGAAGATCCAAGGAGTGCTTCCGAGGCTCAAAATGAACATTCCAAGAGTTCCGCAGCCAATACCCATAATCATTGTAGGCAGTGCAGGCCACTTCTGTACAAGTTTTGAAACTATAAGTTGAAGGCAGATGATTACACCAGCATTAATTACAGTAACGTGCTCTGTATCAAATTTCCAACTTGGGTCTGCGACAAAGATTGAAAGGAAGGAGTTTACCGCATCATTTACAGGAGTCATGTCAACATGCTCTTTAAGATACCAAAGAACAGTGCCGTACATCTGGAAATAGAGAATCCAGAAGCCTGAATACAAGAATATCAGAACAATGAACTTTACATCCTTAAGCACCTCTACAATTCCTACAAAGAGTTTTTTGAGGCTTTGTCCCACAGATTCGCCGCCAAGTTTTTTCTGAAGTTCAAGGTTGGCTTTAGGCTCCCTGTAGATGAAGGTATTTATAAGCATCAGGATACAGCCTACAGCTGCAGCCATATAGAAGATGTAGTGGTATCCTTGTGCTTTTAGCATAGGAACAAGGATAAGCGGTACAAGGAACGCTCCAAGGTTAATTGACCAGTAGAAGATTCCAAAACCGAGAGTTGAGTTCTCTTCTGTGGTTGATTTTGCAATTGTGCCCGATATTACTGGTTTGAAGAAGCCGGCGCCAACAGCCATAAGAAGAAGTGAAGCAAATACCGGGATGTAAGATTCAGTCATTGCTGTAAGAAAGTAACCTCCTGTTATACATGTAAATGCAAAGAAGAGGATTCTTCTGAAACCAAACCTGTCTGCTATACCTCCAGCTATAATGGGAAGGAAGTAGAGTAGGGGCTGTATTGTACCCATAATGGTACCGGCTTGAGCCTTTGTGAAGCCAAGACCTCCTTCTTCTCCGCTGATTACAAGATAAACAGAAAGGACAGACAATACTCCATAGTATGCTCCTCTTTCAAAAAATTCCATAATGATTGCAACCCAGAAGTTGCGTTCAAATCCTTTGTTGTTTTTCATTCCTTTATATTTAGTTTTATCAAATTGTCTTCCCGACGGTATTGGCGGGCACTCTTTTTTGACTTTTGCAATTTGTTGAAATGCTGTTTTTTATATCCATTTGTCGGGATTGCAAAGATATGTATAAAATTGAACAAAATTGTGTTGAAAATATTTGGATAACTGCTCAATAATCACTACTTTCGCGCACTCAAAATTTTTGAGACTATAAATAATGTTTAACCCACTTATTTTTAACAAATTAAACAAATGAGTAAAGAAAAACAAATGATTGACGCAGAGGAGCCAGTAGTAGCTTCAGTGCGCAAAGAGGAGTCAATGGAGGCTTTTGTAGAGGAGACTCCTGCGATTGTAGACGCAACAAAAAAACGTAAAAGCAATGCTTCTGTTGCAATTGACAAATTTGACTGGGATGCTTTTGAGAGCGGTACTGAGTACGGTGTATCAAGAGAGGAGGTTGAGCAGCAGTACAGCCAGACACTTTCTACAGTTATCGAGAATGAGGTTGTAGAGGGTACAGTTGTAGCTATCAGCAAAAGAGAGGTTCTAGTTAACATTGGTTACAAGAGCGAGGGTATCATTGCAATTAGCGAGTTCAGATATAATCCTGAGTTGGCTGTTGGTGACAAAGTAGAGGTATACGTTGAGAATGCTGAGGACAAAAAAGGCCAGCTTATCCTTTCACACAAGAAAGCACGTTCATTCCGCTCATGGGATAGAGTTAATGAGGCATTTGACAAAGATGAGATCGTTAAGGGTTACATCAAGTGCCGCACTAAGGGTGGTATGATTGTAGACGTATTTGGAATTGAGGCATTCTTGCCAGGTTCACAAATTGACGTTAAACCTATCCGTGATTACGATATCTTCGTTAACAAGACTATGGAGTTCAAGATTGTTAAGATCAACCATGAGTTCCGTAACGTTGTAGTATCACACAAAGCTCTTATCGAGGCAGAGCTTGAGGCTCAGAAAGCTGACATTATCGGCAAACTTGAGAAGGGTCAGGTTCTTGAGGGTACAGTTAAGAACATCACTTCATACGGTGTGTTCATTGATCTTGGCGGTGTTGACGGCCTTATCCACATCACTGACTTGTCATGGGGCAGAATCAACCATCCAGAGGAGGTTGTTAAACTTGACGAGAAGATCAACGTTGTTATCCTTGACTTCGATGATACAAAGAAACGTATCGCTCTTGGTCTAAAACAACTTACTGCTCATCCTTGGGACAACTTGGATGCAAACTTGAACGTTGGTGACAAAGTTAAAGGTAAAGTAGTTGTTCTTGCTGATTACGGTGCATTCATTGAGATTCAGCCAGGCGTAGAGGGTCTTATCCACGTTTCTGAGATGTCATGGTCTTCTCACTTGAGAAGCGCACAGGACTTCTTGAAAGTTGGTGACGAGGTAGAGGCTTGTATTCTTACCCTTGACAGAGAGGAGAGAAAGATGTCTCTTGGTATCAAACAGTTGAAAGCAGATCCATGGGCTACTATTGTTGAGAAATATCCTGCAGGTTCAAAACACAGCGCTATCGTTAGAAACTTCACTAACTTCGGTGTATTTGTTGAGCTAGAGGAGGGTGTTGACGGTCTAGTACACATCAGCGATCTATCTTGGACTAAGAAGGTTAAACATCCGTCTGAGTTCACTTCAATTGGTGAGACTCTAGAGGTTGTTGTTCTTGAGATCGATCAGGAGAACAGACGTTTGAGCCTTGGTCACAAACAGCTTGAGGAGAACCCATGGGATGTATTTGAGACTATCTTCACTGTAGGTTCTGTTCATGAGGGTACTATCACTGCATTCAATGAGAAAGGTGCTACTGTAGCTCTAGAGTATGGCATTGAGGGTTTTGCTCCAGCTAAAGCTCTAACTAAAGAGGACGGTTCAGTTGCCAAAGCTGAGGAGAAATTGGATTTCAAAGTAATTGAGTTCAACAAATCAAACAAGAAGATTGTTCTTTCTCACTCAAGAATTGCTGAGGATGTAAAGAAAGAGGCTGAGGTAAAAGAGAACAAAGAGAAGGCAGCAGAGGTTGAGTCTACTCAGAAAGCAGTTAAAAAGATTAAAGCTAACATTGAGAAAACCACTCTAGGTGACATCAGTGAGCTTGCTGCACTTAAAGATTCAATGGAGAAATCTTCAAAATAATTGATGGAATTTTCTTTTATGACATTGGGGACGGCTTCGGCCCTCCCCACTGCCAATAGATATCCAAGCGCTCACATCCTTACGGTTCGTGAGCGTTTGTTTTTGATAGACTGCGGAGAGGGCGCTCAGATGCAGCTCAGAAAAGCTGGGATATCCATTGCCAGAATTGACCATATTTTTATATCACACCTTCATGGAGACCATATTTTTGGCCTCTTTGGTCTTCTTTCGACATTGGCCATGATGGGAAGAACAGCTCCGCTCTATATTTATGCACCATATAAGATGGAGGTTGTTCTGGAATTTTTCAGAGAACATTTTGGTGAAGGTATAAAGTACGAGATTGTTCATAAACCTATAAGATGTCAGGAGCCGACAATGGTTCTTGATGTGAAAAATATTGAGGTTTATGCTCTCCCTTTGCAGCATAGGGGGGAGACCTACGGCTATATCTTCAAGGAGAAGATGCCTCAGAGAAATATCCATAAGCATCTTATCGAGCCCTACAAATTGAGCCTTTATGAGATTGCTCGTCTGAAGGAGGGGCAGGATGTAAGACGTGTTGTTTCACTTGATGAGGAGTCCGGTAATGGTCAGGAGCAGGAAACTGTTAATAATTCAGAAATATATGACAAAGTTGAATATGAGCAACTGTTGAAATCTGATGAGTTTACCTATCTCCCATATAAGCCCAGATCATTTGCATATTGTTCAGACACTGCCCCCTTTGATCAGTTGTCTGAATGGGTAAAAGGTGTTGATCTGTTGTATCACGAAGGAACCTATGGTTCTGAATTGGCAGATATGGCAAAGAGTACATTTCACTCTACCTCAAGTGATGCTGCAAGATGTGCCTTTAAAGCGGCCGTTGGGAAGTTGGTTATAGGACACTATTCATCGAGATATAAGAGCATAGATCCTTTAGTTGAAGAGGCCAGAAAAATATTTTCAGAGACATATCCTGCAAAAGAGGGCGCGAAATTTGATATACCACTTATAAAATCAAACATTAATTGACGGTAATGGTTATAATGTTATGGTTAAGTATTCTACAAAACAGTTTGATATGATAAGAAATTTTATGTCAAGTATCAATTTAAGAAACTTTTCAAAGTTGCTTGCAACTCTTGTTACAAGTATTCTCTTTACTGTCATTCCAAATATCTCCTCTGCTCAGTTCGGCATTGTTGACCCAAAGGAACAGCAGCTTGAAGAGGCTGTGGGAAAGGTAGGACAGACTCTGTTCAATATCAACAAATATTATTTGGATACTGTTAATTTTAAAGGTATATCTGAAGAGCTTGTTAAGAGTGTTATTGCCAAATTGGATCCTCATTCATCTTATATCTCTGCAGAGGATGTAAAGGCCATGAATGAGCCTCTTGAGGGTAATTTTGATGGTATAGGAGTTGAATTTGCCTTGATAAATGATACTCTTACAATTCAGGCGACGGTTCCTGGTGGACCGAGTGAAAAGGTCGGAATAAAGGCAGGTGACAAGATTGTTAAGGTTGATGGTGAGATAATTGCGGGTACCGGGCTTACAATAGAGAGAGTACACAAATATTTAAGGGGACCGAAAGGTACTAAAGTTACTGTTGGAGTTGTAAGAAAGGGAAGTGATGCCCAGAATATTGATTTTGTAATTACACGTGATAAGATTCCTTTGAACAGTGTAGATGCAGCTTATGAGATAGAGCCTGGAATTTTATATATCAAATTGAGCAGGTTTGCAGCAACATCATACCAGGAGATTATGAAATTCATTCTTACTCATCAGGGGGAGAGAAATGGGTTGATCCTTGATTTGAGGGGAAATGGCGGTGGCTATCTTCTTGCTGCACTTCAAATTGCAAACGAGTTTCTTGATCAGGGGCAATTGATGCTCTATACAGAGGGCCGTACAGTGAGACGTATGAGCGAGTATGCGAATGGCCGCGGACTCTTAACTGATATTCCTGTTGTTGTGCTGATTGATGAAAATTCTGCCTCTGCAAGTGAAATTGTCTCAGGTGCAATACAGGATTGGGACAGAGGCACCATTGTAGGCCGCAGATCATTCGGAAAGGGACTTGTTCAGCAACAATTTGACCTTTTTGACGGCTCTCAGTTAAGATTGACAGTTGCCCGTTACCATACACCAAGCGGAAGGGTAATTCAGTCTCCGTATGAGCAGGGTAAGGCCGAGGATTATTATAAGGCTTTCTACGACAGATATGAAAAGGGTGAAACCTTCAGCAAGGATAGCATTCATTTCCCTGATTCTTTAAAATTCAAGACATTGCGTCTTGGCCGTACCGTATACGGCGGAGGCGGCATTATGCCGGATCTCTTCATACCTGCAGATACAAGCCACTATACTCCATTCTTTGGAGAGATTGTCCGTAAAGGTCTTCTTGCAGATTTTGTAAACAGTTATGTAGACAATAACAGAGAGCAGCTTCAAAAGAGGTACAAAACATCATCGCAATTTATTGCTTCTTTTGATGTAACACCAAAATTGTTTGACCAGTTCCTTGCTCTTTGCAAGAGTAAGGGGGTTGAGCCTGTCGGGCAGGCGTTGGAAATTTCTGGTCCGGAGCTGAAAAAATATATAAAAGCCTATATTATAAGAAATCTATTTGACTTTAATGAGTATATAAGATTTCTCAATACTGATGATATTGAAGTGGAAAAAGCCCTTGAGATTGTCAAGGGCCATTAGCTTTCATGTATTTATCAATGAGAGTTCAGAGACTTTTACAGTCAATACTATAGAAAATTCTTAAGGGCTTGGGCGAGCTGGTCCGGGCAGGAGGTACTCTTCTGCCCGCATCTGATGCCTTCCAGTCTTTTTATTGCCTCCTCTACCTTCATGCCTTTCACAAGGGCGCCAATTCCTTGAGTGTTACCGCTGCATCCCATGAAGTAAGCTACATTAACTATTGTCTTGTTTGTGTCAACCTCAATTTTAATTAGTCTTGAACATACACCTTGTGGTATATATTCAATTGTTCTTGTGCCTTGTGGTGTAGTATTGTCGTACGCTATTTGATTCATTTTGTTGATTTTATATCTGGTCTCTTTAATAGTCAAAGAAAATTAATCTGTTCTATTGTCTGTTTTTATTTGCATCATTTTCAATCAGTTGGAGTAGTATGTCAATGGCTTCCTCCTGTGGAACCGAACGGTATACAGGCTCTTTCCCTCTGTAGATTGCAACCTTGCCGGCACCTTCTCCTACATATCCGTAATCTGCATCAGCCATCTCACCGGGGCCGTTTACAATACATCCCATAACAGCAATTCTCAACCCTTTGAGATGTTTTGTTTTCTCTTTCACTTTATTGAATGTCTCCTCAAGGTTGTATAGTGTCCTTCCGCAACCCGGACACGCAATATACTCAGGCTGAGTGAATTTTCGGCGTGCAGCCTGCATAAGGTTCTCTTTGAACTCTTCGATTGCCTCTTTTGAGATTTCAACTGATGTCGTAGCAGATTCATTTGTGCCAGACTTTATCTCATCCCTCTGTATAATTGTGCAGCTGACGTTAAAGTCATCTATCTTTTTGTCGAGCAGCAGCGGACCAAACAGGCATGAAGCCTTAATGATAAAACTGTTCCAGTCGCACTCAAAGAATTTGTATTCAGGTATTTTTACACCCGCTTCAAGCTGCTCATTTATTGCTTTAATGTCGCTCCAGTACTTCCCGACGGCCATCTCTTTTGCCATATATCCGGCAATAGTTTGTGCTGCCGGTATTTCATTTACGGGATTTTCTGTCAGTGAAACCCTTATTGTATCACCAATACCATCAGCAAGCAGTGCGCCTATGCCAACTGCAGATTTTATTCGTCCCATATCACCATTGCCGGCCTCAGTTACACCGAGGTGAATAGGAAACCGCATATCAAGCCTCTCCATCTCCTCTTTTAGCAATCTGTAAGCTGTAACCATTACTATTGTATTGCTGGCTTTAAGTGATATAACCACATTGTGAAAATCATTTTCAGCACACATTTTAAGCCACTCGATTGCAGCCTCTTTCATGCCGAGAGGTGTATCTCCATAAAGGTTGACTATCCTTTCACCAAGAGATCCGTGGTTCAATCCTATCCTGACAGCTGTATTATTGGCCTTGCAGACTTCAATGAATTTGGCAAACTGACTCTTTGCAACGGAGTGTTCTTTGGCAAAGTTGCCCGGATTTATCCTTACTTTGTCAGCAACTGATGCAACAGCTATTGCAACATCTGAACTGAAGTGAACGTCTGCTACAAGGGGAATGTTATACCCTTTTTCTATAAGCTTGCGCTTGATCTCTTTCAATGCCTCTACCTCTTTTAACCCCTGTGTTGTAAGCCTTACCATCTCAGCTCCTGCATCAGCCATCTCAATGCATTGCAATACAGATTTCTCTATCTCCTGGGTATGTGTATTGCACATTGTCTGCACTACAATGGGAGCAGTGCCGCCTATTGTCAGACCATTTACTTTTACCTCTATAGTTTTCATCTCTCTAATTAAACTAAATTAACTGATAATTAACCAAATGCCTCCGATATAAGAGGTAACTTATACCAAGTGGACAACCCTCTTATCTTCCCAATCTGAAGAATACGCCAAAACTTATTAAAAGTTGGTTGGAGTGGGTATATGTCCATGCATCTTCTGAGTAGATTTTTGGGTCTACAAAGTATGACAATGCATATTTGTAGCTTGCCTCCAAGTGGAACTCAACGGGTTTGAGTACAAATGCAAGTCCGCCGCTGCCCATGATTCCGCAACCCAATTTGTTGGTTGTCTCCGGTATGCCATCTTCAATGTCAGTTGAGAGAATATAATATCCGTAAGGTCCCAAACCGACCATAATTCTCATTTTCCAGAAATCAACCCTGAATTGGGTCAGAAATGGAATTTGCACAGACTGGTATATCTGGTCATGTTCGTCAAACACATTTTCAGACTTTTCGTATAGGTGTGTGTATCCTATCTCATTATACTCAATACCGGTCTGTATACCGAAATAGGGCATACTTTTCCATAGTGAGTGGTAGTATGTGTAGTAGATACCAAAATTTTTGGGAGTCTTGAAACTCTTGTGGTCTATATCCTGACTGAAACTTACATTTGAAATGCCATATCCTGCCTTTACGCCGATAAGGTGTTGGCTCAATACAGAACTGTCCTTTATCTTTATAGTTGCATCTGCAAAAGAGTTCATGTCAAATTCTTTGTAAATATCAACCTTTTTTGTTGTATCGTTTGTTGTCTGAAGCTCTTTTCCGTTTTGCGTATTTTGCGCAAAGAGGCCTGTTGAGATGCCTAATAGCAGGATTGCTGTTAATAGTATATTTTTCATTTGCTTATGCTTATTATTTCTCTTCTGATCCCTTTTTGCCTGGATTGAAGAGTTCACGAACATCAATTGATTGTATGAGGTCTGTTCTCTCTTCTATGGTAATTACAGTCTCGCCGTCGGGAAGAGTATAAAGACGTACCATTTCCGGTTGGCGTTTGTCAAGTATAGAACCAGGGTCAAGCAGCTCATTGCTGTTTTTGTCTTCAGTTATCCTTACTGAGTATTTGCCTTTGTCCAGATATGGGAATAGAAGTACACAATCATTTGTAATAATGAATTTCCTGTAGACTTTATCCCTCTTTTCACTTACCAGTTCAACTATATACCTTGCATTTACATTTGACATCTCGAGTGTCATAGAGCTGGCATTGTCTGAAGTCGGCAGTATAATCTTATTCTCAAGCGAGTCATTGGTAAAGTTGTTTACATCCATAAATACCTTCTCAGGAATCTTCAATATGTAGTCATTGCCGACAACAAAAGGTGTCTCAGGTTTCAGAGTGTAGCGGCAGATATTCATACTGTCTTGAATGACGGTGAATTTTTCCTGGTTCTTTACACCTTTAGGTGTACTTGAAACAAGAGAGATTGTATCAAATCTTGCCTCAATCAGCGGCTCCTTGAATTCAAAAACGTAGCCATCCTGCTCTATAAATTTGGGATCGGCCTTTAATGTAAATTCAAGCAGATCTTTTCTGATAGTTCGTCCATCTTTGTCTTTCTGAGGTTTCTTGTCCTCTTCCTTTTCAATAGGAGGGGTAAGCTTGAGCACCTCGTCAGTAGGGACATTCTTGCCAAGCGTGTCTGTCTTGTGGTATCTGATATTGAGGGTAAGTGTGTCGCGCTCCTTGATATTGGTGTTCATCCAGAAGACAAGACTATCATTGGTCTGGTTGAACTGTTTTAGAATCTTATCATTGTCAACACCCTCAATCTCAAATTTTTCAATTATTGCATCCTGTGAATTGAACTTGATGTATGCTCCACGTTTGCTGAACATCTTGTAGTTGGTAATATACTGCAGTGTTGTTCTCTCTTTGAACATATAAATTGTATATTCACTTGGTCTGGCAAGGCACTCCACTGTATCTTTCATACTGTACATACCCATTTGGGGTAGTCCGGGATGCATTACCGTTGTCGGTGTTTCCATAGAGTCAAGAAACCCGACCATCTCAGTACCTGAATCATATTTATGGTTGGCAATCTCATCCTTGAATGCGTAAATTGCATATGGAACAGGCTTCAGATTCCTGACACAGAAGTAGCCCCAGTCATCGCTTCTTGAGATGGCACTTGGCAGCGAGTTCATCATACATGAATCTGTTGGCTGTTCATAAAGAGCAACTGACACGCCTTTAACAGGAAGAAGTGTTTCGTTGTCAAGTATGGTGCCACTGATGAGCATTGAGTCAAGAGTATTGCCGGTAGAAAAGCTGTAGACATAATTTTCAATTGGATTGCCTTCATTGTTGTCGGCAAGCGATGAACCGAAATTAAGGGCATACGTCCTATTGCTGTCAAGATCTTCCGGAAATGTTATCACAACACTTTTGCCTTTAATTTTTGTTTTTGGAGCCTTTTGCTGTGGCGGTGAAAGAAAGATATTCTTGTTTGCCTCTTTCAACTGCACATATTCATTGAATGTCAATACAATTTGAGTCTTTACGGTAGGTACATTCCTTGAATTTGTATCGGGAATTGCAGCAATAATGACAGGCGGAATGGAGTCTTTTGGGCCACCTGTTGGCGCACCGCTTGTGTTGGCGCACGACGAGGTATGCAGGCAGTATGCTGCTATCAATACAAATATTGAAAAATTTACAAGGTATCTCTTTATCGTCAATGGTCTCTTCATTATTTTAAATTGAATTTAATTTACTCTTTTATGTCTACTCTGGTAACACTTTCAACTCCTTTTGTATCCAGTATTCTTTTCATAATGTCATTAAGGTCTTCCGTATTGTGGACGTATAGGTCTATATATCCTTCAAACACGCCGTCATGAGTCTCAAAATGGATTTTCCTGATATTTATGCTGAGTATGAGTGTAAGATATTTTGTTATGTCATTTACAATTCCGATTCTGTCGATACCTTTAATCTCTATACGGGCAAGGAATGACAGAATTGTATGTTTGGTCCACTTGGCATTTACAATTTTACCGCCTTGCCATGACGCAAGAGATATTGCTTTGGGACAAACCTTTTTATGGATTACCACCTCATTCTTGTCATCAAGAAAACCGATGATAGGATCTCCAGGAATTGGATTGCAACACTCAGCAACCTTGTATGACAAGGTACGGTCAAGTGGATTCTCCTGTAGAAGATAATCTTTTTTCTTGTCAATTTTTTTTGCCTGACTCTCCGGATTGTTCTCTATGCTCTCATCAGTTTCACTCTCTTCCTCCTTATTGTTGTTGCCGAAGAAGAACTGCAAATTCCAGTACTTGACAAACTTGTTTTCGGTATTCTTTTTCAGAATCTTCTCAAGGTCACTCAAATCAATGAATCCTGCACCAATCTTTGTATACAATTCATCTTTGTTATTGAGGTTGTATGCAAGAAGCAACTTCTTGAATACTCTGGTCTGTGGTGTCACACCCAAGTTTGCCAATGCTTTGTCAAGGATTATCTGTCCCTCTTTGATTGTGTTTTTTATATCTGCCTTCAAAGAGTCGTAAATAAAATTCTTTGCTTTGGATGTTGTGACAAAATCGAGCCACTCCCTTTTGGGCCTTTGGGTCTCTGCGGTAATGATCTCAACCTGGTCACCATTTCTCAATTTTTGAGAAAGAGGTACAAGTTTGAGATTGACTTTGGCTGCAATGGCCTTGCTGCCTACCGCGGTATGTATGTAAAAGGCAAAATCAAGTGCCGTAGAGCCTTTTGGCAATTTCTTGGACTCTCCCTTAGGGGTGAATACATATATTTCTGCCGAGAGCAGCCCTGTATGGAACTTGTCAAGGAACTCAAGTGCGCTTACATCTGGGTTTTCAAGCACTTCGCGTACCATATTGAGCCAGTTGTCAAGTTCGTTTTCATTGCTCTTTGTGACACCCTTGTAACTCCAGTGTGCGGCGAGTCCCCGTTCGGCAATCTCATCCATTCTTCGGGAGCGTATCTGAACTTCCATCCAGGTCCCGACATTACTCATAAGGGTACAATGAAGAGCCTCATATCCGTTGGATTTCGGGCGTCCAACCCAGTCTCTCAATCTGTCGGGTTTTGATATATAGTTGGCTGATATAAGAGAGAATATGTCATAGCACTGCTGTCTCTCGGTAATGTCAAGCTTTGGTTCAAAGATGATCCTGATTGCAAAAAGATCATAAATCTGGTCAAATGAAACACCCTTGTTTATCATTTTTCTCCAGATGGAGTAGGGGGTCTTTGTCCTTTTCGTTATTTTGAACGTATAGCCCTCATGTTTGAGGATGGCGGCAATAGGCTCTATGAATTTGTCAATGTCGCCCTCCTTGTTCTGGCTGTAGATTGCTATTTTTTTTGTAATCTGGTTATATTCATCAGGTTGTCTGTATTTCAGCCAGATATTCTCCATCTCAGACTTTATGCTGTATAAACCAAGTCTGTGGGCAAGAGGAATGAAAATATACATAGTTTCACTCAGAATCTTGTCCTTTTTCCGCTCGGGCATAGCTGCAATAGTCCTTAGGTTGTGCAACCTGTCGGCAAGTTTTATGAGAACAACCCTTACATCATCATTTAAGGTGAGAAGAATTCGTTTGAAATTTTCAGCCTGGAGTGATTTTTCCTCATTCTCGCTCATCTTTGCAAAAGATACACTCTCCCCTTTGTTGTGGCTGCCATCCATTGCAGACTTGATCTTTGTAAGACCGTCTACAAGTGAGGCAATCTTCTCGCCAAAGAGTCTTGATATATCTTCTGTGGTATATTCTGTATCTTCAACAATATCGTGCAGAAGAGCTGTGACAATTGATTTGTAGCCCAGACCAATCTCCTGGACAACAATTCTTGCCACCGAAATGGGATGGATAATATAAGGTTCCCCTGAGCGTCTTCGCACTCCCTTGTGGGCTTCATTTGCAAACTCAAAGGCTCTGATCACCTCTTCATACTCCTCGTCATTGGCGCACCTATTTCTGCTTGCCGCCCTCAAGGCTTCAAACTCACTCGCAATCAGTTTATTGTCTTCTTCTGTAAATGTCATTTAAAATTACCCCCAACGTCTTTTCTCTTCTCTATTTCGTAACAGTGTCATAGTTTTTACGACACTCTTTTTTCTCAAAATATATCATCATCTCTTGCAAAGTCTGTCGAGCAACTATCAGAAAAGCAGATCTCTTTGGCTCTTTTTGATTGCCTCCAATTTTGCAATAACCTGCTGTTTCTGGCCACTTTCCGGCATCTGGTCCAGTTCCTTTTGAATAAGCCTGTAACCAACTTCTTTGGTCTCGGGACTCGAGTAATCCTCCAAATACTCTGCCAATGTAAGCATTGCATTAGGTGTGCAGAAGCGTTTGATGAATCCTGGGATTGCAAACTCCATAAAGTGCTCACCTGTTCTTCCGACCCTATAGCATGAAGTGCAGAAGCTTGGAATGAATTCCCTCTCAAGTAGCCACCTTATAACCTCATCCAGCTCTCTTGTATCACCAATCTGGAACTGCTCCTTGTTGAGTTCCTGCTCCTTGTTCTTATCTTTCTGATAACCTCCAATCTCAAGTTTTGTTCCGGCATCTATTTGCGAAACACCAAACTCAATTACATCATTCCTGATCTCCTTGCTTTCGCGTGCGGTCATTATAAGACCTGTGTACGGAACGGCCAGTCTCAAAATTGCGACAAGTTGCTTGAACTGCTCGTCAGTGACCCTATAAGGTAGATCAAAGTTGAGATCTTGTGCAGGCTGTATTCTTGGAAAGCTGATTGTATGTGGACCTACTCCATGACTCTTCTGAAGGTGCAGTGCATGTGAAACAAGTCCAAGAACCTCAAACCTCCAGTCATACAATCCGAAAAGAGCTCCAATACCCATATCGTCTATACCTGCTTCAAATGCCCTGTCCATTGCATTCAAACGCCACATATAGTCGCCTTTTACTGTATTAGCCGGGTGATATTTGGCATAGGTCTCCTTGTGGTATGTCTCCTGAAATACTTGGAATGTACCAATTCCAGCCTCTTTTACAATTTTGTAGCCTGCTATGTCAAGAGGTGCAGCATTGATGTTTACCCTCCTGATCTCCCCGTTACCTTTTTTTGTCGTATAGCAGGTCTTTACACAATCTGCAATGAATTCAGGTGTGTATTGCGGAGCCTCACCAAATACCAGAATAAGTCTTTTGTGACCCTCATCCTCAAGATTATAAATCTCCTTTACAAGTTCCTCTTTTGCAAGAGTTTTTCTTACAGTCCCTTTGGCGCTGCTCTTGAAACCGCAGTATTTGCAGTTGTTTATACAATAATTGCCCACGTAAAGTGGTGCAAACAATACAATCCTGTTTCCATATACTGCCCTTTTAAGTGTTCGGGCAGCTTCATATAGCTCCTCTAGCCCCTCTTTAGAGGTGATGGCAAGCAGAGATGCCGTCTCTTCTACAGAAAGCGGCTGTTTTGCAAGTGCCTTCTTGAAGATCTCGCGGTTCCTTACCATATCCTCTTTTGTATTTTCAATGAGAGAGTGCAGGTATTTGTCATCAATGAAATCTACTGCATTCTTGCTCAAACTCATATCCATATTCATCAGTCTGCTCATCTTCTCCTTGTCCATAATCATCTCATTATTTGCTGTTCATCACTTTTAATCTCTTCACTTTTCAGATTTGCGTTTTCAGTTGCACTGTTGCTGCATTCTATTACCTGTCGGGATAAAACTGTTTGATCTGTTTTGGTATTTCTGAAGGTGGAATTTCTGCATATTGGTATGCATGTGAAATTTCTGCACCAACCAGAATGATTATCCAGCTTACATTCATCCAGATCAGGAAGAGTGGAACGGCTGCAAATGCTCCATATACAGCATTTATTCGTGACACCAATATCTGCGTTTCCATATAGAGATACTGCATTATCACAAAAGCCGTTGCCGATATTACAGCTGCATTGAAAGCTGCCGAAAAACGTACTTTTACGTTTGGAATATACTTGTACATAGCTGTGAACATAAGCAATATCATTCCAAAAAAGAGTAACCACTGCATAAAGATTCCAAGTTCTTCAAAGTGCCACATTCCCAAAATACTCTTCATTTGGTTTGTAAATACTGAGTATACCGAGAGGAATATCAGTATCATGAAAGGCGCTGTAACAAGAATTCCAAAATAGTAGAGAAACCTTTTTGCTATTGACCTCCCGCGCTCAACATTCCATATTTCGTTGAAACACTTTTCAATATTGAGAATCATCCAAATTACGATCCAGACAAAAAAGAGGGCACTGATAACCCCAAAAATATCCTTTTGACCGCTCTGGATTATATTGTCGGCAAACTGGAGAATCCAGTTGAGAACCTCCTGATTGCCTGCAAAATTCTCATATAGCAACTCTCTTAGTGTATTGGAAAAACCAATACCGCCTGTCACTGCGAGAGCTACAGCTGCAAAAGGCACCACACTCATTGCTGCAAAGAAACTCAGTGATACAGCATAGAGTCCGAGTTTGTCATTACCCGATTTTTTTATTGTGATGATTGCAACTTTCAGATACCTGAGTGCTCGCTTCTTGGCCTTGCCGAAATCGTCAAGGTTAAGATGCCATAGGTCATCTGTAATGAACTTTACCAGCCATTGGTAGAAATCCCGTATCTCTTCAAAGAGGTCGCGCATCTGAATTGCCTGTTTCTAAATGTTCGTTGGTCTGATTTCAAATTAAATGAATCTTGCTTTATAAGGTTGGTGGCCCTATTTGTTCAGTTTTGCCATAAACTTCTCGGCATCAATAATATAACGCGTGTGGGTGCCTTTTCCAATCTCACCCTTTTCATCAAATGCAGCTACATCAAACTTAACCCAGTTGCCGTTTACTTCAGTGATGGTGGAGTCTGCCCAAACTTTTGTTCCAGGAAGGCAAGCCCTCAAATGCTGGACATTAATTTCTGTTCCAACACTTGATGCGCCATAATTCTGAAGCAGGCCAAAAGCACTGCACTCCATAAGTGCAATCATACCAGGTGTTGCAAATACACCAAGAGCACCGGATTTGTAAGTTGCAGCGGTGTCACTCTCTGTAACAATCATCTCTGCTCGGTTTTTTAAACCTCTCTTTATATCTTCACGTGTCATGTCAAATTCTTTCTATTCAAATTATTTCCTTTCAGCTCCCGATAAATGGCTGTATGAAAATTATTTTAATTTTTCAATTAGGGCAGCAACAAGTTCCTCTGCCTCTCTCTCTATCTTTTCAGGTGAAGCGCCTCCGGTCATTTCCACTATCGGACCGCAAATTTCCAGCTTGGCCTCTTCTGCAAATTTCTTGAGATCCTTAACACCGGCACCATTCCATGTAGATGAACCGAATAATGACCAGATCTTGTTCTTAGGCTCATTCAGGCCAATTTCGTTGCATAAATGTTCCATCATAGGGTGCATCTTTGTGTTGTAGGCACAGGTGCCGAGAACAACAGCCTTGTATTTCCAAATTTCATTCAGAATATATGAAACATGGGTTTTTGAGACATCAAATGTCCTCACTTCAATTCCCTTTTCTCCGAGGAGATTTCCAATATGGTCAGCCATCTGTTCGGTGTTGCCGTACATGGATGCGTATGCAATTACAACTCCATTTGTCTCGGCCTCCTGTCTACTCCATTTGTCGTATAGTGCGATAACCTTTGCAGGATTGTTCCAAATCAGGCCGTGAGAGGGGCAGATTCGGGCAATATCCAAACCTCCAAGTTTGGCCAAAGCTTTCTGCACCATATTGCTGTATTTGGCAACAATGTTTGAGTAGTATCTTCTCATTTCACTCATATAGTGAGCCTCAAAATTTACGTTTGTGTCATAAATACCACCGTCAAGTGCACCAAAACCGCCAAAGGCATCGCATGAAAAGAGAGTCTTTGTATTTTTTTCATAAGTTACCATGGTTTCTGGCCAGTGAACCCATGGTGCTGTAAAGAATTGGAGTACTGATTCTCCCAATTGTATCTCATCCCCATCCTTAATCTGCAGCTTGTTTTCTTCAGGAATAGTGTAGTAATGTTGAAGTATTTTAAAAGTCTGCATGTTGCCGACAACCTTGACTCCTGGAAAAGCTTGTAAAACTCCGTCAATCATGCTTGCATGGTCTGGCTCTAGATGGTTGACAACCAAATAGTCAAGAGGTTTTCCATTCAACACTCTCCTTATTTTGGCAATATAATTTGCTGCCACTCCAAATTCCATAGTGTCTATCAGAGCACTCTTCTCATCATTCACGAGATATGTGTTCAAAGAAACACCATAAGGCAGTGGCCAGTTGTTTTCAAATAGTTCCTTGCGTCGGTCATTTTCGCCTACAAACCAGATATGGTCTGATATTTTAATCTCTTTCATTATTCTATTTTTTTAATATTCAGACAATTATATAAATAGCAACCAATAATTTGCAAATTGGTGACTTGCTCATTATTCAGGTTACTTATTTACGTAGTAAATAAATCGTGTAAAGATAATTAATCTTTATAGAAACAGCAAAGAAAAAGAGTATGTTTGCCAAATTTCAACAAATGGCAAACATTGATTAGGTAATCCTGATCCTGGAATATTTTCAATTGTACGAAGACCAAAAGAATTGAATCGGTCGCAATTTATGAATTGAACATCACTTGCAACTCCTCTTCCGATATGACTGCAATCCCAAGTTTGGCGGCCTTCTGCAATTTGCTTTCGCCGCTCTTTTCACCTGCTACAAGGTAATCGGTTTTGCCACTTACAGAGCTGCCAATCTTGCCACCATGCTGCTCAATAGTGGTTTTAAGATCTTCACGTGAAACCGAAAATGTTCCGGATACTACAAAGACTTTACCTTCAAGCCTGTTTGATAATCTTTGATAGTCTGATTCCAAATTTTCCATCTTAAGACCGGCCTGCTTGAGTTTACCAATCATTTCAAGATGGTCGGGGTGTGAGAAATACTCAATGATAGCATCTGCAAGCTTTTCGCCGATCTCTTCTACCTCAAGAAGTTCCTCTTTCGTGGCAGAAGAAAGTTTATCCATACTCTTGAAATATCCGGCCAAATTTTTGGCTGTTGTTTCGCCTACATATCTGATACCCAAGGCAAAAAGTACTCTGCTGAAATTGCACTCCTTACTCATCTCAAGGGAGTTGAGAAAATTGGCTGCTGATTTCTCTTTCCAGTTGTCAAGTGTGAGCAACTGCTTCTGGTCAAGACTGTACAAGTCACTGAGAATTTTTATGTAACCTTTGTTGTAAAGTTGCTCTATAGTGGCTTCTCCTGCATTGATATTCATTGCCTTGCGGCTTATGAAGTGTATGAATTTACCTTTAATCTGCATAGGGCAACCATCTGTGTTGGGACAGAATGATTTTGCCTCTTCAACATCTTTGACAAGGGGTGTGCCACAGTCGGGACAAAATTGAGGAAAGGCAGCCTTTTCGGCATCAGGTTCGCGTTTGCTTGAATCAACACCTGTAATTTTGGGAATAATCTCGCCTCCCTTTACCACATAAACATAATCATTGATGTGGATGTCAAGAAGATCCATCTGTTCGGAGTTGTGCAATGAAGCTCTTTTAACAATCGTACCACTAAGCTGCACAGGCTCAAGATTGGCCACAGGTGTGATTGCTCCTGTGCGTCCGACCTGATAATCTACTGAAACAAGTTTGGTAAGCGCAACTTCAGGCTTGAATTTGTATGCGGTGGCCCAACGCGGTGATTTTGCAGTAAAGCCGAGACTCTTCTGCAGAGCAAGCTGGTTAACCTTTATCACTATTCCATCTGTGGCAAAAGGCAGTTTTTTACGTTCTGTATCCCAAATTGTAATGTATTTTACAACCTCATCTATGCTTTTACATTCTTGCGCCAGATCCGACACCGGCAGACCCCACATACGTGCTGCCGTAAGTGCTTCGGTATGTGTTATGAAGTTCATCTCCGGCGCGATAACATGGTACAGGGTACATTCAAGTCCCCTTTCACCAACAAGATTGCTATCAAGCAGTTTGAGTGAGCCCGAAGCTGCGTTGCGTGGATTGGCAAAAGGAGTCTCCTCATCAAGTTCCCTTTGGTGGTTCAGTCTGTCAAATGCTTCATAAGGCATATAAATCTCTCCTCTTATTTCAAATTCTTCGGGCCACTGTATCCAGCTCTGTTTTTGAGCGCTTCCCACATCTGAGGAGTTGTTGTCTGTTTTATTTTGCCTGTAAAATGAGTCAGATGATTTCAGTTCTTTGGGTATTGAGGCAATTTTGAGGATATTAAGCGTTACATCGTCACCGGTGGTTCCATCGCCACGAGTCAGTGCTCTGAACAGTTTGCCGTTTCTGTAGGTAAGGCAGATTGCCGTACCGTCAAATTTGAGCTCGCAATTGTAGGTGACTGAATCAGAAAGTCCATCGGATGTACCCTTCATAATCCTCTCATTGAATGCATATAACTCATCTATCTCGTATGTGTTGCCCAATGATAGCATCGGATATTTGTGCTTGAATTGTGCAAATGATGTGAGGGGAGCATCCTGAGGGTGAGACGGGCTGTCGGGAATAGCAGGATTCCCATTTGTGCTGACGGCTGCTTTTTGTATCAAATTGTAATCAGAGAAGAGGTCGCTGCCAACGTGCTGTGTAGGAGAATCGGCTACAGCCAGCTCTGGAAAGAGCTTTTCAAGTTCCTGCAGTTCATGCATGAGAATATCATACTCAAAATCTGTAATTACAGGATTGTTGAGCACGTAATAGTTGTAATTGTGCATTTTAAGCTCATTGGAGAGCAGGATAATTCTCTTTTTTGCCTCTGATTTTTTCACTTCAATAAAAATTATTAAACAAAAGTAGGCATTTTTTAATTATTTATGATAAATTTGCGCCCGAATTTAAAAGAGGTTTTTAAGATAATGAAACAATCAATTGTAATTCTAACAGGTGGTGGTCCAGCACCAGGAATGAATACTGTTGTAGGCAGTATAGCAAAGACATTTATTCAGAACGACTACAGGGTCCTAGGTCTTCATGGAGGTTATAAAGGCCTATTTTCAAAAAATCCGAATTTCTGTGAGTTGGATTTTGTAACTGCAGACTGGATTTTCAACAGAGGTGGTTCATATTTGATGATGAGCCGTTACAAACCTACCAACGAAGATTTTGAGGTAAACTTCAACTTGGATTTCTTTAAAGACAATAATATCAAACTATTGGTAACAGTAGGTGGTGATGATACTGCTTCAACTGCAAACAGAATTGCAAAATTCCTTGAGGCAAAGAACTATCCTATTGCAAATATCCACGTTCCAAAGACTATCGATAACGACCTTCCTCTTCCGCAGAATATCCCAACTTTCGGATACCATTCTGCTAAAGGTGAGGGTACAAAGATTGCTTCTACAATTTATGAGGATGCAAGAACAAGCGGCAACTGGTTTGTAGTATCTGCTATGGGACGTTCAGCAGGTCACTTGGCTTTGGGTATCGGTGCAACTTGCCACTATCCTATGATTGTAATTCCAGAGATGTTCAACAAAACAAAGATTACTGCAGAGAAGATCATCAATATGGCAATTTCTGCAATTATCAAGAGAAAGATCATGGGAATCTCATACGGTGCAATCATGATTTCAGAGGGTGTGTTCCATGAGTTGAGCCACGAAGAGCTTGAGGCAAGCGGTGTTAAATTCACTTACGATGAGCATGGCCATCCAGAGCTTGGTAAAGTATCTAAGGCTCAGTTGTTCAACGAGATGCTGGAGAATAAACTTAATGCATTGAAAATAAAGGTTAAGTCTCGTCCTGTTGAGATCGGTTATGAGGTTAGATGCGTTACACCTTTTGCTTATGACCTTATGTATTGCTCTCAGTTGGGTATGGGTGTTTACAAACTCTTTACTGAGGGTACTACAGGATGTATGGTTTACGTTGATTTGAACGGTAACGTAAAATCATTGTACTTGAAGGATATGCAGGATCCTGAGACAGGCAAGATTCCTCCTCGTGGTGTAAATATCCATACAGATAAAGTACAGCAGATTTTTGATTACTTGATGCATTACATCACTCCTGAGGATTATGAGGCTGCTAAACAATATGTTGCTAATCCTGAGGATTATGACTTCAAGAAGATACTTAACTGGTAAATTGGTTCTTGCCTGAATCAACCGGTTCAGTGCAATTACTGGAGCGGAAAATAAAAGTTGGTTAGAATTATGAGACAGGCAAGCAAGTTTATCATTTATCAAATATTGTTGAGAGTCTTTGGAAATACAAATGAAAATTGTGTTTCCGGAGGCTCTCTCCATTTTAATGGAACCGGCAAGTTCAGCAGTATTACACCTAAAGTGCTTGACAAACTTAAGGAACTTGCAGTTACACATGTCTGGTACACAGGTATTATTGAACATGCAACAAAGAGCTCATTTGAGGAGTATGGTATACGTAAGGATAATCCGTCTGTAATTAAGGGTGAGGCCGGTTCTCCCTATGCAATAAAGGATTATTATGATGTAAATCCATATCTTGCCAATTCTGTTCCCGACAGAATGGCGGAATTTGAGCAACTTGTTGAGCGTACCCACAATGCAGGCCTCAAAGTGATAATTGATTTTGTGCCGAATCACCTTGCCAGGGAGTATAATTCGGATTCACTACCCGTAGAGAGGAGTTACAATCCATATGTTACAGGTTCATTGGAGTTGGATGGCTCTGCACCGCTCCATATTGTTTCAAAAGATACACCGCCAGAGTCATTTGGACAGAGTGACAATCCTGATCTTGCATTTTCTCCACAAAATAACTTCTACTATTTATGGGGAGAGGATTTGGATTTGGAAAACATTTTGCCACGGGATGTTGATGGTGTGGCTGATTGTCGGGAAGTTGATATTGAGAGAAAGAGTGCAGTCAAGTATATTGAAAGGCCCGCAAAAGCTACTGGAAATGATTGTTTTACTCCAAAACCAGGCGTCAATGACTGGTATGAGACGGTAAAGCTCAATTATGGAGTTGACTATTGTGGTGGAGGTACAAAGCACTTTGATCCAAGGCCAAAGACATGGGAGATGATGCTTGATGTACTTCTTTTCTGGGCATCTAAAGGTGTTGATGGTTTCAGATGTGACATGGCAGAGATGGTACCTGTTGAGTTTTGGCATTGGGCCATTGCGGCGGTGAAGAGAGTAAAGCCTGATCTGACATTTGTTGCTGAGGTATACAATCCATCTCTTTATGATTCCTACCTTAATTGGGGTGGTTTTGACTATCTGTATGATAAAGTCGGTCTGTATGATAATCTCAAGGCTATTACACAAGGCAATTCCCCTGCGCACTCCATTACAGCTTCATGGCAAAGTATTGGAAATATGCAATATTCAATGCTCAATTTCCTTGAAAACCACGACGAGCAGCGTGTAGCTTCAGATTTTAATATTGGCAATCCATTTAAGGCAATTCCGGAACTTGCAGTCTCTCTTATGCTAAACAGTGCCCCTTTTATGATATATTTTGGTCAGGAGTTTGGGGAACGTGGCATGCTTTCAGAGGGATTCAGCGGCATAGATGGGCGTACCTCTATATTTGATTACTGTTCTGCGCCCTCTGTTGTGAGGTTTTTGAAGGGGCTGCAACATGACTCATTGGCAATGCAAGAAAGTCTCTATCCGGCAGAAAAGAGGCTTTATGCAATATACCGACATCTTTTTTCAACTGTAATGGGGGAGGAGGCTTTAAGAAGCGGCTCTACATACGATTTGGAGTATGCAAACTTCAACACTCAAGGTTATGATCCCGGCAGTTGCTTTGCGTTTGCAAGAAAATGTGCCGACTCACTTCTCTTTATTGCTGTTGATTTTACACAAACAAGAAACTCTTTGCCTGTACTTTTGCCAGCGCATATGTTTGAGTTTTGGAGTATAAAATCGGGACATTACAATATTCAAAACTTGGCGTTTCTGCCAGAGGAGGCGTTACCTGCAGAATTTTCTACACCTGCTGGATATGTTCCAGATATTGCAATTGAAAATCACCTTATGACTTCTCCAGCCAAGGTAACAAAAGGCCCAATCAATAGGTACAACCAGTCAATTATTCTCAATCTTTCTCCCGACACCTGCATCCATCTTCCACTCAATGAGTATGGTGTTGCAATAGTAAAGGTTGGGTTATAGTTATTTACAAAGGTAAAATTTACTCTTACTGCTATAGAATTTACGTTTTAAAATGTAAATTTTACTATTTATACCAGTTGAGTTCTGTCTCCAATTTCCAGATTTTTATACATAATTCTTGTTTTGAATATAATCTAGTGTAAAACAGGTAATTTTGTCTTGCTTGCATTACTTTTCTATATCATTTACATAGTTTTGTCCCTCAATTTCTGCAGGTTTTGGAATGATATGCTGATTTCTGCGATCAGGTTTGTGCTTTAATAATTATAAATGCACTCTATATTGGTTTGAGATTCTATCTGTCGTTCCAAATGCTGCTTAACCATTTAAAATATAGAGATTATGAAAAAGTGTGAAAGAAAAGTGACGCAATTGTGCGCAGGTGTTGGATCTCATGATCATCTGTGCAATGTAATGAATCCATTTGTTGATTGGGGCTTTAAGTATCTGTTTGGCACTGAACGCAATAAGGGTAATCTTATAGTTTTTCTCAATATTCTGTTGGAGTTGGAATCACCTCTTGTGGATTTACAATTTCTTAATAACGAATCAATTCCAACTGATGCTGATGGACGCGAGTGTGTTTTTGATATTCTATGTAAAGATGAGGATGGAACCAGGTTTCTTATTGAGGTTCAAAATGCTGATTTGAGATATATTAGAAACAGAATGCTTTATTATACATGCAGGCTTATTGATCAGATGGGGCAAGTTGGAAAGGAGTGGAACTATGAAATTGACAAGGTTTACAGTATTTGTCTTATGAATTTTGCTTATGAACCGGAACCTGTTTTGCGAAGGAATTTTCTCTTGTGTGAGCCGCAAACTGCAAATATCCTTACTGACCGAATTCATATAATAATGCTTCAACTTCCATGTTTACAGGCAAAAAGTATTGAAGAGTGCAACGAGTTGTACGAAAAGTTGTTATTTTTGCTATTGCAAATGAAGAGAGGTATGAAAACAATTGAGGAACTGAAACGTGAGGTTTATGAGCATGGTCTCAATCAGGAGATACGTGATACATTTCTAAATGTATTGGAGGAGGCGAATTTGGCTTCCCTTTCCAAAACTGACAAAGCACAATATGAGGCACGTCTTAAAAGGTATAGAGACAACCATGCCTGTTTGGATTATGCAATAGAAAAGGGCATTATCCAAGGTATTGACATAGGTACCAAACAAGGACTTGAGCAGGGCCTTCAACAGGGTATTCAACAGGGTATTCAACAGGGTATTCAACAGGGTATTCAACAGGGTATTCAACAGGGCATTCAACAGGGCATTCAACAGGGCATTCAACAGGGCATTCAACAGGGGCTTCAACAGGGTATTCAGCAAGGAATTCAGCAGGGTCTTGAACAAGGAATTGCAGACCGCAATCTTCAAATAGCCAAATCAATGAAAAATAAAGGGTTGGATCTTTTGCTCATAGCAGAATGTACAGGACTTTCAGTTTCCGATGTTGAAAAATTGTAAATAATTATAATTTACTGAACTTTTAACAAACTGTGTTGTTATTTATACGAAATAGTTTTTTAAGTTTAGGTTAAGTCGGGCGCACCCTGTCAATTCAAAAGCAGATTGGCGGGGTGTGTTGTTTTGATTTGTTGCCCATCAAAACTATAGTCAAATGCGTATTCTCTATAAATTCGGCACTTCCATATCCGATACTGTTGATTATTGGTTAATAATTAATTGTAGAAATATTTTGTAATCTTGTTTTTTTGTGTTACTTTTGGATTTGATATGTATAATTGTTTCCAGATTTTTTAGGCAACAAATTGATAATTGATGAAAGCAGTAATCAAATATATAATGATTATATCAGTAATGTTCGCGTACATTTTTGGTACAGCCGGCTTTACTTTGAGTCATTGTTGCTGCTCCAAAACCTTCAAGACAACTTCTTCAATATTAAATGCTTATACTCACAATTCGCAAAAAGCATATATCAATCATACTGATGAAGCAGAAGACTTGGAGGGTGTTCATACTATAAAGCAACGCAAATGTTGCGGTGACTCAGTCTACTCAATGGATGGTGTAAACTACAGCAACGAGGATAATTTGCAGGCTCCTTCTCTATATCTTGTGGAGATTTTGGCTCTTCTTCCTCTTCCTGATGATTTTTGTTCAGTTTCAAGCAGTGTTGTTACGGATATTATCTGTGACATTTCCCATTTTTGGCTGCGACGGGGAGCTTCACAGGGCTTTCTATGCACTTTTCTGTGCTAATGTTACCAATTATCTGTACCTCTTTACTTCTAAGTAATTGGTATTTTACTCGTATCCTCTCCCTTAGTATTATCAAAATTCGGTAATTTTTTGATTTACCCTTTTTCGTATAATTTTTTTTTGATATCGTTATGAGAAAAAGATTTAAAACTATTCTAGTGGCTCTTACTTTATTTTTTGCAGTTACATCTGTAGCCTTGTATGCTAATAAAGGATTTGAGATTACATATGACATTTTTGGAGTACACTCATCCTATGGATGTGAGAACTGCGCTGCTAATATATGGAATTTAGATGTTGAAAATATTTATGATGAGCCACATGTGGTAAATGTACAATGCCGCATATGTCATTCGGAATTTCATTTTGAAAATCCTGTACTTCTAAGTTCTTTTCTCGGTACTAATTAGTATCATTAGGTCAAAATATTAGTAATTATACTGTTATTTGAAAAATTCTAACCAAATCAATATTTATTAATTTTTAAAATTATGCCTATGAAAAAACTATTTTCATTCAGTTTGTTCTTAGCGTTGGTGTTCAGTTTCTGTATTGACGCCGCAGCGCAGAACAAGGCAAGGGTAAACGTTTCCGGGCAGATTTTCTCAGTAGCGACTGCTGATGCAACAGAGAAGTATCCTGTTCCGTTTGCGGCTATCGTTTTGCCTGAGATTAACGTAACTGCAACATCTGATGCAGAGGGCGTTTATTATCTTCCTAATATGGTTGAAGGAAAGTATAAAGTTTCCATTCAATCAATGGGTTTCGTTACTATTGATACAGTTATTCATGTATCTCCTATCCGTGATGTTTTCAACTTCACAATGATGGAGAGTAACTTCCGTATGGAGGAGATTGTTGTAACTGCTGAGGTTTCTAAAGCAGGTGCTGCAACTTCATCAATTATCAATAAGAATGCTATGGAGCATATGCAGACTAATTCATTGGCTGACATTATGTCATTGATGCCTGGTGCTTCACAACAGAAACCTGACTTGCAAGGTGTTTCTACTGCATCAGTTCGCGGTGGTAGTTCTTTGGGTACTGCAGTCATCGTTGATGGTGCGCCAATGTCAAACAATGCAAACATGCAGATTATTAGGACCGGTAAAAGTTCAGAAACGGGATCAGTAAACCCTACTACAGGTGTTGACCTTCGTACTGTTACAACCGACAACGTTGAGAGTGTTGAGGTCATTCGTGGTGTTGCCCCAGTTGAGTATGGAGATATTACAGCCGGTGCTGTAATTGTTAATTCTAAAGCTGGTTATCAACCTCTTACCGTTAAAGCTCAAGTTAATCCTAATGTTTATTCAGTTTCTGCAACTCAAGGTTTTGCGCTTGGTAAGAAGGCTGGAAATATTAACTATGGTGCTGATTATGCTTATTCAGTAGACGATCCAACACAAGGTTATGATTACTTCCAGCGTGCTACCGCAAAGGTCGGTTATACAAATACTTTTGGCCGATTCTATACCAATAATGCGTTGAGTTTCGTGTATACTTATGATAGAGGTTATCCTAATCCTGATGATCAGGATGATAAGGAGACATACTACGAGGAGGACTGGAGTCTCCGTTTTGCACATAATGGCCAGTATAATGCCAATGCAAACTTCTTCAAGAGCTTGCAGTATAACGTAACTTTCAACTATACAAATCGTCACAGTTACCAATCTGATGAGAATATTAATGCTGACGTTCCATACTCAGTTTCTAAAGCTGACGGTTCAGTATTGTCAAGTTATTATAATGGTCATGTTTATGATGATAAAGGAAACAAATTGACCAACTTTGATCAGTTTGATCCTGCATTGATCGGTTATCCAAGAGCATGGATGTTGCCAGCAACTTATTTCAATGAGTATAATATTTATGGAAAAGAGTTGAATACATTTGTTAAAGTTAAGGCAAACTTTGCAGGTGATTGGGGCAAAACAAACCATAGATTGGTTATTGGTGCCGACTTCAAAAATGATGGTAACGTGGGTAAAGGTAGTGTTTTTGACATTGAGTACCCTCCTTATAGATCAGGATCTGATTTCGAGACATATAGAGAGAGACCATTCAAAGAAATTCCGTTCATTAATCAATTAGGTGCTTATGTTCAGGAGACATTCTCTGCCAAAATTGCAAAACGCGACCTTGAGATTGTTGCAGGTTTGAGATATGACCATACTTTTGATTTCGGAGGTGGTTTCTCTCCACGTGTAAACTTGTCTTATGAACTTGTTCCAAAAGTATTGAATCTTCATGCTGCTTATGGTATTACACGTAAAGCTCCTACTTTGTATTACTTGTATCCTGAAAGCAAATATTATGATTTTATCAACTTCAACAACCAGGCATCTTCTAATGTGCCTGATGAGCAGAAAATGCAGTTGATTACAACTGAGGTGTTTGAGAGATCAAGCAGTAATCTTGAGATGATGAAACAGAAAAAATATGAGATAGGACTATCTGCAAATATAGGTAAGATGTACTTCTCTGTTGTAGCATATCAGGAAGAGTGCAACAATGCATACACATACTCAGTTTCTCCTGAAGATTATCATTTGGTTGATTATGTTCAGTACAAACAGAATTTTGATCCTGAGACAGGTAATTTGTTGCTACACAGCAATGGTTCTCCTATTCTTACCCAAATTGCCAACAACAAATATTTTGTATCGGTTTCGCAGCCATCAAATCAGAGTCAAAAACATAAACGTACCGGTTTGGAGTATGTATTTAATTTCGGTAGAATTGATGCTATTAGAACTTCATTCCAAATTGATGGTCAACTATATACAGACAAGACACAAAGCCTTGCTTATTCATTCTGTAGTAGAATGCCTGCAGGTGCAACAGGTGACTATTCACAATATGCTGATATGGGTGTATTCAATCCTGAGGATGTTAATGAGGTTAACTATAATGAATATTTTACCACAAATCTAACTGCTGTTCACAATATTCCTAAGATTGGTTTGGTTATCTCTGCTAATGCCCATATAAGATGGCGTTCTGCATCTTGGTCTAATTATTCTACAGACAGGGAACTTTTGACCATTCCTTCACAGGTTATACTAAGAACTCCTTTCCAGGGACATGAAGCAGGTGAGATTATTCCATTTGACAAAAATTGGGCTAATCCTGAGAATGAGCATTATCAAAGATTCCAGTATTTGATTATTGACTCATATAATTGGGAGACATTGTATTTGAGAGAGAGAATATATGAGCCTACAGTAACTATTGGTCTTAATGTAACCAAAGAATTTGGCGATAACTTTGATATATCATTCTTCGCACAGAATATGTTCAGAAGCAGCCGTCTACAGGAGTCTGCAATTTATCCTGGTGAGTTGGTACGTGTCGGCAGTTCTGGATTCTTCTTTGGTCTACAGTTAAATGCTACAATTAAATAATCTAAGGAGATATTGTTATGAAAAGATATTTTAAATTAATATTAAGTTTAACCTTAATTGCCTTTATCTCCTCTTGCGTTCGCATGATGGATAAGGCTCAAGATGTTCCTAAAATTGGAATGATTGAGGTTTCGTATAAAGTCAGTGTTACTACTTCGTTTCAGGAGAAGGGTGGAGAGGTTATTCCAGATCCTAACTTCTCTACAGAGGGACTTTCTGTCAGATTCCATGAGTTGCAGACAGGTATAGTTACTGAGTCTGTAACTGATGCTGATGGTATTGCAACTGCTGAAGTTGTTCCTGGTAACTATACTGTTATGGTTTCGGGAAAAGTTGAGAAAGATGGTTCTTACTATATGGTAAACGGTACTATTCCTCAAGCGTCACTTGTTAAAGATGTAACCAGACAGGAGGCTCAAAGTATAAAAGATTATCAATTTGTAATACGTCCTGCACGTTTGGCTCCGCTAATTATTTCTGAGATATACTACTGTGGTTCTACCGGCTATTACTTCCGTGACCAAACATACCATATTTACAATAATGGAGAAAGAACAGAATATTTGGATGGACTTTGTTTTGCGCAATTGCATCCTAACATTGCTTCAGGTACTTCAACTCCTCCTATATGGCCAGATGAGGATGGTATAGACAACTATGTATATGCTCTTACTGTATGGCAGTTCCCTGGAAATGGCACTGATTATCCTCTTCAACCTGGTGAGTCTGTAGTTATTGCTCAAGAGGCAAGAAATCATGTTGAAAACAATGCAGATTCTTTTGATAATTCTATGGCTAACTGGGAGACTTGGTCAGGTAATCAATCAAGAGACAATCCTGATGTGGCAAACCTTCCTGCTATTTATACTCGTCATCTCTCTAAAATGCAGTGGCTTACATCTGTATTTGGTGCAGCTTTCTGCTTGTACAGACCTGAAGATGGCACCAAGATTGATGCTTCATTCTATGAAAATTATGACAACCTTCAAACAGAGGTTAACAAGACATCATATTATGCTAAGATCTCTGCAAATTGGATTTACGATGGTGTAGAGTTGCTTGGCGACATGGGTCTATTGAACAAGAAGCGTATTCCTGGTTTTGTAGATGCAGGTGGTACATCTGTAGAAACTGTTTATACAATGAAAGTTGTATCAAGAAAAGTTGTAGACAGAAGACCAGATGGTACTCCAATATTTGCTGATACCAACAACTCTACTGATGATTTTGAGGTTATTCAAGGTCCACAAATCAGAAGACACGGCTCAAAGGCTCCAGCATGGGATGGTACAAACAAATAACCAAGGTATTAACTAAAACAGATTAATAGCAATGATTAAGAATATATTTAAAGCTATAGGCTGCTTATCCTTGGTGATAACTGCCTTAAATCCGGTTCTTGCACAGGAGAATCAGACTCCGGCTTCAGTTGCAAAATTGAAGATGCAGAATATTTGGATGAACAATACCAATAATGCAGCAGCAGGTATTGTTGACGCTTCTCCTGTATACAGTGTTTCATCTATTGGCTATGGTATGGCTAAGGGTGATTTTAAAATGGTACAGGATGGTGATGATAATAATCAGTTTAAACTTCAGACAGAGGGTGGTGGAGTTTACGAAAAGTTGGGCAATATGTTCATGTGGGGAGATTTGTCCTATACAAGAGATCTGATTAAGGGTGCACGTTTCAATTGTTTGGCATTTGATCCTTTCAGAGATGTCCCATTCTTGTTGGCAGATACTAACTCATCAAAATGGATCAGACAATCTTATAATTTGTCTATGAAGGTTGCTACACCTCAGTTGTTCAATTTCTTGACTCTTGGTGTAAGCGGTAAGTATATGACAGGTTTGTCGGCAAAACAGAATGACCCAAGGCCTGAGATGTTTGTTTCCAAATTTGATATTGGCGCATCTGCCCTTATGACTTTTGGCAAACATCATATAGGTATGGAGTTCAACCACTACAACCGAAGAGAAGATGGTACTGCATTGCAGTTGAATAATCGTATTACAGCAAGAGGCTGGGATTATGTTGCGCCAGGTTTCTTCAGAGAGGCTGAGTTTGGCTATTATGGTTCATTGATAGCAGGCAGATATTTCCATGCTCATGCTATGGGTGGTGCCCTTCAATATGGTTTCAAGAATGACCATTGGAATATTCTACTTTCTGCAGACTACATGCAGAAAGTAGAGGACATTACAAATGAGAATTTGGATAGTTCTCCAGGTACTGGACGTAAAATGTTGGGTAGTGTTAAGGAAGATAAATGGACTGGCCGTTTTGTAACAAACTATACATTCAACAATGGTAATATTTTGGCCCTTAATGCATCTTACGAGGATAAGAGCGTAGACGGCATTGAGTATTTCCAGGAGTTTGACGATACTTATGAGGTTCAGGCTTGGATTGTTAAAGCCAAATTCATTCGTTCAAACATTTCAAAAGTTAACACTCAGGTAAAACTTGATTACATTGTTAATGATGGCAATGCTTACAAATGGTGGTTTGGTGTAAACTATGCAAACAGAACAAATGATTGGTGCTACTATTTGCCTGAGGCAAGCCAGGATGTTGCAAACAATATTTTTGGTGCTTTTGCTTCTCGCCACATTAAGTTCAATGACAATAACTCGCTTACAATCAATATTAATGGTGGTTATTCTTCAAATAGTGAGGGTCTAATCAATGATAAAGGCATTGCTCCTGCGCAACTTTCTAATGTTGGTTGGACAATGTTCACTCTAAAAGACTTTAACTATTTGACTACAAATTACGTTAAGTTTGGCGGTGAGTTGTCATACTCATACTCAGGATTCAAGAAAAATGATTCATTGTCATTGTTCTTTACAGTTGCTTTGGATCACTATTCACCAGATTCTGATGAGTTTGACAAACGTACAATCAGCAACTTCAAGATTGGTTTGGCATTCTAGGAATTTCAACCCAGTTGTTTGAAAAAATAATGGCGGTAAGAGGGTGGCTCAAGTTTGTTGGCCACCCTTTTTTACCCCTATCGGAGTTAATTATAAAGTGAGAATATTCCAATTTATAATTTTTAAATAAATTTTAGATAAATGAAGCGTAAAACTATTTTTGCATCAATCTTCTTTGCTGCTGCTGCCTTTATGGGCATTACTGCAAATGCACAGAATATTGAGAAGCCTACAATTGAGGGCAAAACCTCTTTTGCCGTAGTTGTAGACCAGACCACACTTGAAAAGTGCAGGGCTGAAATTGATGGTTATAAAGCCGTTGTAGAGAGCGAAGGTCTTCCTACCTTTATTGTGTCGGGAAACTGGTGTTGCCCTGATTGTGTTAAGGCAGTCCTAAAGGATCTTTATGAGAAGAATAACCTTGAGGGTGCATTCCTTATTGGTGATATTCCAATTGCCATGGTAACAAGAGCAAACCATTTGGCTACTGCATTCAAAATGGATGAGAGAGAGTATCCAATGGGTAGAGCCTCTATTCCAACTGACCGATTCTATGATGATTTTGACTTGAAATTCAAACCTATCAAAGATTCAACAGATGGTTTGAAACATTTTTACCAGATGGATCCGGAGTCTGCACAATATATCGAGTGCGACATTTATACCGGCCGTTTGAAACCTCTTGCCGGCAATGGCGACAAATATGCCCAGATAAGCAAATATTTGAATAAGGCAATTGCTGCACATAAAGAGCACAACCATTTTGACCAGTTTGTTTCATATACTGGTTACGGTTCATACTCTGAGTGTTTGAAAGCTTGGAGAGCAGAGCAGCAGATTTTGCATGAGCAGTTCCCTGGTGTATTTACAAAATACAATACTGCAAAATTCATCCGTTTTTCAATGGATCCATATACAAAGGATTATCTGTTAAGGGAGATGAGACGTCCTGAGTTGGACTTTATGGTAATTCATGCCCACGGTCTTCCTCACAAACAGGCCTTGTGTGAAATTCCTAACTTCTTGTCGAGAGATTTTGACCATACTCCATATATTGGTTATGAGGTAAGAGAGGGTTTGAGAAGTTCACGTAAAGGTGCTAATGAGCGTACCAAGGCCATAATTGAGAAATGGGGCTTGGATTCTACCTGGTATGCCGGTTTGAATACTCCTGAGGTACTTGCAAAAGACTCTACTGAGAAGGCTCAGACAGAAATTCTTATTGATGATATAAATGATGTAAAACCTAACCCAAGATTCATCATTATGGACTGTTGTTTCAACGGTGACTACAGATACGATGACTTTATTGCAGGTAAATATATCATGGCAGACGGTAAGACTGTTGCTGCATTTGCTAACAGTGTTAATGTAATCCAGGATGGTTCTACTTTTGATTTAATGGGTCTTCTTGGCCAGGGAATCAGATTGGGTAACTGGGCAAAATACAACAATATTCTTGAGTCTCATATTATTGGTGACCCTACATTCCACTATACAGCTCCTCACGGCCACGGCCATGCACATGGAGAGGGTGCTCACAACCACTCACATGAGATCAATGATATGATGGCCAACAATGATGTTGATTTCTGGTTGGCTCACATGAATGCAAAGAATCCTGAGGTTCAGAATGTTGCACTAATCAAACTTGTAGAGAACAACTATAAGGGTGCTCCTGCAATCCTTTTGGAGAGAGTCAAGAATTCAGACTATGCAATAGTAAGATATAATGCATTGAAGTTGCTTGAGAAACTTAACGGTCCTGAGTACCGTGAGGCTCTTAAGGTTGCTTCTAACGATGGCTTTGAGTTTACAAGACGTATTGCTGTAAACAGAATGGGCTTCTGCGGTGATGTAGAGTTCATTCCTTATTTGATCAATGCTTTCGTAGAGGATTACAATGCATTGCGTATCAAATTCAATATTGAAGAGGCTTTGAAATGTTTTGACAAAAATCTTGTTGTTGCTGAAATTGAGAAGTATTTTGCAGGCAGGGAGAGATTCCTTACTGAGAGATTCAAGAAAGAACTTCTTAAGGTTGTTGAAGGCAACTCTGCTGCAAGGTCACTTGAGGATATGAAAAATCCTGAGGTAAGCGTTGAAGACAAGATCTACAGAGCAAAAGCATTGCGTAACCGTCCGTTCCACCAGAATATTGATGAGATGCTTGTTCTTGTTCAGGATGCTGATGCTGCACCTGAGTTCAGACAATATCTTGTTGAGTCTTTGGGTTGGTTCAGAAGATCATACAAATCCAACGAGATTCTTTCTGTAATGGAGAAAATGCTTGCAGAGAAGCAATTCGTTACTCCTGAGATGGAGCAGGAGTTGAAACGTGCATGCGCAAAACTTAAATCAGAGAAATAATGGAGGTGGTTATGAAAAGAATACTATTGTTTATAGCTGCAATTGTTTGCACAGGTCAGATTTTTGCGCAGCAGGTTAAGGTTACAAAACCTGTCACTAAATTGAACAATTCTTTTGCAATTGTTATTGATAATGTTACTTATGAGAAGTGTGGCGATGCTGTAAGGGAGTATAGAGATGCTTTGGAGGCCGACGGCCTTGCAACCTATATCATTGCCGGTGCCTGGGAGAATCCCGATCAGGTAAAGGCACAGATCAAGAAAGTATATGCAAAGGCAAAGAATTTTGAGGGTGTGGTATTTATTGGTGATGTTCCTTATGTAATGGTACGTAATGCACAGCACATGACTACAGCATTCAAAATGGATGAGAAGAAGTTCCCTATTGATGAGTCTTCTGTATGTTCAGACCGTTTCTATGATGATTTGCACCTTGAGTTTGAGTATCTTGAGAAAGATTCTACAAACAGCAACAAATTCTGGTACAAACTTAAAGAGACATCTCCTCAACATTTGAACCCTTCATTCTATTCTGGCCGTATTTTCTATCCTCCTATGTTGGGTGGCGACAAATATGAGGCAATCTCAAAATATTTGAGAAAAGCGGTAGAGGCTAAAAAGAACCCTGATCTTCTTGACAATATGGTTACTTTTGCCGGACACGGTTACAATGGTGACTGTCTTTTGGTATGGCAGGATGAGAAGATTGCAATGAATGAGAACTTCCCATTCTTGGGCAAGGATCATTTGAGTGAGAAACATTTGAGTTTCAGAATGTCTCCTTATATGAAATATGAGTTGTTTGATGAGATTGAGAGACCTGGCATTGATGCATTCTTCTTCAATGAGCATGGTTCAATTGACAAACAGCACATTTCAGGTGGTCCGGAGTTCGTGTACTCTCTTGAAGAGCGTTTGGCTGCGTTGAGATCGCAGGTACAAGGTGAGTTGGCCTTTGTTCCTAAAGCACAGCGCGAAGAACTTAAAAAGAAATTCTTGGCTGACTATGGTTTGAACGAGAATTTCTTTACTGCAAAGGCAGAGAGCAATATACCTGACGTTGCTGAGACTAAAGGTGACAAGAATGTTACAATCTTCAGTTTGGATGATATCAAAAAATTGAAACCTACCCCAAGATTTGTAATGTTCAATGCATGCTATAACGGTTCATTCCACAGACCTGGTTATGTTTCAGGTTACTATATTTTTGGCGACGGCAGAACAGTCGTTTGTCAGGGTAATACTGTAAATGTGCTTCAAGACCGCTGGACATATGAGATGGTAGGCCTTATCTCTCATGGTGTGAGAATTGGTGAGTACAACAGAATGATTGCCTCTTTGGAGGGCCATATCATTGGTGACCCTACTTTCCACTTCAAGGAGCAGGAGGGTAGCACTCTTAGACAAGATGCTGTTGCCAAAGCTAATGATGCCGCTTACTGGGAGGCACTTCTTGAATCTCCGTATGCTGACATCCAGTCTTTGGCTTTGAGAAGACTTACTGATATGGGAGCCATTGAGTCATTTGACATCCTTTCACACATGAAGAGATGTGAGTTCGGTTCAACCCGTATGGAGTGTATCAAATTGTTGAGCCGTTTCCGCGACGACAACTACATTGAGGCAATCAAGACCGGTATGTATGACAGTTACGAGATTACACGTAGAAATGCTGTGGATTATGCTTGGAGAGCAGGCGATACAAGACTTTCAGAGGCCATTATGGATGTATTTGTAAAATATCCTGAGTCTCAGCGAGTAAACTATAATATTCAGAAAGCAATATCATTGTATCCTGAGGCTCCTTTGAAAGAGGCCCTTCAGAAGGTTATTCCTACAATGACCGACTATAACATGGAGAAGGCAATCAAGAATGCTGAGGATATGATTGCTACACAGCAGGCTGCTAAAAACAGGGCTGAAAAGAATCTATTCAACAAAAAGTTGCCTCTAAGTGCAAGAATTGCAGCTTCACGTGGTATGAGAAATTATACCTACCATGAGTTGATTCCTCGTGTCCTTGAACTTGCAGCAGATAAGAGTGAGGATTTGGAGTTGAGATTGAATGTTGTTGAGATGTTGGGCTGGTTTGACAGATCAATGCACTGCAAAACTATCAGTGAGGGTTGTGCAAAGATTTTGGAGGACAAGACAATTGAGCCGGAACTTAGGGCTGAACTTATCCAGACTATCAACAGAGTAAAATAACTTTTGAAATCTGATATTGATAATGATAAGAAAAGTTAATATTTTAGTTATTATGGCTGTGCTTTTGCCGGTGCTTGCACTGGCAAAGCCAACCATAGTGAAGCCTACAATCAAGAGTACTACCTCTTTTGCAATCATTGTTGACAATGCCACTTACCAGGCTATCAGACCAAGTATTGAGGCATACAGAACTGCAATTGAGAAGGATGGATTGGCTACTTACATTGTTGCCGACAACTGGACCTCTCCAGATCTTGTAAAGGCCCAACTTATGCAACTTGCAAAGGGCAAGATGCCTATTGAGGGTGCTGTTTTCTTGGGAGACATTCCTGTTGTAATGTCGCGTGATGCACAGCATATGGCTTCGGCATTCAAAGGAGACCAGGATCAGGACTGGAAAGAGTATTCTGCTGGTACTGACCGTTTCTATGATGATTTTGACCTTGAGTGGGATTTTATCAAGCAGGATGAGGATCTTCCTCATTTCTTCTACTACTCATTGAGCCACAGAGGCCCTCAAAAAGTCTCTACCGACATCTACACTGCACGTATCAGGACTACCGGTGATGACAAGTATGCAAAATATGAGAAATATCTTGCAAAAGTTGTTGCAGCACATGCTGAAAACAATAAACTTGATGACTTCTTCATTTTCAGAGGCAATGCATACAACTCTGAGACCAAAGAGGGCTGGGCAGGAGAGCAGATTACTCTTCGTGAGCAGATCCCTTCTCTCTTCACTTACGGCAACACTGCCCGTTTCATTGATTTTGAGACCAAATATCCTATTAAACCTTATCTTTTGGAGTATTTGAAACGTCCTACTTTGGATATTGCACTTGGTCACCACCACGGTTCAGAGACAAGACAATATTTGAACGACAACCAGAATGCTGCAAAGGTTTCTGAGGCGATTGAGATGGTTAAATTGTTTTTGCGTACCAGAGTACGCAGAGAGAAGGGTGATGTTGCTGCAGCAATGCAGAAATGGGCAGATGAGGTAGGTGTTCCTGTAAGTTGGGTGGATACTACAGCTGCTACAAGAGATGCCGACAGAGTACGTCAGAAATCTATGGATATCTATTTGGAGGATATTTATGCAAATAATCCAAATCCGAGATTCATTATGCACGATGCCTGCTACAATGGTTCATTCCATAGAGATGATTGTGTTGCAAATGCATATCTTTTCTGCGATGGTAATACAGTTGCTGCTCATGGAAATACTTTGAACAGTATACAGGACAAGCATCCCAATGCATATTTGGGCCTTTTGGCAAGCGGCTTGCGTATTGGCCAGTGGGCACGTTATGCACAGAATTTCTTGGGAGCGCACCTTCTTGGTGACCCTACCTACAGGTTTGCCAACACTTCTACACCAGAGGTTGATATCAACGAGATTCTGGCTGTAGAGGGCACTAACAATGAATTCTGGTTGGATATTATCAAGAACAACAAATATGCTTCAACAGGTTCTGACTGGGTTGCAATGGCTGTAAGAAAGTTGGCAGACAACAACTATGAGAATTTTGATCAACTTGCATTGGAGGTTTATAAAACATCACCTTACGGAAGCGTAAGAATGGAGTGTCTGAAGGCACTTTATGATAAGAATGCCTCAACAAGAAACGAGATTCTTATTCTTGGTTTGAATGACAGTTATGAACTTGTCCGCCGCTTCTGTGCTGACTATATAGGTTCTTGCGGAGATGTTGAACTTCTTCCTGCTTTGGTAAATACAGTTATCAATGACAGAATCTCCGTTAGAGTTCATTACAGGGCAGAGGATAATCTTAAGATTTATCCTAAAGAATTGGCTGAGGCTGAATTGAGAAAACAGTTTGCTCAGAATCCTCATGTCATTGATCCGGATGCCCGTTTGGCTGCAATCCTTAAAGACAGGGAGTGGGTTGACAAACGTGTAGAGGGAACACTTGCCTCTTTGAAAGACAAGAGTGTTCCGCATGAGGAGCGTGCACATAACATATCTTCTCTAAGGAACTACAATTATCATCATATTGTTCCTCAGATTATAGAGTTCATTGAGGATGCTTCACAACCAACCGATTTGAGAGTTGATGCAATCGAGGCTTTGGGCTGGTTCAACGCTTCATACCAGAACCCGGTGATTGCAGAGGCTTGCAAACGTATAATGAAGTCTGATGCTCCGCAAGAGTTGAAGAATGAGGCAGAGAAGACATACAAACGTCTTCAAAACTAATGTGCATTCTGTGCAACAGTATAATATTGATTTAAATTATGAAAATTCTTACAAGAATTAATATTATTCTTTTAATGGTTATCCTATTGCCGGTCTTTGCACCGGCAATGGTTTCCATTGATTCAAATCCCGGTTCAAAAGCGGAGGTCTCTCCGTTGGTAATTGAGCCGTCAATAACCTCTAAAACTGCTTTTGCCATTATCACCGACAGTTTGACCTATGCCAATGTCCGTTCAGGTATTGATGCATACAGGGCTGCTGTTGAGAGAGATGGACTTGGAACATATATTGTTGCCGCCAACTGGGCAACTCCCGATGAAGTAAAGGCACAACTGGTTGCATTGTCTAAAGGCAATATTCCATTGGAGGGGGCTGTATTTGTTGGTGACATTCCTATTGTGATGTCGCGTGATGCACAGCATATGGCATCTGCATTCACCGCGCGCCAAAGCGATGTGGTTACAGAGTCCACCGTTGCCACAGACCGCTTTTATGATGATTTTGATTTGAAGTGGGATTTTATTTGTCGGGATACAAACAATAAGTCACGTTTCTATTACACTTTACGGTTTGATTCTCCTCAGACTGTAAAGACCGACATCTATTCTGCGCGAATCCGTGCTACAGGAGAGGAAAAGTATTCCAAACTTGACAAATATTTTAAAAAGGTGGTTGCTGCCCATAATGAGAAGAATAAATTGGATAATCTCTTTATGTTCAGGGGCACCTCTTATAATTCAGAGACTTACGACGGTTGGTCAGGTGAGCAGATTGTGATGAGAGAGCAACTTCCGTTGCTTTTCATGCCCGGCTCAACAGTCAGATTTGTAGACTTTGATACATATTATCCGGTGAAGCCTTATGTGCTTGAGTATTTGAGATATCCGGGACTTGATGTTGTTGTTGGACATCACCACGGTTCAGATACACGCCAATACCTGAATGATGACATGAAGGCACACACTGTTTCCGAGGCTATTGAACTTGTAGCCCGACAGGCACGTGCTAAAGTCTGGCGTTCAAGAGACAAGAAGGCTGCAGTAAAGAGATATGCTGCAGAGTATGGTATTCCTGAAAACTGGATTGATACCAGTGCCGCACAGAGTGCCTTTGACCAGGAGTATGCTCATGCAAAGGATATTCATATAGAGGAGATTTATGAATATAAGCCATCTGCCAGATTTGTGATGTTTGATGCCTGCGACAACGGCTCCTTCCATTTGGATGACTGTATTGCAAGTGCCTATATTTTCAGTGACGGCGGTACTGTTGTTACCCAGGGCAACTCTGTTGGCAGCATTCAAGACAAACATCCCAATGCTTATATTGGACTGTTGGCTCATGGTTTGAGGGTAGGGCAGTGGTCGAGATATGCCCAGAACTTCTTGGGAGCACATATCATTGGTGATCCTACATACAGGTTTGCAAACACATCTGGAATTGATAAAGATATAAACGAATCGGTTGTTCTCAACGCTTCAGATAATGATTTGTGGCTCTCTATCTTGTCTTTGCCATCATCTGACTCTCATTCAGCTTTTGCTGAGGGATATGATGAAAATATTTGCGGAAGTGATCTTAAAGCTTTGGCAATAAGAATGTTGTATGAAAACCAATATTCTGGTATTGATCAACTTGCTTTTGACATTTATAAAAAATCCCCATTCGGAAACGTGAGAATGGAGTGTCTGAAAGTTCTTTATAATCTCAGATCTCCATTGATTGTAAAGATGTTGGGCATGGCCAGGAACGATACTTATGAACTTGTAAGACGTTTTGCTACAGAGTATTCAGGAACTTTGGGAGATCCTGAGCTTTTGCCTTTACTTGTAACTACAGCATTGAATGACCGGATGTCTGCACGTATAGAATTTAATGTAGTCAACAATTTGAAATTGTATCCGAGGGAGGCAGTTGTTGCCGAACTCGACAAACAAATTGCTGAGTCTGCACATCTTCTTGCTCCCGACAAAATCAAAAATTCAATTCTTTCAGCACGCGAATGGTCAGATGATAATCTTGCCAGAATGTTTTCACTTCTTGACTCTATGCATGTGGCAGAGAGTATTGAGGGCGGGCAGAGTGGTTTTGCAGAAGTCTGTGGCGTAACTGAAAAGGATTATGATTATGCTTTGAGAATATTGACACAAATAAGGAACTCTAATTCCCATTTTGTTGTTCCTGATATTATTGAGTTTGTTGAAAATGAATCAAAGCCATTGTCAATAAGAGTTGCTGCACTTGAAGTGCTCGCATGGTTCAACTTGTCATATAGGAGTCCTGAAATCGTAGCACTATGCAGAAGATTGCTCGATGAGTCATCTCTTCAAGTGCCTCAAAGACTCAGAGAGGAGGCGCACAGAACTTTATTGAGAATGGGTGCGTACCAGAATTAGTCAGTATCGATTATTCTGCCGTAATATCGGCAATTGAAGCCCCCACAAGAGCAACCAACTCTTGTGGGGCAACTTTTATCTGCAGACCCCTTACACCTGCGCTCACGTAAATGTAAGGAAAGTCAGTACATGTTTCGTGGAACCATGTAGGGAAAGGTTTCTTCATTCCAACAGGGCTACAACCACCTCTTATGTAGCCTGTTACGGGTAGGAGTTCTTTCATTGGAATCATTTCTGCCTTTTTGTTTCCGCTCAATTTGGCCGCCTTCTTCAAATCAACTTCATGATTGCCGGGTATTACGCATACAAAGTGACCGTTGCGGTCTCCTTTAAGTACAAGAGTCTTGAATACCTGGTTGATATCTTCATTGAGTTCATCTGCAATATGCTGTGCTGCCAGATTGTTTTCATCTACAGTATATGGAATCAGTTCGTATGATATTTTCTTTGAGTCCAGTATTCTGGCTACATTGGTTTTGTTGATCTTTGCCATCTCCCTGCCGTATCTCTTTATCCTATAACGTTACAATTCCTTTGCCCTCTTTTCCATTTATGTATATCGTTGGACTCTTCTCCAGAACTATATGCCTTATAAATGTGCTTTCGTATTCTGCAGGCAGGTTCCCGAGTTGTTCCTCTTTGAAGAAACCGTCGCCACTGAATTCATTTACAGTCATATATCCTACGCCAAGCGAAGTGATGTTCTGGAAGAAATGTGTTCCCTGGCTCGGTTCAATCTGGAAATATTTGAGTGCAGTCTCCACTATAACTTTAGCCTCTGATATATCATTCCATTGCACAGGCACACCAAGCCAAGGGTCGCTCGAGCCCCATCTGCCAGGGCCTATCAGGATATATGATCCTCTGCGCTCCTTAATCTTCCTATTCAAAGCACTTATCTCCTTGACCATATCCTCGGTCTTTGACTTGTCAAATGAGTCGCTCTTTACATATATGAGGTCTGTAATGTTTTCTATATGTCCGGGGCCCAATGCAAGAGGTGTATAAATCAGTGCGCTGTCAATATCTTCCTGGGTAATCTCACGTGTCTCCTTGTTCTCCTGATAATTTGTTATAGGTCTTACCTGCAATACATTGAAAATGGCATCCTTACCGTAAGGAACATCAAGATTTACCGCAAATTCAATCTCTACCGGACTGCGGAGCTCCTGCTCGCAGATCTCCAATAAATCCCTGATAATCTTTGCAACAGGATATTTGTTGAACTGGAGTATGTTGGCAAAAGTAATGATCTTGTATCCGGTATCATCAAATGAGTTATGGACAATACGGTCATTATACATGTCCCACGAGGAGGCAACGTGTTTTATGTTTCTGAACCTGCTTGCCTGCGGAATTGTAAATTTCTGGATATTGATACCTTCATCAATTGAAGTCTTGAACTTCTCAGGTTCAAGGTTCAGAGCATACATTATGTTCTGCGTGTCGCGCAGGGCAAGTTTTGGGGTTGAGAGTTGAAGTATCTTTGAAGGATATTTTGGTGAAAAGCGCAAACCCTGTCCGCCTTCAACAATCAGTTTTCCCAGACCGAATGCCATATTGACGATACCGTCTTCGGGCTTTTCATCGGAGATAGGGTAGTGGTTGAGTGAGCGGGCCACACCTGAAATTGTAGGAAAATAATATCCCTGGTCTTCAGTTCCACACACACCCTGAATTACAACAGCCATCTTCTCCTCTCCGAGCATATTTGCTGTAGTATGTATATATGAACGGCTTGCTGCAAAGAATACAGACGCATATACACTCTTTATTGCCTTCTCAAGCAGCCTGAGCATCTGGTCCTTGTTTTCAGTGACCGGAATCATATATGTTGAATATATACCTGCAAATGGTTGGAAATGTGAGTCTTCAAGTTTAGAACTCGAGCGTACTGCAAGAGGTTTGTCAACAGTCTCAAGGTAGGCCCTGAGTTTTATGCTCAAATCTTCAGGCAGACGTGAACTTACAAATTCTGAAAGAAGTTCGGAGTCTGAAATCTTTGAATTTATAACATACTGGAGTCCGTTGTTCTGGATGAACCAGTCAAAATAGTCTGTGGCAATTACAAGGCTGCGGGGAATCATTACCTTCATTCCCTCATATTTTGTAAGCATATCATTCTTTTGAAGAAGACTGTTTACAAATGCAAGTCCACGCGCCTTGCCGCCTAATGAGCCCTCTCCAATCTTTGCATACCATATATATTTATTGTATGTGGCAGGATTGAACTTGGCAACAACACCTTGTCCTACAAGCATTCTGTAATCCTTGAATTTGCGGATAATGCTCTTTCTTATTTCATCAATTGAATCAAACTCCTTTGAACCAAGACTTTTAATCTCGCGTGCCAGCATAAAGAGACCGCGTGAGAAGAGCCATTTTGAAATTCTGTTTCTTGATGTATGGTAGTAGAGTACATCGTCTGGAATCTCGTTTAGAATTGCCTGCATGCTTTTGAGATCTTTCGCAACTCCAATAATTTCGCCAGTTGTCAAGTCCCTGAAGGTAAAGTCTCCAAATACAAACTCCTCCTTTATATATTCACTCAAATCGAGGAGCAATGTAACAGAATATTTTACCAAAAAACCGCATCCAAGAGCCTCAGCCTTGCTTCTTAACGACTCCTGGCTCGATTGTAGCAGGATTGGAATATAAGGGTTGTCCTCCTTTATCATCTGCGCAAGCATAATTCCAGCTTCAAGATTCTCGGCCGAAGAGGGTTCATTCCTTCTCATTGTAAAGCCGATATCAGAAATTACACCCAGAATATTTTTCTTGTACTTTTCATAAAGTTCTGCTGCCTCCTCAAAATTTGTCGCAAGCAGAATCTTTGGTCTTGCCCTCTTTCGCATCTTCTGCTGCTGCTCATTGAGAGCCTCTTTCAAAAATTCTGCACTCTGCTGGAGTACAAGTTTATATATGGCTGGCAGGTATGTCGAGTAGTACCTTATGGAGTCTTCTACAAGCAGAATGCACTGCACACCGGCCGTAATAATGTCGTTGTCGGCATTCATCTTGTCTTCAATAAGTTTTATGATTGCAAGAATGAGGTCGGCATTGCCGTTCCAACTGAAGATATAGTCGATTGCTGAACGGTCTTCATTTTCAATACGTTTGAATACCTCTTTCGAAAAGTGGGTAAGGAGTACAAATGGTGTCTCAATTCCTTTCTCCTTCAAGTATCCCGACAGCTGGAAAATATTGGTGTCAGCCGTATTGAACATGCTTATAATCAAATCAAACTCGTTACCATTTAACAACAGTTCCTTTGCTTCGTCTGCAGTGGTAACCCATGTGAATGCCGGAGGATTGCTTATATTCAAGTCTACATACTCCCTGTACAACTGGACCTCAATCTGTCCATCCTCTTCAAGCGTATATGCGTCATAACTGCTGCATATCATAAGAACCCTTTTTATCCTCTTCTCCATAAGTATTCTGTAATTGGTCCTTTTCAAGCCAGTCAGCGGATTATATCCAATAGATTCCATCTTTAGTCAAATTAAGTGCAACATATATTGAAAGATGTTCCAGAAATCTGTTGGAATTTCTAGAACAATTCTTGACTTGTAAAGTTAATATTATTTGTAAAAATGTGACTTGCCCTAACCTCTTTTTTGGTATTTTTGCAAAATAAAAGCGAATATTTATGACTGTAAAGACGGTTATTCCAACCGAATTGGGAACAGAACGTATCCCAAAACTCTTGAGACAATATGCAATTCCTGCCATTATTGCAATGACGGCCTCCTCTCTCTACAATATGGTTGACAGCATTTTCATTGGCCATGGTGTAGGAACTCTTGCCATAGCGGGTCTTGCACTTACCTTTCCACTGATGAATCTTGGTGCAGCCTTCGGCTCACTTGTCGGTGTTGGTGCTTCAACTTCAATTTCGGTTCTACTTGGCCAGAAGAACTATGAAATGGCACGCAATGTATTGGGTAATGTGGTTACCCTCAATACAATTATAGGTGTTGTCTATATGGTTCTTATATATCTGTTCCTCGATCCGATACTCTATTTCTTTGGAGCGAGTGACCAGACGCTTCCTTATGCCAGGGAGTATATGGAAATAATATTGCTCGGTAATGTTGTTACTCACATGTATTTGGGTCTGAATGCAGTTCAGAGGGCATCCGGCTTTCCAAAACAGGCAATGCAGGCTACAATATTTACCGTAATTATAAATACTATTCTTGACCCTATATTCATTTACCTCTTTGACTGGGGGATTAGGGGAGCCGCCATTGCAACAATAATAGCTCAGTTCCTTGCCCTTTGCTGGCTTCTCAAAATGTTTTCAAACAAGAATAATGTGGTCCATTTTGCAAAAGGAACATATAAACTTGTCAGACGTATTGTAAAGGACATCCTCTCTATTGGAGCTGCTCCGTTTTCAATGAATCTTGCAGCGTGTCTCGTGGTTATTGTAATTAACCAGGGACTTCAGAAATATGGAGGAGACCTTGCAATCGGTGCCTATGGAATAGTAAACCGTATAGCCTTCATTTTTGTTATGATTGTGATGGGACTCAACCAGGGTATGCAGCCTATTGCAGGATACAATTTTGGAGCAAAGAAATTTGATAGGGTGCATAAAGTGTTGATTACTACAATTATATGTGCAACATGTGTTACAACTACAGGATTCTTGATTGCTCAGTTCATACCGGATGCATTCATTCTTTTGTTTACATCAGATCCGGAACTTATAAATATCTGCAAAACAGGAACAAGGATTGTATTTGCGGTCTTTCCAATAGTCGGGTTCCAGATGGTGACAGGAAACTTTTTCCAGAGCGTTGGAATGGCTGGAAAGGCAATATTCCTCTCACTCTCCCGACAACTGATCTTCCTTCTGCCATGTCTGCTGATACTTCCTACTTTTTTGGGGGTCAATGGCGTATGGTGGAGTATGCCAATTTCAGATGCAATGTCAAGCATAATTGCATCATTCCTTTTAGTTAACCAGATAAAGAAATTTAAAGCACAGGACAATGGATTCTAAATATTACATTACAATCGGCCGCCAGTTGGGTGCCGGTGGACTTGAAATAGCAAATAAATTGTCGGGAATATTTGGAATTCCTATGTATGATAAAGAGTTGATTAAAATTGCTTCCAAAGAGAGCGGAATATCTCCGGAATTTTTTGAAAAGGCTGATGAGAGCCCAAGAAAGAGCAGGGGAGGACTCTTTGGTCTCTCTTTCTCAAATATGGCCTACAATAACTTTGGAGGCTCATCATCTGTGCTTGACGAGTCAGAACTCTTTAAGATTCAAAGCGAAATCATTACAGAAATTGCCTCAAAAGGTTCTGCAATATTTGTTGGACGATGTGCCGACTATATTTTGAGACAGGAGCCAAATTGCATGAGCATATTCATTACCGCCTCTGACTCCGACAGGATTGCTCGTCTTCGCAAGAGTGTAAAGATGGATGGCTTCAAACAGTTTTCAGATGAACAACTTCTTGAGCACATGCGCAAGGAGGACAAAAAGCGTGCAGAATACTACAATTATTACACATATAAGGAGTGGGGCCACTCGTCGGCATACAATCTATGCCTCGACTCAAGTTTCTATGGCACCGACAAATGTGCCGAAATTATAGCAGGACATATCAGGGAGAGATTTTTTGGCATCTAATCAGATGATCTCTCCAATTGTTTTTGGAAATATTACCGCTTTTTCAATGCCTGCAGATTAGCGTGCAGCAGCAAACCTGCGCTGCTAACACTGAGTCAGTTGGAATGGTTGTCTACCAGCATTCCAACTGATCCTTTATTTCCGGTACAATCTCTTTGTTGAATACCGGATCTTTGCCCTCTTTAAGTTGGCTCTGGTAATCCTTCAAGAGTCTGATGGCATATTTGCCGAGCAATACTATACCGGTCATGTTGCAAAGGGCCATCATTCCCATTGTGATGTCGGCAATATTCCAGGCAAGGTCAAGGCTCATTATGGCACCTGCCATAACATTTGCGGAAACAAGCAACCTGTATAGGAAGATTATCTTTTTTCGGGTTTCTGCACCCCTCTCTTTTACAAGATATTCAACATTGGCCTCTCCATAATAGTAGTTGCCCAAAATGCTGCTGAATACAAAGAAAATGAGTATAAATCCAATATAGTATGTTCCAAAACTGCCAATCTCATTATTAAGGGCAAATTGTGTCAATTGCACACCATTGATTGAACCGTCAAGAGGCGAACCGCTGAAGAGAATGATGAATGCGGTACAGCTGCAAATCAGGAGGGTATCTGTAAATACACTTAAGGCCTGAATGAATCCCTGTTTTACAGGATGTGAAACATTTGCTGTTGCTGCAGCATGCGGAGCAGAACCCATACCTGCCTCATTGCTGAAAAGTCCTCTTCTGATACCTTGCATAAGAGCTGCACCAACACCTCCACCAACTGCCTGCTCAATACCGAAAGCATTTGAAACAATGATTTTAATAACATCAGGTAATTGGGTGATATTCACTATTATAATTATAAATGCAATCAGTACGTATCCTATTGCCATTATTGGCACAATCACACTGCTTACCTTTGCTATACTCTGTATTCCGCCAAAGATTACTATTATTGTAAGTATGGTGGTTACAACGCCTATAAGTACTGGACTCAATCCAAATGCCTGACCTAATGCTGCGCTTAGAGTGTTGCTCTGAACTGAGTTGAATGCAAATCCGAATGTAAGGATAGTAAAAATTGCAAAAGCAACAGACAACCACTTCATTTTCAGGCCAATTTCGATATAGTATGCAGGTCCTCCAATGAAAGAGTCTTTTCCTTTGAGTTTATACATTTGGGCAAGAGTGGATTCAATGAATGCGCTTGCGGAACCAATCAGTGCAATTAACCACATCCAGAAGACTGCGCCAGGGCCGCCGATAACAATTGCCGTTGCAACACCTGCAAGGTTTCCGGTACCGACGCGACCGGCAATTGAAACGGCGAAAGCCTCAAATGATGAAATTTTTCTCTCCTTTTTTTCGTTGTTTAACTTCTTGTTTCCTTTTATCTTATCTGTGCCTGTTTCAAGTAATAGTTTAAACATGTGCCCAATCATCCTGAACTGGACAAACTTTGTCTTGAATGTAAACCATAGCCCACAAGCAATAAGTGTTGCTATAAGCACATAACTCCAAAGGATGTTATTTACAAAGGTTACTATATCGGTAATGAATTCCATCTCTGACTCTTTTCTTTAGTTGTTTTTCTATCTCTTTTGTTTAGGTTCGCTTTTCTTCTTCACTCATCTCTTCATCTCTTCATCTCTTCTTCACTCTTTTCTTTTCTTCTTCACCATCTCTTCTCATAATCGTTTGGCCAAATTGCTTTAAATCTACCTACAGGCTGTTCAGGCCCTTGCTGTTGAACTCTTCTATTCCTTTGATAATATCTTGCGGTGTGGTGCAGTTGTGCATCATCTCCCTTAGTTCTTTGGTAAGGAAACCTCTCTCTACCATTATATCAAGTTGCTGCAGCAGCGGATTATAGAAACCTTTGTGGTTAAGTATAAATATCGGGCGATTGAGTTTGCCCAACTGGTTATTGACGGCATATTCGAAAAGTTCATCCATTGTGCCGTAACTTCCTGGAAGTATTATAGCAGCCTGACTCAAAGATTCCATTATTTCTTTTCTCTCTTTAAGGTCTTTAGTTTTAATGCATTTAGTCACCTTATCGTTAGTAATGCTTCTACTGTCAAATGTCTGGGGAATTACTCCGGTAACTTTGCCGCCGGCATTTAGTACACCATCGGCCATTGCGGTCATTGTACCTATGTTGGTTCCTCCGTATACAACTGCTATTCCTGCTGCGGCAAGTGCCTGCCCCATCTGTTTTGCAGTTTCTGCAAAGTCGGGAGTTATACCGTTCTTTGATCCGAGATATACTGCTGCTGTTTTGATCATTCTCTTTTGCTTGCTCTGTTTACACTAAACAATGTTTGTTTCAGAAGTTGCTGATTTCAGATTTCCTGATCTTGAGAAGATCTTCGTCTGCCTTAATTCTTCTTATCAGAGTCTTGACAAGAGTGTCAAGTTTGCCTCCTTCTGAGTAGTCGGCCGGGCAAAGGTAGTTGACCCTGTCCTGTTTCATAAGATTCTGGGCAATATTCAGTTTCTTTTCATTGCCAGGTTCATAGACTGCTACAGAGGTACCACCAAGTTGTTTTATCAGTTTCATGCATGGCACATCGGTCTCTCCATCGCCAAAATAGACCATATTGTTGAATGAGACGCGTTTTTCATCTTCAGGAATTGATGAGTTGGTCATTACTGAATCCCTGATACTGAAGATACCTTTGTTTATTTTAAACAAAAATTGGGTCTTGTTGGTGTAATTTACTGCAGCGGCGGGCCATATTGCATCACCGTTTTTGTCGTAATAGAAGGAGCATGCAAAGATTGTCTTGAATTCATTGGCAATAGATGTTCCTTCTATAATCTCTTTGGTGCCGGAAGAGTTGATATAGTGCTCAACCTTTATTCCATGTTCAAGACCATAGTCATTTATTCGTTTGAACCACTCCTTTACGCCTTTAAAGAGTTCTACAGATTTTCCGAACTCCCTGAAACTCTCCTCCCTGATTGGTTTGCCTGTCTGTTTGGCCTTTTCGAGCATCAGGAGCATATATACCAGCACATTGTCGGAATCCTGATTCTCTGCCATAACTGCCGTCTCAGCCCAAAACTCCTCTTTCTCCATTCCAACTGCGCCAATAAATGAGTACTCCTGCATATTTCCTGGCGACAATGTGCCGTCAAAATCATAAATAAGTGCAACAATAGGCAAATTCTCTCTCTCTTCCATATATTATTTCACATTTTATACAAAGATAGTAAGAAAAATCAAAAGACAGGGAAAGTCCTGGAATAATAGTTGTCTGCAAGCGATTTATAGTACATTGACAGAACTGAACGAGGGAGCGAAAAGCCAATAAAATTCCAATTGAAGACAAAGTATGTTGCCAACTTGTAAATGATAGTATTTATTTACGAATTATATTATACTTTTTTAGTACTTTTGTGGTATTATTGCGATAAATTTTTGATAATGTACCAAAACAATGTAGTATATAACACCAGTTTCGGGTGTGGTAATGTAAATATTACCGCAAAATATTTTATTGAAAATTTGGTAGTTACAAAAAAAGGTGTAAACACACACA
>JAFQHE010000044.1 GCA_017398125.1 Bacteroidales bacterium
AGAGATGGTAGGCGTTGAGGTTACAGTGCAGGAGTCGTTCATCTACACAGAGACAGATGATGACGGACATTTCACTATCACTGTACCAAAGGCAGGTTCGATATTGGTATTCAGCGAGCCATATTACGAAAATCTTCAGGTGGTAGTAAAGGATGGCGAGTTTATGAACATAACCATGGTTGAAGCGGAGGAGATGTCGAATGTAGATATCTACATGCCGTATTATGTAACAACAAAGAGAGCCAATACAGCAGCTGTGACCACTGTGTCATCGGAAACTTTGAATATGTCTCCAACTTCATCATTGGGCAGCGCCCTCTCAGGTAAGGCTCCAGGCCTTTTGGTAAAAGATGCAGTAGGAGCTCCTGGCGTTGACAACGTAACAATGAAAGTGAGGGGCGTAAGAACCTTGTTGGATGGTGGAATGAACTCTTTCGATAAGGGTAGTTCATATGCTCCACTTATTATAGTAGATGGCTTTGAGAGGGATTTCACACAGCTTGATGCAGAGGAGATTGAGAGCATCAGCGTTCTCAAGGATGCAGCAGCAACAGCAGTTTACGGTTTGAGAGGTGCTAATGGTGTTATTATGGCAACCACAAAGAAAGGACAGCTTAACAGAAGAACAATAGATCTGGATATCAGTTCAGGCTTTGTAACACCAACCAGACTTCCTAATTTCCTCGGTTCTTACGATTATGCCAGACTATACAATGAGGCACTTACAAATGATGGTAAAGAGCCTATGTATACAGAGGAGGATTTGGACAAATACAGAACACAGTCATCACCTCTTACTCACCCTGACGTAGATTACTATGGTGAATTCCTTGCAAAATCTGCATTCCAGCACAAGACTACATTGAGCATGTCGGGTGGAAACAGGGCAGTAAGATATTTTGTACACTTGGGTTACACTTTGGAGAAGGCCCTTGTCAAACGTGATGATGAGAACCCTGATTTCAAGACAAGAAACCGTTACAGCAGGTACAACATGAGATCCAATGTGGATGTTAACTTGGCGAAATGGTTGGTACTCAATGCGAATATCGCAGGCAGAATAGAGGACAGACGTTATCCTAGCGGCGGTATGGACGGATTGTTCGGTATTCTCTCAACTTACCCTTCAAATGCATTCCCGCTCAGTTTTATGGGTATTGAGCCAGATTTGAACAAAGAGATTCTGATGCTTGGAGGTAACTCATTGTATAAAAACAACCCGCTTGGTTATACTTCATATAATGGTTATAGCGACCAGACAAGAAGATATTACCAGGTAACCGCAACATTGAACGGCGATTTGGGCCAGTTCATAACTCCTGGCTTGAAATTCCAGTTCCGTTACTACATGGATGGATACAATACTTATACAGTAACCAAAGACCGTTCTTTCAGAGTATGGGAGTACAAAGAAGATGCAGACGGCAACCCTGTATATAAAAGTTATGGTACTGAATCTTCACTCTCAACAGAGGGTTCTTATAATGTAAACCGTAAGAATGGACTCGATGCAAAATTGAGCTACGACCGCACATTCGGCAAACATGGTATCTCCGCATTCATATCATATGATCATACCCGCCTTGAGTTCAGACAAGGTAACTATTCAGATGAGAAATGGCAGGGTTTCAATGCTCGCGTGAATTATTCATACGACAACAGATTGTTCCTCGACCTTGTAGGAAACTATTCAGGTAGTGACAAATTCTTCTACACTGCAAACAAGAAAGAGTTCTATCCTGCAGTTAGTGCGGCATGGGTAATTTCTGAGGAGAATTTCATGAAGAAAGCCAACTGGTTAGATTATTTGAAACTTAGAGCTTCTTGGGGTATAACAGGTAATGATTCATATACATATGTTGATATCAACAGTGTAGCAGAGAGATATCCTGCAAGAGCAAGATGGTGGACTTATTCAGATCAGCAATACTTTGGAACTTCATTGGCTCAAGAAGCTGTATTCATGAAGGAGGGTAGAATTCCTAACTTTGGAATAGAGACAGAGAAGGCCATGATGATGAATATCGGACTCGAGGCTGAGATGTTCAGACACAGATTGAGCTTAGGCGTTGATTTCTGGAAAGAGAAGAGAAACAAAATCTTCAACGTGAGTGAGGGTTCTCTTCCTACAATAATCGGTATGTTTGATACACGTTTGCCAATTATGAACGACGGTAGAGTTGATTCACAAGGTTTTGAGGTTACTTTGAACTGGCAGGACAAAGTGGGTGATTTCACATACGGTATCGGAGGTTATGTAGATTACTACGAGAACAAGATCATTGAGATGGGTGAGCCTCTACGTGCCTATGAGAATCTTGTACAGACCGGTGATGGCGTTATGGTAGGATATGGACTTGTATCGTTGGGATTGTTCAAGGATTGGGAAGATGTCAACAACAGTCCTGTTCAGGAGTTCGGTTCATACCAGCCTGGTGATATCAAATATAAGGATATAAATGGTGACGGTGTCATCAACAGTAATGACTATACACGCATCGCAGAGCCAACTCTGCCAAGACTTAATGGAGCATTGAACCTCTTCTTCGGATATAAAGGATTGGATCTTACAGTAGTGTTCCAGGGAAGTTCATTGCGCAGCAGTTACCTTAACAATGCAGCAATGTGGGCATTTGAAGGAAATGGAAAGATTTCTGACATAGCATTGGGCAGATACCAGACATTTGAGGATGGTACCAACAACTGGGAAACTGCAACATATCCAAGACTTACAACTGTTGCCAATGACAACAACTGGAGATACTCAACATATTGGGCAAAAGACATCTCTTATGTGAGATTGAAAAACATAGAGTTGGGCTACAATTTCCCTAAACAGATGCTGGAAAAAGTTAAGATTTATGGCCTTAGAGTATATGCAAAGGCAATGAATGCAGCAGTATTCTCTAATTTGGATTATTTTGACCCTGAGGATACAGCATCTGGAATTTCAAGTTATCCGTTCTTGAAAACTTTCAATTTTGGTGTACAAGTTAAATTCTAAGAGTTATGAAAAAGTTCTATAATATATTTATACTATCTGTGATAATGGTGGCCTCTTTGGCCTCGTGTGAGAGACCTTTTTTGGAGCCATGGCCACCAGATGCTGCAAGAACAGAAGAGGATGTATGGAATACATATGATTATGCCAAAGGTATGGTGGATGTGCTCTATGCCGACCAGATAATGTGCCCATACATATATGATATTACCGGTTACGGTATGTTATCCTCTGCAACCGATGAGTCTGAGCACTCTGTATCTACATGTGCTGTGCAGAACTTCACCAATGGAGTATGGAACCCTACCAATATGCCTACTTTCCTATATGGAGGCCCTTGGAACAGCGGACGATATAGCAGAAGCCCATACCTTAACTCTTATGTAGGTATCAGAAGGGCAAACATCTTCCTACAGAATGTACACAAAACAGATTTGTTGATTGATGACCCAAGTGACCCTACAAAGGCAAAAGAGCTTACTTATTTCAAAGGTCAGACCTATTTCTGGAGAGGACTACTCCAATTCTGGTTGCTCAGGGCTTATGGTAGATTTGTAATCTCTACAGTACCGGAAGACCCTAGTGATCCGCAATCACTGCTCCGTCCGAGAAATACAATTGATGAGTGTGTTGCTCAGATTGTAAAAGATTGTGACGCTGCAAGAGACAGCCTGCCAACATTGTGGGATGAGGCAAACTGGGGTCGTGTTGACCGCACCGCAGCCCAGGCATTGAAATCGAGAGTTCTTCTATATTATGCATCTCCATTGTATCAAGGAAACTGGGAAGGCTGGGGTGCTCCAAAGAACACCACCGGTGATGTTCAGAGATGGATTGATGCTGCAGATGCTGCACGTGAAGCTATCAATGATAATGATTTCTATCAGTTGACAAAGGTTACACAATTCGGCAGACCATACTCTTATAACAAGAGTGGCTCTTATAATGATGTTGTTGTTCTGAATGCAAATATGGAGAATAAGGAGATCATCTTCGCAACAGGTAAAACAACCTACTATTCTGGAAGAAATGAGTACTACTCTCTTCCTGCCGGAGTTGACGGATGTTATGGATATACCAACCCTACTCAGGAGATGGTGGATGAGTTTGAGGTTGTAACAGGAACAGGCGCCGACAGAAAAGCTGTACCTTTTGACTGGAACAATCCAGACCATGCAAAAGATCCTTATGCAAACAGAGACCCACGTTTCTATGCTTCAATTAACTATAATGGTAAGTTCTGGGGATCCAGCAGCTCTAAGGGTTACTACATAGATACATACGAAGGTGGTGTTCACAGAAACAGATTGTTGCCTAACTCTACAAAAACAGGATACTACTATTGTAAGTTCTTGTCTGAGAAATTCTATAGATATAAATCAGGATACTATACTACTCCAAGCCGTCGCCGCCATGAGTTCCGTTTTGCTGAGCTTGTTCTCAACTATGCGGAGGCAATGAATGAGGCATACGGTCCTTACGGAGAGGATCCAAAGGGAGCTTTGAGAATCGACGGCATTAACACTGCAGAGGGTGCAATCAATGCAATCCGTGCAAGGGTTAATATGCCACCTCTCGATAAAGGTCTCTCTAAAGACCAGATGAGGGAGAAGATCAAACATGAGCGTTGGATTGAGCTTTGCTTTGAGGGCCATAGATTCTATGACCTGAGAAGATGGAAAGAAGGTGACAAACTTGGTGAGCCTATCCACGGAGTAGTAATTACCCCTACAGGTTTCGACAGCAAGAACAGACCTACCGGCTTCACATACAAAGTGGAGAAAGTAGAGGACCGCGTATGGAGAGACTGCATGTACTGGTGGCCAATACCTCAAAATGAGATTGTTAAATATCCGGCAGGCGAATTTGAGCAGAACCCAGGATGGTAATCTTAAAGTGATATTAAGCATATAAAGAATATAGATATGAAAAAACTTATATACATATTCCTTCTGTTTGCGGCATTTGCCTGCAATAATGAGACAGTGGAGAAGGACAACGACAAT
>JAFQHE010000045.1 GCA_017398125.1 Bacteroidales bacterium
CTTTCGCCACAACTCCTTTTCATCCCTGATTCTTGATATGAAGAGTTGGTTCAACAAATCTATTCTCTCCTTTATTATATCTGTTATTGATTTGTCAAGCGACATATTTGAGTCAAGCAACTCTTTCAAACTCGAAACCTCTTCTTCCAATAGTGAATAAGAATGTGCCAATCTCTCCTTTTCAGCCTCTACCAATCTCTTTTCAAGTAGGCTTGACTTCAATTTTTGCCTGATGAGAACTATAATAAGCACAAGCATAAGAATAAACGATACTGATGCCAACAGTATCAGCCTCCTCAAGTTCTGCTGTTGTGTATTTTTTGTCTCAAGAGCATGCCGTTCCTCCATGAATCGCGTATCTTCCCTTATTTGCAACAGACTCAATGAGTCACTATGAAGGAAATATTTCTTATAGCACATTAATGATTTTTCGTAATCATTAAAACTTTCATATATCTCTGATAGAATTGAATACATACGTGTTGGGCTTTCGTTTGTATACAGCTTATACATTTCAACAGCATCATAAGCACTTTTATAATCCTTAATCCTACAATATGCTGCGGCAACACTCAGCCATTCCACTTTGCGGTGAGGTACTTTATAAATATATTCCAATATTGTATTTGCAACACTATCCCTTTCATAGTCTGACCTATAGGTGAGCAATATTTCATAATATTGATTAAGCCAGTTAAGATTTTGGGCAGTATCAACAATACTTTCTATATACTTGAGTTCTTTAAAAGCATTTACTGAATCTGATTGTGCAAAATAACCATAAAAGAGCCTTCTGTGAGAATTGAACCAGGAACTCTCTTTACCCCCAAGTTTAAATAGATTTGCGGCTTCCCTCATACACTTGTTATGGGACTCAAAATCAAATATGGACCTGTAAATTTTGCCTTGAGCAAACAGCATCCGTGCTCTGGTCAAATTGTCATTGGAGAGTTTACCCTCATCAAGACCTTTTACAAAAGCGGCCATTGCTGACTCTTCATCATGGCGGTTTCTGTAAATGGCACCTTTATAATAGTACATACGGAGTTTGTCTGTTGCACTGCCTTTGTGTGTATAGTAATCTATGGCGGGTTGCAATAGAGAAAAGTCTGTGGTATCTATGTAATTCTTGTCCATAGCCATGGAGAGCAACAGGGAGTGCTTTGCCCTGATCTTGGGACTACGGAGTTGCGATTGGTCAATTGACCGAAGTGTGGCCAGAGCACTGTCGGGATAATGCTCAATATATGAATCAACTTCATTGAGAAGATTTAATGCAGCACTATTGTCACGGCATGAAAAAAAAAGTGTGATTGCTGCTATAAGAAACAGATAAGGAACTCGGGCACTCATTTTGGGGCAGTTGTTATTGTGCTATAAACCTGTATGCTATCTCTCCAATCTGTTTTTCGGGCGCACTTTGTGATGCGGAGAACCTGCTTCTTTTGGCTGCAGCAATGGCAGCCTTTATAAGGCACTCGTCGGATGAAGATGATGACCCTTCAATGATTGAGGCGGCAACAACATATCCTCTTCTGTTTACTGTAATCTGCACATAAACATCGCCTCCGCCATAACATTTGTATACCGGCACCGGCAATGACATTCCTTTTCTTCCATCAAGTGAATATGAGAGCACAGAGGGGCCTTTATATGTTTCAGTTTTGCCCTTTTTCTCCTGGTTGACTGTTGAAACATCATCATCACTCCCTTGCTCCATCATTGCCTCCCTGCGGGAAGCGTCAAGTCTCTTCTGGAGTTCACGGGCCTCATCATAAACTTGTGAAGGATTCTTGAAGCGGTCATCCCTGAGGTTGCGGCCACTGCTTCTGTCTACCGCCACATTCCTGTAGGCAGAGGCCGAAACATTTCCATTCAAAAGATCTTCAACGGCCTTCTGTGCCTGAATCTTTATCTCCTCCTCCTTTATCTTCTGCTCCATCTCCTCCAAACCGGTAAAGTCAAGTACAAAGGCGGTCTCCTCCGCCACAACATTGCTTATTGTAGTTGCCAGCAGAACAATTATTATCACAAGATGAAATACCACAGTTGAGTAGAAGCCTATTCTCCTCTCTTTGGTATTCAGAATCTCCCTGTTTATGTACTCCTTTACTCTTTTGAACATATAAATGCAAATTTGTCGGGAATATCCGCTTCCCGACAAATATTATTTTATTTTCAACTCTTTCTCTATAATGGCCATCAGCATATCTATTGCCACCTGATTATGGCCACCTTGCGGAATTATTATATCGGCATAACGCTTGCTCGGCTCAATGAACTGAAGGTGCATGGGTTTTACAGTCTGCTCATAACGGCGCAGCACCCACTCCACAGTCTTGCCACGTTCAACTATATCTCTGCAGATAACACGTGAAAGACGGTCATCAGCCTCGGCATCAACAAAGACCTTGATATCCATCATACGGCGCAACTGCTCACATGTAAAGATGAGTATGCCCTCAACAATTATTATGTGGGCCGGCTTTACGTGCACAGTCTCGGTCTTTGACCTTGAGCAGGTAACATAAGAGTAAACCGGCTGCTCAACCGGTTTACCCTCCTTAAGCGAATTGAGATGCTCAATAAGGTATTCAAAATCTATGGAATCTGGGTGGTCAAAGTTGTGCACAGCCTTCTCCTCTTCTGTAAGATGGCTGCTGTCTTTGTAGTAGGCATCCTGCGGTATAACCACAAAATCCTCTTCACTCATAAGTTCCTTAAGTTTGCGTACTACGGTGGTCTTGCCCGAACCGGTTCCGCCTGCAATACCTATTATAAGCATTCCCTATAATTTTTAATACTAGAACTCTGCTGATTTTGGTGTACGTGGGAATGGAATCACATCACGGATGTTTGCCATACCTGTAACAAACAACAGCAATCTCTCAAAGCCCAAACCGAAACCGCTGTGAGGTGCAGTACCAAAACGGCGGGTATCGAGATACCACCACAAGTTTCTGGTATCCATATCAAGTTCTGCAATTCTTGCCTCAAGTTTCTCAAGGCTTGCCTCTCTCTCTGAACCTCCAATGATCTCACCGATCTTAGGGAACAGTACATCCATTGCACGTACAGTCTTGCCATCCTCATTCTGCTTCATATAGAATGCTTTAATATCTTTCGGATAGTCTGTAAGGATAACCGGTTTCTTGAAGTGTTTCTCCACAAGGTAACGCTCGTGCTCGCTCTGTAGGTCAATGCCCCAGCCAACAGGGTACTCAAACTTCTCTCCGCTTGCCTCAAGGATCTTGACACCCTCTGTGTAAGTAAGTCTTACAAATTCAGTATCAATGACACCTCTCAAACGCTCGATAAGCTCCTTGTCAAACATATCATTCAAGAACTTGAGATCATCCATACAGTTGTCAAGAGCATATTTTACAAGATACTTGATGAAGTCCTCTGCAAGATCCATATTGTCGGTAATGTCATTGAATGCAACCTCTGGCTCAACCATCCAGAACTCTGCCAAGTGGCGTGGAGTGTTAGAGTTCTCAGCCCTGAATGTAGGTCCGAAGGTGTAGATGCTGCCCAATGCCATTGCTCCAAGTTCACCCTCCAACTGGCCGCTCACTGTAAGTGATGTCTGTCGGCCAAAGAAGTCCTGGGTAAAATCAACGCCGCCCTCCTCATTTTTAGGGATATTGTTCAAGTCCATTGTTGTAACCTGGAACATTGCACCTGCGCCCTCGCAGTCAGATGCTGTGATAAGCGGAGTGTGAAGGTAGCAGAAGCCTTTTGAGTTGAAGTAGTTGTGGATTGCAAAAGCCATAGCATGCCTTATTCTCAAAACACATCCGAAAGTGTTTGTACGTGGTCTCAAATGGGCAATCTCCCTCAAGAACTCCATACTGTGACCCTTTTTCTGCAAAGGGTACTGCTCAGGATCTGCCTTACCGTATATTTCAATTTCAGTTGCCTGAATCTCAACGCTCTGACCTTTACCCAAAGATTCAACAAGATTACCTTTTACAGCAATACAGGCACCTGTTGTAATATCTTTCAACAATTCTTCCGAGAAATTCTGGGTATCACAAACTACCTGTATGTTATTTACAGAAGAGCCGTCATTCAATGCAATGAAAGCAACATGTTTATTACCTCTTTTTGTTCTTACCCAACCTTTTGCCAAGACTTCACTTCCGGGAGCCTCTTTCAGTAACTGGGATACCGTTTTTCTTTTAATCTCGCTCATATTATGTCTATTATATAGTTTTCTTCTAATAACCTGCAAAAATACGAAGAAGAGTACTATTTAACAATACTCTCCTTCGCATAATTTAAAATTTGGCCTCTACTATTTCACATATTTTCTGATTGCCTCACTCCATATGGCATATCCCTCTTTCTTTAGGTGTAATCCGTCGGGGCTTATCTGAGGATTCATGCTCTCTGTACCCTCCTCCAAAAACAGCGGATGAATATTTATATAGGTAATCTTGAGTTTTTTTGCCAACTGCTCAAGTCTCTCATTTACAAGAGCCACCATATATGTTTTACCGTCAAGTTTCTTATATCTTTTGAAACTCTCGTTGAATGGAAGCATGCTCTGGAGATAGAGTTTTGTTTTTGGGCACTCCTGCTTGATCCTTACCAAAACCTTCTCAATACGTGCTGCAATTGTATCGGCAGAGAGGTCGTGGCTCACATCATTTGCGCCGCAAAGGAAGAAGAGTTTGCGTGGATTACCCGGAGTAATCTGCTCCAGCCTGTCATAAATTCCCTCTGCTGTATCACCGACAATGCCCCTGTTCCTTATAGCACCACCCTTTTTATTCAGTTTCGCCTCAGTTTTAGGAAAATATTTGCTCCACTCACCGCCCTCGGTAAGGCTGTCGCCAAGCAAAACAATATCCTCCTCCGTAATTGGAGTCTCGTGCTGAAACTGTGCCACCCTCTTGTAGTAGTGGTCTGAATACTTCTTCTCCTGTGCCTGACCCATAAAAACAATCATAAGGCCCAAAAACAATAATGCAATCTTTTTCATATCTCTAATTTTCAATACCACAATCCTTTTGACGGCGCACTCTCATTCCAGCAACGGTCTACCGCAGTAACCACGTATTTACAGCCGGCGCCATGATTCCTGTTCTCTTCAACCACATTATACTGCAACTCATCGGTTATTTTAAGGATATATTTTGAGTTGCCTATATCTGCTTTCACACCATCAGGGAAGCAGTAAACAATGTAGAAAAGGGCCTTCTGCATAGGATTTGCCGCATCCTTTTCATTCTGCTGCCAACGGATATAGTGACCATCCTTTGCAATGTTAGAGAGGGCTTTCGGAGCCTTTTTGTCCAAATCTGAATAGACTGGAACAAGGGCCGGATATTTCTGATATACATTAACAAGGCTGTCGGCAATATTATGCGAGTTCCTTATGATGCTCCAGCCTGGCCACCATACGTTTCCGTGGACATTAGGGAGAGTTCTTACAAGTTCCATTTTTCTTCTCATCTGGGTTGTATTGGGGTTCTGCAAATCTGCCTTCCCGAATGTGCTTATGCTCTGTCCCACATAGAAATGCCCCTTTGGAGTGTTGTTATTCCACCAGTTGATAAGCACCTCGTAGTCAGCCTTGGCGTGCCCTATCTCCCAGTAAAGCTGCGGAACATTGTAATCTATATAACCCTTCTCCACCCATAGCGGAACATCGGCATAGAGCTGCTCATAGTTGGAGAGGCCGTTGGTCTCGCTGCCGCTTCCGTCGGGAGTATCCTTTTTGTTCCTGTGGATGCCGAACGGGCTTATACCGAACCTTACCCAAGGCTTGATTGATTTTATTGCATCATTAAGCTCTTTAATAAGCAATGTAACATTGTATCTGCGCCAGTCCGCCTTCTGCTCAGGTTGTGTGTAACCATGCTCCGGTCCATACTTTTCAAAGGCAGCCTGATCATCAAACTCTTCACCCTCAATAGGGTATGGATAGAAATAGTCATCAAAGTGAATTGCATCAACATCGTAGCGGGTTACAATATCGGAGATAACCTTTACAGTATGCTCCCTTGATGCCGGCTCACATGGATTGAAGTACCATTGTTTTCCATGTTTTACAAATATTTCGGGTTTCTTGAAAAATATATGCTCTGCACATAGTGAGTCGGTAGCCTCTGATGTTACCCTGTAAGGATTACACCATGCATGGAGTTCCATGCCCCTCTTGTGACTCTCCTCCACCATAAAAGCGAGCGGATCCCAATTTCCTTCAGGGGCCTTGCCCTGCACACCTGTAAGGTACCTGCTCCAAGGCTCAAGATCAGAAACATAAAAGGCATCAGCAGTTGGTCTGACTTGAAATACCACAGCATTGCAACCAGCAAGCGCAAGTGAATCCAACGTATTTATGAACAGTGCCTTGATCTGTTCAACATTCATTGTTCGCATCTGCCTGTTTCCAACGGTGTGTATCCAGGCTCCTCTAAATTCACGCTTTGGAAGTTCATACTTTTTGGCACCCTTATTTGCCGCATCAGACAATGTAGGTTGCATAACAAACAATAGAGCCGACAATGCAAAAAATAGAGGTTTAAAAACTCTTCTCATATAATTATATTTTTACAGTTTATACTAGTTGAACTGAAGGCCCATGGCATCCATTATTCTCTTTGGAATATCGGTATTGTCCATTCTACCCACAAATGATTCAGATCCGGCACCTACGGCAAATACCGGCACAGCAGCTCCAGTATGTGATGTTGTAGTCCAGCCTATTTTTGCCGCTTTTGACAATGAGTCAACCGGAGTATGCTCCATGTAGTTGTTGATGTCAGCCCTCTCTGATGTGGTCATTTGCGCCTTTCTGCCTGGAACTGACGCCAAATCAAACACATAACCTTTTGTTCTGCCCAATGTCAAGCCACCTGTTTCATGATCTGCAGTTACAACTATAAGGGTTTCATCGGGATGTTTGAGGTAGAACTGGTAGGCAACCTGGATTGCCTCATCAAAATCTATAGTTTCATGTATAGTATTTGTAATGTCATTTGCATGGGCAGCCCAGTCAATCTGACCACCTTCTGCCATAATAAAGAATCCCTTATCATTGTCGAGAAACTCTATTGCAGCCTCAACTACCTGTGCAAGGGAGAGATCACTCTCTTCGCGCTCAAATGAGTAAGGAAGGATATTGTTTGCATCTGCACTCTCCTGGAAGAAGAGAATCTTTTCAGCAGATCCTTTTTTCGCCTCAAAATCCTCTGCACCCATAGCAACTGCATAGCCATTTTCCGCTACAATGTCATATAGGGGCTTTCTGTCGCCCTCTTTTTCAACGCCACCGAATCCACCTCCACCAAAGAACTCGAAACCGCTTAACGGCAACTGCGCTGCAATTGAATAGTAATCATTTCTGGCGGCAGAATTTGCATAGAATGCAGCAGGTGTTGCATGGTCTATAGTAACCGTTGACATAATACCAACCTTATAGCCAAAATTATGTATCATTTTGGCTATACTTACAAGATTTGAAGTATCAGGTGTAACACCCAACATGCCGTTATTTGTTTTAAATCCAGTCGACAATGCAGTTCCGGCTGCAGATGAACAGGTAATCATATTGCTTGCGGAATAGGTAGTCGCCATTCCCATAGCCGGGAATTGGGTAAAAGCCAGCGGTTCGCTACCAATTTTACCCTGTTTGGCGGCATTATAGGCCTCAGCCAATGCAACGTGCGCAAAGCCCATACCATCGCCTATAAAATAGAAAACATACTTTGCCTGCTTATGGTTATTGTTGCAGCAGGATGAGACAACAAAAAGTAGTGCCAAAAACATAGACACTGCTCCCGACAAATTTTTTTTCATCTTTCAAAGAATTTATATTCTAAAATATGCTCCAAAGGTACAAAAAAAAAAGAGGCAACTTATACAAGTTACCTCTTTTTATAACTAGACTTAAAGACTAATTTTCTGGACCAGCCTGACGTGCTGAATACATGATCTTAAGCGCTGAACAGCGTCTAAGTTCCTGTTTTACGTCAGTGATGATACCCATACGAACATTCTCGTCAGCTTTGATAACTACTGTCATGAAAGTTCTGTCAGCCTCGCTCAAATTCTCACGCTCAGCTGCAACGAAGTCTCTAATATCATCAGTTGTCTTGAATGAATCATTCAACTGTATACGAGCATCTGTACCAAATTCAGCCTGTTTTGAAATAACAGGAGTACCGATATTGATGTAAGATGCAAGGTCTTTTCTCTCCAATTTAGCAATCTCTGATGCTTGTGGAAGTTTAACTGTCACAAGGGCAGTCTCCTCTCTCAACTGGGTTGTTGCCATAAAGAAGAACAGCAACATAAATACGATATCAGGAAGAGATGTGGTTGCCAATGGTGGAACCTCTTTTTTACCGCCTCTATTAAATTTAGCCATAATTTTATATCCTCCTAATTTTATCTACGTTTACTAATATCTTTAGGCTCGGCCTCTGAAATATTCTGCGGAATAGCTTCACGGACAATCTTCTGCTTGTCCTCATCCAAAGCATTATATTTCTTACCGTAATTCTTCACTGCAAAATCATCACGAATTTCGTTGAAAGCCTTTACAAGCTCATTCTGAACCTGCAAATATGAATTGTAACTAGTACCGCGGTCATTCTGCAATGATACAACACCTTTAGAAACTGCATACTGGCCAAATCCCTCAATATCCTTCATCTCCTTCTCTGGAAGGTTGTCAAGATTCAAAGGATTGGTCACGAACTCAACAATCTTGTCTTTAATCTCAGAAATCTCCATAATCTGACCACCTGCAATAATTCTGTCTGCAGCATTGATCTTAACCTGGATGATATTTCTGCGGTTGACTTTAGCATCCTCTTGTTGCTGATTCTCATCAGGCATAGGAGGCAAACGACGCTGAAGACCCTTATCGGAGTTCATTGTAGTTGTAGTCAACCAGAAGATCAATAGCAAGAAAGCGATATCGGCCGATGATGAAGCGTTAATGCCTTCTGCATTTCTCTTAATAGCCATAATCTAATGTGTGTTATATCTGAATTATTATTTATTTCTAGCGCTGCTGATAACTGGACCAAGTACGATACCCAAAACTGCAATAACAAACAATAGAGCAGTTAGAATCAATCCAGCATCAGTATATTTCCAAGCTGACTCTGTTGCAGCAACTCTTGAACCCTCAACAGCCTCTGGTGATGCAAGGAAATAAGAGATAACGCAAAGAACAGCCACAAAGGCTACTTTAACCAACATACCTTTCTTTCCTTTACCATTGCTGAAGAAAAGAGGCATAAGCACTGCACCTACCAAAGCAATAGCAGATAGGACAAGAGCCCAGTTGATTATAGTTGTTACCATACCATCTGAATATCCTGATGTGTAGAATACTACAGCAAGGATTGCAGATACGATTAGCAACAATACTGAAATGTATTTTGTGAATTTCATTTTAAATCAAATTATTTTTTTACGTATTTAACAACCAAATCAACTAGAGAAATAGAAGCGTCCTCCATTGAAAGAACGATGCTATCAATCTTAGAAACGATGTAGTTATAGAAGAACTGAAGGATAATAGCAACGATCAAACCACCTACGGTTGTAATCAACGCAACTTTCATACCACCAGCTACAATGTTAGGAGAGATATCACCTGCAACCTCAATAGCGTCGAATGCAGCGATCATACCAAGCACTGTACCCAAGAATCCAAGTGAAGGAGCTGTAGTGATGAACAACTGAATCCAAGAAAGACCGCTCTCAAGCTGGCTCATCTGAACGCCACCGTAAGAAACAACTGCTTTCTCAACTACGTCTACACCCTCTTCTGCACGGCTAAGACCCTGATAGAAAATGCTTGCAACTGGACCACGAGTGTTACGGCAAACCTCTTTAGCAGCCTCAACGCCACCATTCTGAAGAGCCTCCTCAACTTTAGCTAGCAATTTAGCATTGTTAGTAGTAGCAAGGTTTAGATAAATGATTCTCTCGATTGAAAGAGCCAAACCGAAGATAAGACACAAAAGAACAGCGCCCATGAAACCAGCACCACCCTCAATGAATTTTGCTTTTAGCTGTTGGTACACAGGAACATCTGATTGGCCTGCTAGCAAATCAGCAGCAGCGTCTTGTGCGAAAAGATCTTGTGCAGCAAGTGCAATAAGGCCAAATGCTGCCAAAAACATGAAAGTTTTTTTCATAATTTTTTGAGTAATTAAAATATTAAACAATGTATTTAAATAGTTAATAGTATTTTATAGCATATTATAAAATATCGCGCAATTTACGCAAAATATTTTAATTAGATACAATTATATTGATATTTCTCCTTTGACACTATGGGCCAAACGTTGCCTAACAATGTCATTATCATCACTTTGTCCCAGTAAAAAAAATAATTTTGTGAGGGCTGCCTCAAATGTGCTGTCATAACCGCTTACAACCCCCACATTCTTGAGTGCCACGCCTGTAGCGTAGGCATCCATATCAACACTACCTGCCTGACATTGAGTAACATTCAGAACTATCAGCCCCTTCCCGACAGCCCTCTTTATGCTCTTCACAAACCATTCACTGGTAGGCGCATTGCCCGAACCGAATGTTTCAACAATCACAGCCCTTATATGGGGTGTATCTATTACAGCATCCATCACCTGGGGCGTTATTCCGGGGAAGATCTTGAGTACTCCTACACGGGTATCAATACCCTTATTTACCTTCAGTGGTTTGCCCCACTCTTTTGGATACCTTATAAAGGATGTATTGAACTTGATGTGTATTCCCACCTCCGCCAGAACAGGATAGTTGGCAGAACGGAATGCCCTGAAGTTTTCGGCATTGTATTTTGTTGTACGGTTTCCCCTGTAGAGATAACTCTCAAAGTATATGCAGACCTCAGGAACCATTGCCCTGCCGTTTGCGTCCTGAGCTGCGGCAATCTCTATTGAGGAGATCAGATTCTCCTTTCCGTCTGTCCTCAACATACCGATAGGGAGCTGGCTTCCTGTAAAGACTACTGGTTTTTCAAGATCCTCAAGCATGAAACTCAATGCGGAGGCTGAATAGGACATCGTGTCGGTACCATGCAACACTACAAAACCGTCATATTTTTTATAGTTGATACTTATTATCTCGGCAAGCTCCATCCAGAACGACGGGACCACATCTGATGAATCAATTACAGGATTGAACGAATATGAATCAATGGTACAGCCGAACTTTCTCAACTCCGGCACCTCCTCCTGAATCTGGTTAAAATTGAATGGAACAAGGGCAAGAGTATCAGGATCTTGCTTCATACCTATCGTTCCACCTGTGTAAATCAATAATATAGATCTGTTTTTCATAGGCATTTTATATTCCAAACAACAGCTTGGCATTTGATGTGGTCACATTTGCCACCTGTTCAAGTGAACATCCCTTTATTTCAGCCACTTTTTGGGCAATTATGGGTATATAAGTACTCTCATTTCTCTTACCTCTATATGGCACAGGAGTGAGCCATGGGGCATCAGTCTCAAGAAGTATATCCTCAAGCGGAACACTCTCTATAACCTTTGCAACACCTGCATTCTTATATGTAAGAACACCCCCAATACCTATCTTTATGTCGCCATATCCTTTAAGTCTGCAATATGTTTCATAACTTCCTGAATATGCATGGAATACACCTTCCAAATCTTTTAGCGCCAGTTCATCCATCACCTCAAACACCTGTTCAATGGCATCCCTGACATGGACTATCACAGGCAACCCATACTCCCTTGCCAGCAGGATCTGCTCCTTGAATACAAGTTTCTGCTCCTGAATGAACTCCTTGCTCCAATATCCGTCAATACCTATCTCACCAACGGCAACATAGCGGTTTGAACTGCCATTTGCATTACGCTCCTTCAGCTTTGACTTTACAAAATCAAGCTCATCCTTCCAGTTTTCCCCCACTGAGGTGGGATGAAGTCCAATTGCCTCATGCACAATCCCGGCATACTGCTCAGCCACCCTGCTCTGACGTGCAAAACTCTCCATATCTATACCAGGGAATATGCAATCAGTTACACCAGCCTCTGCAATCCTCGCAAAGGCTTCTTCCCGGTCACCATCAAAAGCCTCATCATAAAGATGGGTGTGGGTATCAATAAATCTATACTTTTCCATCAGGTAACATATATCAGCGCACGGAGATATATCTGTTCCCTTGTACAATCTTCACTCTTCCCTCCAGTTCAAGTTCAAGCAACAAGCCGGCAGCCTCTCCATAAGGGATACCCGCAACATTACAGACAGAGTCTATATCCAATGCACAATTATCCTTTAAAGATAGCAATATTTTCTCCTTTTTGTCATCATCAAAAGAAAATAAGTTCATTTGCCGGTTAAAATTGCCCGAAAATTCACTTGCCGGATTGCAAATCTGAGCTGGAGAGCCATCGGTAAAGATCTGCGCAACATTTTTTGATATGAGATAATTGCAACCGTAGGAGTTCGCATCAGCCAACCTTCCGGGCACAGCATAGATTTCACGTCCATAAGAGTCCGCAAACTCAACAGTACTCATTGATCCCCCCTTTATACGGGTCTCCGCCACAATTGTTGCAGCAGACAACCCTGCAATAATACGGTTCCTTTTGATAAACTGCCAGCGTCTCACCCCAACACCATGTGGAAATTCCGATATGATACCGCCATGTTTTACCATCATTTTTGCCACCTCCCTATGCCTCGATGGATATATAAGATCTATTCCACAAGGTAATAC
>JAFQHE010000046.1 GCA_017398125.1 Bacteroidales bacterium
ATATGAAAGGTACACATTCCGTTCGAATGTCGACATTATGGTAACCAAACACTTTACCATCTCACTCGACTTGGGCGGTGGTATTACAGACCGTACCCAGCCATCTGACGGCAGCGACATCTTCGCATACATGAACAGAATCCCTTCATGGATTATGCCTGCTACCAACCCAGACGGTTCGTATGCCGGTACAACCGACTTCCCAAGTGAGAACCCTTACTATAGATTGAACACAAGAGGTAACTACCGAGTAAAGAACAATACCATCACCAGCTCAATCAAACTTGAGTATGACTTCTCAAGTGTAATCAAAGGTCTTTCAGCCTCAGTTAGGGCAGCATATGACTCCAACTTTGGTAACCAGAAGACCTGGACAGAAACAGTTCCTACCTATCAGTTGCTTTCTCCAGCAGGCAAGGAGGACAAATATGAGCAGCTCCTTGAGAGGAAATTCTTTGGAACAGGTTCAGGTTCAACCTCATCAACAAGAAAAATCTACGGTGAGGCGAGCTTGAAATGGAAGAGAACATTTAAAGATCACTCGATAAGTGTGTTGGGTATTGCCAACTTGTCTGAGTACAGGACTACAACATCAACTCCTTACAACTCGATAAGTTACATTGCCAGAATCAATTACGCCTACAAGCAGAAATACTTCCTTGAGGCCAACGGAGCATACCGTGGATCAGAGAACTTTGCCCCAGGTCACCGTTTTGGATTCTTCCCATCAGTATCTGCAGGTTGGAATGTCCACAACGAGAAGTTCATGAAGGATGTTAAATTCATCAACAACCTGAAACTCAGGGCCTCATTTGGAGTAACCGGTAACGACTATGCAAACACCCGTTTCATCTATAAAGAAGGTAAATGGAAAACAGGTACAAGTGGATATGCATATTTCGGAGATGAGCTTGGATCATCGTACGGTTATTCTACAGAGCCAGTTATTGCCAACCCTGGAGCAACATGGGAGACAGCATATCAGACCAATATCGGTTTGGATGTAACCTTCTTCAAGAAGAGAATCAACTTTACAGTAGACCGCTTCTTCGAGAAACGTACCGGTATCCTTATGTCGCCTAACTCTACACCGTCACTACTTGGTATCGGAGTATCAGACATGAACATCGGTAAGGTAAACAAAGATGGTTGGGAGTTTGAACTTGGTTATCGCCAGAATGTAGGCAAGAACTGGTCATATTATGCAAAAGGCAACTTCTCATTTGTAAAGAATGAGATCATCTTCAAGGATGAGCCGGAAGATACTCCAGAGTGGTTGAAAGCTGAGGGACATGCCCTTGGCCAGTATTGGGGTTATGTAGTTGAAGGATTCTTCCGTGATCAGGAGGATATCAACAACTCACCAGCACAGAATGTCGGTGGTGCACCTATCCCAGGAGACTTCAAATATAAGGACATCGACGGTAACGGCATCATCAATGAGGATGACAAGGTTATCATCGGTTACCCTAAGATTCCGCGCATCACATATGGTGTATCGTTGGGATTTGCATACAAAGGTTTCTCATTCGACGCACACTTCCAGGGTAGTGCCCAGAGCAGTGTCTTCTTGTCGAACTACCTGATGTATGAGTTCTACAACAGAGGAAAAGTACTTGATATCCACAAAGGCAGATGGACC
>JAFQHE010000047.1 GCA_017398125.1 Bacteroidales bacterium
TATTCAATAAAATCTATAGCATCTACCAACTGGTACATTTTACCCTCATTCATATATTTGGGATAAAACAGCATACCGCCATCTATATCATTGGTAAAACCGGCATAGCCATACTCTTCATTATACTCCAATGCTCTGGTTGTGCCTCTTTTTCTGTCGTATACAAACTTGGCCTGAATATATTCTTTATCAATAATATCACGAAATACAGAATATGTGAACAACACTGTCAAAGCAACGAAATCTGGCGTAATAAATAGAGGGTTTGAAATTGTAAATAATTTGGCTCCTAACTTTTCTGCAGTTGAGGCATACTTCCCAAAATCTAAAAACATCTCTGTTTCAAGTTTCATATCAGATGGATCCAATCTATATAATGTATCATTATGCATATACACATATAAACTCTCCATACTCTTCAACAAAGCCGCTCCAATACTGGTCTTAACCGTTCCATCGGCAGTTCCTGTCTTATAAAGGAATTTTCTTTTCAATGAAAATTTTGACTGCACAACACCTGCAGAATCAATTTTTACCAAATAATCTTTATCCCAAGATACACCACCATCATGTAATGATGGATTCTTTAAATAGACAAAACCATCATTCCCATTACAAAAGATGGAGAATTTAAGGAGACTGTTTATTTCTACGTCCACAGATTTTATAAATTTTCCATCCAAGGTATGAAAAAGGAATCTGTTATAATCCAATATAACCAACTGACGATTAGAAGCATTAATCATCATATCCTTTACATGCAAAAATTCATTATCAGACTTGCCGACAGAACCAATCAATGAGATGAAAGAGCCGTCAGATTTAAAACATAATGGCGCCGTTTTTATAGTCGCCAAAGCCTGCATTCCATTGTAAAAATAAAGCCTGTCCTCAAAACTTCTTACCTGCAATAGAGTTGCTCCAGGCAACATACACTCAGGTGCTGTCTCTAATGGAATATAATCTATTGCACAAGCATACTCACTTAACGGCACCTTGCTCTTCTTCTCAAACGCGTCTCCAATTGAAATAACCTCACAACCGCTTCGCACATTTGACTCATCGCCACATTGGGTACATCCAAATAAAAATGACACTAGTAATATGAGTGTAAATAATATCATATAAAACACGAAATTTAATGGATGTTTATTTCATGGTATCACCCGCCAGTTTTCTACCAATAATCTTCTCGGCATAGTGGTACTGTCTTGCTGCAGATCTTCCTTCAACCTCTATGCGGTAGTTGCTGTCTGAATCTGATGTATAGAAACTTACTATAGCCTCACCATTCTCATCCAATTTAACCGCAGGATTCCAATAGAGGGTTATACGGGTGTCGGCCGCTTTCCTCTTGAGAGCCTGTGGTGTATCATACCTTGGTGAATAGAACTTCACAGGTTTTTGCCAGCCAAGAGGATACCCTCCAGTGACATTATATGGTACTAAATCTGTCCTTACATGCGGTTTGGTTTTTACCATAAGCACAGGAGATGGGTAATAATCTCCAGCGGTAAACGCGTTTTGAAATGGAGCGGCAGGCAGCCCTGATACAAAAATTACAGACTCCACATCATCCAATGGCATTTCAAGCAATGGAGGAACTTCATACCGCGACATAGACATACCGTTAAGATAGACTATAACAGCACCGCCTCTACTACTTGGCTGCATTCCCGATGATGCTCTAGTTTTAGGACCCAATAATCCTTCACCACTATTATATCTTACAAATGGAAAAGCATCTGCCACATACTCCCCCAATGTGGAACTCCTGGCATATGGTTTCATATCCAACGTATCTCTGTACCAATCTCTTCTGATTGGATAGTTTGGAATAGGCGAAGGAGAATTCTTTGGTACAAACAACTGCGATGTTATAACTACCGGATTAAGTTCAAATGCCATAGCATAATCACCATTATCCTTGCTGTAGTATATATGTTCAACCACGTTTTGATATTCCGGCGTATAGATAACCTTTTCCTTGCTCATAGGATATGAATACATGGGAGCAAAATAATCCTCCTGCAAGATGGGTGTATGGGATGTACTCTTGCCATTCTTACCTACTGCACTGATAATGAATTTTGTATTCTCCGGAAAATCTATATCCTTTAGAACCCAATAACCTGAATCTACCTGACCCATTGCTGATAATTTGATAGACTGCGCAATAAATGCTACTGTGGCTTTTCTACTCAGACGTAACGGATTTATAACTTTACCGCATAGTGTCTGACGGTACTCTCTGCCAAAATATGGAGTATCTGATTTACCCTGAATGACTTTATCAATCTCATAGTAGCGCCATCCTTGCGTCTGCATAAGAATATCAGCCCTCGACATACGTTGGTGTATAGGGATTGAATCATTGAAGTACCATCCGATATTTTCTATATACCCATTCAACTCACTCTTGAGAAGCATATAGGATTCTATATTGGTCTCTTCTTTACCCTCTCCCTTATCTACGTCATAAACAGAAACCGAGAATCTTCCGTTATCACTATTTATACCTTGTGGAAGTTTAATTTTAAGCGAGACCTTCTCCCTCTTCCCATAGGCAGAACTGCCGGTTGTTATTTCAAGTTTCTCCCTTTGGGGCTCGGGTAGAACAAGAAAGGCTCTTTGCGCATATACATTGTCAAGTGTATCTATAACCGATATGGAGTGTATACCAGGTGTAAGCCCTTTTAACATTAACGAAAGGGACTCATCTGCCCGGTTGATTTTCCTGTTGAAATAGATCTCAGAACTGTTATTTATTATTGTAACTAGGCCTCTTCCAAGCAATTCTTGTGAAGAATTTATTTTGAAGTTCAGGACATCTGTATTGGAGTATTCTTTTGCAGAATCAATTTTGAATTGGCCATATATGGTTACACCGGTTTCTACCGGAACTTGAAGAGAAACCTTCATGCCATTGTATCCGGCCTTGTCTCTCACAGACGCATACATCTTGTACTGCGGGAGATGCGCTATCTCTATCTTACCGAATCCCAATGAATCAGTACGGTATTCCGTAATTACATTGCCTTTGGAGTCAAACACCTCTCCAAAAACCTCTGCACCTCTTCCATCTTTTCCTACACACTTGATATAGACAGATGCAGCGGTGCCGGCAATATAATTGCCACTCTCCGGAAGAAACTGCAGATCATACCCAATATCTTCCTTCTCATAGTCCTCTTCATCTGAATTCATCTTTTCTCCCAAACGAAGATAATCTCCATTATTCCTTACCTTCTTATTACGCATTTGGGCAACAAGTTTGTCCTTCATGGGATTGGTAAGTTCCAACTCCTTGTAGAACATATACTCTGCAGGCCTGTTGAGCATCCAGTAGGTGTATGCCCTAATGACAGCACGGCCTGTAGAGTTCATTTCCGGAACAACTATGTATCCCGAAAATGAATCATCTATACGTTTTATCTTTTTACGCTCAACCACATCCTGTTCATAGTATGAATAATTGGTCCAACTGGTAACATCCCTATAGAGTTGGTTTGTGATAAGTTCCACATATATATAGTTCGACTCATCAAATTCACTATAGTAGGAGGCATTCTCAACATAACCGCTAAACCAGATGGTATCTGTGGCAAAATAGACATCCTTGTCGGTATGCAAATATACTTTCTCAGGGGAGAGGAGTGTTGACCAGTTGTGGAACATCTCAACATGCCTGTCGGGAATATTCTGGGCAAAAGATGTAGATGCTGATATTGTGAGGATCAACAGGAACAGGAGATGTTTTTTCATGGTAATTCGAGATTGGTTCAACGTGTATGGGGTACCGGAAAATCAATAATTGCATAACCGGTATTCCCCATTTCAAAATTATATATATTTATGTATACGGCCAAAAATAAAACATAATACTTCAATTTGTAATACATTGAATATGTGTATATTATAAAACAAAAATGTAATACATGCTTTTTGGCCTGCAATGGGCCTGTATTTTGAGCCTTTTTTACTTTGTTTTGCAGTTTGTATGATTCGTTTTGTACAAATATGGATTGATGTTTTTAGAGGCACTACACAAAGTGTATATCTTAAGGGGCTCTTTCCATTGCCTATGAAAAGTTTTATTCCTTAAGCGTTGCAACAACCATTACCGGATTGCTCTCTTCTGTAAGGGTGGCGGCAACTTGCTTCACTTTAACTGATGAGCACGTTTTACTCATATCTATAAAATCAATAGCATTAATAAATTGTATCATTCTATTACCCTCTATCATCTGAGGATGGAATGGCAGACCATTATCAAGATCATTATTGAATGAAAACCATTTTTTACTCTTATCTAACGGCAACACCCTACACGTACCTGTTATTTTATCATACAAAAGATATATTTGTTTATTACTCTTCTTCATAAATGACAAGCCATATTGGTTCGCTTTAGCAATCAACAGAGCCAATCTGTCATTTTCAAGAATATCAGTAAAAACAATAAACTGATCCTCTCCTGTAGATTTTGGCGTCATCTTATACCTTCCATAATCAACTATGAATTTAACCTGCTTATCCAAATTTTCATCATAAGTAAAAATAGTATCCTGAAATGCATCCAATACCGTAAGTTTTCCATACTGCGATGAAAGAAATAACTGCCCATGACCTCTCAACAAATTAAGCGCCACAGGTTTTTTACCCTTATCCTCAACACTTACAACAGACCCTTTGGCATCAATGAAAATTAAAGAATATCTCTCATCTGAACTATAATTACGCATTGCAAAATAGTTTCCCAAAGGATAAATGCACCCAGAATGACGGGTTAATGAATCTCTCAACGGAATTGCCTTTTTAAAATTTGCAAATCTGTCATACAGCAGAATCTTATTCTGATCAACGATCTGTATCTCGCCGGTAATAAAATTTACACGCAACGAAGTAGCCATTGAATACTCTCCCTCCGCACGACCTCTCACACCAACCTTATCCGCAACAAGTTTACCATCTTCACTAAAAATCTTGGTAACTTTTCCAAAATCCTCACAATAATAAAAACACCCTTTATAATACTCTGTATTATTTATTGAAATCTGCCCCAGCAGCAAATCTGTTCTTGTTTCAATTGGAACATACTCTATTGATCTGCAATATTCACTTAAATTTATTGGCTCTGTTTGTTTGAGACTCTTTTCAAGATCAATTCTATATAATCCGTCTGTTGCACTCAAGCAACCACACATGACAAGCACGCATAATATCCCCGTTAAATAAATATATCTCATACCCTACATTAGTTATCACAAATACTACTACAATTTACCCAAATACAATTTTCCGTAGAACTGTGAAAATGAAATCAGTTTAAAATTAAGTTTCAATGCTTTCATAAAAATGTTTTCAATTTGATTAATTATGATTTCTAACCGATTTTCATCGATAGTTAATTTTTCATACAAAAGTAACATTATCCCAGCGTAGTATCTCAATTTAAAATCTGACAGCACCTGCTACAACATCTTTATAATCAAGGGCGGTTAAAATAAAATCTGACACTCTTTATAGATCTTTGATGTGGGGATATTTTTGGACAAATTCTTCTATTGTACCAGTTATATTAAGTTTCTTTGATAAGCGATATTTTCTTGTATAGATATTTTGTGGAGTAGTGTTAAAGAGAAAAGCAATGGCAACAGCCGAAAAATTCTCACTGTAAAGAGAGATAATTTTTAAATCGGTATCTGACAGGAATGTATAATCTGCCTTTATTGCCGAAAGTGCTCCATGATGCTTTCTGTCTGCCATTTTGTACAAATCATCAAGTATGGCATCAATATTCCTCCCTGAGGAGAGTTCCTTTTTTACCTTTGATACAAACGTTGACGGATTATCCAAATGTTGATATGAAAGGTCAAGCAAACTTTGAATATCTGAAAATCTCCTGCCCAACAATTCATACAACTCACCTTTCTCCTTATTGTTTTCTGCTGCCAGTAATGAAGCATTATTGATTATAATTTCTTTTTCCTGTTTGAGTTGCTCTATAAAATCAATATATTCCAGTTGCTCCTTTTTCTTCCTCACATAAACATAAATTAATGCAAATGTTGCACACAAACACGCAATAATCATTAACAATAATATTACCAACCTTTTGTTTGCCACTGATTGTGCCTTGTACGCCGCAAGTTTATTTTGAGTATAATCAAACCTGTGTTCTACCAAAGATAAATTTTCTTTGCTTCGTATATCTTCTATTGAATCCGCATATTTATTACCGGCCTCTTCATAAAACAAAGCCTCTTCAAAGTTTCCAAGCGATTTATGGTATTTTTTCAAGAATATCAATTTACTTAATTCTGTCCATGAATTTTTATAGTCATTAAATATGACAAGGGCCGAATCCTGCTGTTTCTCTTTAATGTAAATTTCTGCCAATGCGTTGTTTACGTCGGGGCTGTTCAAATCTTTCAGGGACAAACCTATTCTGCGTGCATGATCCAAATTATTCCCATATATCAATGCTTTCATCAATAAATAATGAACATACACATTACTGCGCCTGAACTTTGCAGGCATATAATCAATTGCTTTTTCCAAATAAATTGCAGCACTGTCAATTTGATGGACAAGCATAAACATCTGCCCTACCTGCTGATAGGAACCGGAAATTCTTAAACTGTCGCCACATTTATAAAAATATGCCGCCGCTTTTTTATACCTTTTGACCGATATGGAATCTGAAGCAAATGTTTTCTCATAAATCTCCCCCAGTCTGGTATTTATCAAACCAAGCATAGTATAGTTTGCATCTTTTTCAAACTCCTGTTCCGCCTTTTTATACTCCATAATTGCACCATTGTAATCCATTGCTTCAAAAAGGGCACACCCCCGGTACATCAGCGCACGCCCATACAGGTGGGAATCATTGTTCCTTGAATAATATTCTGTAGCAATACTTATAAGGGAGTCATTTCCCAGAGGAATGAAGTTCTTGTATCTGGCTTCAGTAAGCAACAATGCGTAATAAGCCCTACTGGAGTTGCTATAGAGTTCTGAGCAATCAATTTTTGATAAAAGAGTAAGGGCACTGTCACAATTACTGTTCATCATGCCATCTGCTCTCTTTAACATCTGCAACGCCTCTTTGTCACATGAGGTACATAGAATAAGAGAACAGACGATTAATAGAATATTTTTCATATCGGGACCATTTATTACAAAAATAGCCCATTGTGACTATATAATCAAATGGCACATTTTAAACATTGGGAGTTTTTCATTACTTTTGCAGCCTAAATTTTTTAAAATCAGAAAAATGGCTCTTAAATGCGGTATTGTTGGACTACCAAACGTAGGAAAATCAACACTTTTTAATTGTATAAGTTCAGGAAAGGCACAGTCGGCAAACTTCCCTTTCTGCACCATAGAACCTAATATCGGATCAACTATTGTTCCTGATGAGAGACTTCAGGTTCTTGAGAAGATTGTAAAACCACAGCGAGTAGTTCCTGCAACCGTTGAGATTGTAGATATTGCAGGTTTGGTAAAGGGCGCGAGCAAAGGTGAGGGCTTGGGCAACCAGTTCCTTGCAAATATCAGGGAGACCGATGCCATTCTTCACGTTTTGAGATGTTTTGATGATGACAACATCGTTCACGTTGATGGCAGCGTAGATCCCGTACGTGACAAGGAGATTATTGATACCGAGTTGCAACTCAAAGACCTTGAGACAATTGAGAACCGTATAAACAAGGTTCACAAACAGGCACAGACAGGTGGCGACAAGGCAGCAAAGAGATTGTATGACATTCTTGTACAGTTCAAGGAGGCTTTGGTACAGGGCAAATCAGCAAGAACAGTTACCTTTGACAATGCCGAGGATGAGAAGATGGCAAAAGAACTCTACCTTCTTACAAACAAGCCTGTAATGTATGTCTGCAATGTTGATGAGAACAGTGCAAAAGACGGCAACAAATATGTTGAGCAGGTAAGGGAGGCCGTTAAGGATGAAAATGCACAAATCCTTGTGATTGCAGCCAAAATCGAGTCAGAGATTGCCGAACTTGAGAGTTACGAGGAGCGCCAGATGTTCCTTGAGGAGATTGGCCTTGAGAAATCAGGAGTACAGAGACTTATCAGAAGCGCTTATGCTCTTTTGAACCTGGAGACATTCCTTACTGCCGGTCCTCAGGAGGTAAGGGCATGGACCTACAACAAAGGCGACAAGGCTCCACAGGCTGCAGGTGTCATACACTCAGATTTTGAGAAGGGCTTTATCCGCGCAGAGGTCATCAAATTTGATGACTACGTAAAATATGGCTCAGAGGCTGCCTGCCGTACAGCCGGCAAACTTGGCGTAGAGGGCAAGGAGTATGTCGTTCAGGACGGTGACATCATGCACTTCCTTTTCAATGTGTAATATCCTGCAGAAATAGAACAGGTATATCAAACACCAAAAGAGGTATAACCCTGCACCTATAAAACAGATTCCCGAAAGGCTAAACTTTAACGTTTGTACCTTTCGGGAACTTTTATTTAAGAAGATTTGATCGCTGTCGGGATGATAATTAGGCAAGTGCATCCATATTCTGCCTGTTGTAGATCTGCTTTCCTTCCGGAGTGTAGATGTACTCGAGACGCGCTGCGTAAACTTTCTCCACTTTATTGCGCACCATCTTCATTGTGCTGTTGATCATCTGGTTCTGCTCTGTAAACGGTTCTGCCAGAACAGCAAATGTTGCAGGGAGCCATCGGTGAGGGAACATGGTCTCAAATTCACCGCCTTTGCTGAATTGTGCAATATCTGCAGCAATCTTGTCAATAGCGGCCTTTTTGCCCTCTTCTGTATCCATAGAGATGCCCTTCTGCTTCAAATATGCCTTGAGTTTCTCCTTATTTGGGACAATAAGTGCAGATGTGTAGGCACTCTGGTTATTGTAGAGCATTATCTGGTCAATGCTCATTGAGTGCTCAACCATTGCCTCCTCTATTCCCTCAGGACTGTATTTCTCTCCGTCACTTGCAATAAGAAGGCTCTTGAAACGGCCAAGAACATACAAAAGGCCATCCTTTCCCATATATCCCAAGTCTCCTGTATAGAGATAACCATCTTTTACAGTATCTTCTGTTGCCTCTGGATTTTTCCAGTAACCTGCCATCACATTCTCACCTTTTACCACAATCTCACCCTGCTCTCCTACAGGCAGCGCATTGCCATCTGAATCACATATCTTAAGATCGATAGGCTTTACAAGCACACCGCTTGAACCGAAACGGTATTTGCGCGGGCCGTTTGATGAGAGTACAGGCGTAGCCTCGCTCAATCCATAGCCCTGGAACATAGGCATTCCAATAGCACAGTAGAACTTCTGCAGATCTTTGTCAAGCAATGCTCCTCCGCCAATGAAGAACTTGAACTCCCCACCAAAGTTTTCACGCACCTTTGAGAAGAGGATCTTGTCAAAAAGAGCCACAAGAGGCTTCAGGAATATTCTCAAACCCTTTGGTTCGGTGTTGCCGTTTCCGTTGTAGATTTGGGCCACATTTACTGCAAAATTGAAGAGTTTGACAATAGTCTCACCCTTGGCCTTTATACCGTTTTCAATATTCTTCTTGAAGGTCTTTGCCAATGCAGGCACACTCAATATGAAGTGCGGTTTTACCTCCTTTATGTTGATTGGAATATTCTTCAGGGTCTCCATACCGGTACGACCCACCTGTACTGTAGCCGCAGTTGCACCTCTCGACATCATTATATAGAAACCTACCACATGGGCAAAACAGTGGTCCAAAGGCAAAATGATAAGCGTTCTCCACGTCTGGTCTATATCAACCAGAGTAAGAGCCTGCTCAACATTTGATGTATAGTTCCTATGGGTAAGAATCACGCCTTTGGGATCTGCTGTCGTTCCAGATGTATAGGTAATGGTTGCATAATCGTCATTCTGGATTGACTCTCCTACAGATAGGAACTCCTCCATTGTATGGGTTGCCAGAAACTCCTTGCCCATTGCAATCACCTCCGAAATATGGCACTCCTTCTCCTGGTAACTACTCTGCTCGTCAAAAACAATTACCTTCTCAACCAACGGCAACTTATCAATTATAAGGCGTATCTTCTTCAACTGCTGTCCCGACACCATAATGTACTTGACCTCTGCATGCACAAGGCGGAACAACAGGTCATTGCTCTCCTCCAACTTGATTGAGAGTGGAACATTTATGGCTCCCGCATAGAACATTGAGAGTTCTCCAATAACCCACATGTTCCTTCCCTCAGACAAAAGGGCCATAGTGTCACCTTTCTTGACTCCAAGGGCCTGGAGACCGGCTCCCAAATGGTATACCTGCTCCTGAACCTGTTTATAAGTAGTAGGCTCAAATGCCTTACCTGTCTTTTCCAATAAAAATGTATTGTTCGGGTAGGTCCTGACAGACTGCTCAAACAAATCAACCAATGTCTTTTTCATATCAAGTGTTTATTATTACTCTTTGAAAGCAACGAATTTATAAATAAATGACCAAACGGTCAACACCTTTTCAACGTAACAACCACCAAAACAGGATTACTCTCTTCTGTCAATTCTGCAGCTACCTCTTTCATTTTTGAAGAACTGCTTTTCTGCGCCATATCAATGAATTTGACAGCATCTATAAATTGATAAACTTTCCCATTCCTTGCAAACTGAGGAACAAATGGCGCACCATTATCCAAGTCGTTGACAAAGCCTAAGGTATTAAAGGTATTATTATACCTCAAAGCTTTAAACGTTTTTTCTTTTTTATCATACACCAACAGTCCAACTCTCGCGTTGTTATCACTATGAATTGGGTTGCATATAGCCTGAAACCTTTTCAAATCTGCATAATATTTCAGAATTAGAAAATTTTCAGTCTCCAAAATATTGTCCACACCTATACGAAAATCCTCTTCCTCCAAATATTTTCCATAACTCAAAACAAAAGCAGCAGTTTTATTAAGTTCATCATCCAAAAAGAAAAGCGTGTCAGCAGAGCCTTTGAACAACCTCAAATGATTATCAAATAAATAAAGAGAAGATGGAGACAATACATTTATTTTACGCTCACCATATCCAGGTATTACAGTGCTCTGCCTATAAGTGGTTGTTCCTCCCAAATCCAAAGAGTCACAAATATTTCCGTAACGGTCTATAGTATACAGCACTTCTTTAGTTCCATACGGCCTCACAAATGCACTACCCAAGAATAAATAACTTCCGTCAGCATTATATTTTGCACACCCCAAATAGATATTGCCCGACGAATTCTTAAGGTCTTTGAATTTTATACTTTTCAGATAGTTGTTATTTCCATCATACACCACACACTCTGTATTTCCACATACACCTATCTCAACAGCACCATATTTATTCTTCTCTACAGAAAATTTTGTCAAAGTCTGATACTCTTTCGGGCCCCGTCCCTTATTTCCTATTTTTCTGACATACTTTCCATTTTCATCGAAAACAGATATATTGTCTGATTTATGGGCCGTTGCACAATAATAATTCCGGCCATCGGTGTCAAACAAATTTACCCAACCAAGAACAGTCTCAGACTTGGTTTCAAAAGGTATATATTCAATGGAAACAGCATATTCACTTAAGTTTATATCATGGCCTTTTTCCAATACCTTCTGAACATCCAACTCAATAGGTTCATCCTTATTATCATCCAAACCAATAAAAAGGCCACTTAAATATAATAACCCGACAATAAATATACTTTTCATAAATTCATTTTACATATTACTCAAAAAAATAAGGAATAACCTAAAATAATATTTCCGGTTTATTCCTTATTTTATCTCTTTATCACAAGAACTCAATTATGATAATGATTTATAATACCCACATTCCTCACAAACTATCAATGTTACGTGAAATACCTGCTGTGCCTCATCCTCATAATAACCATAATATACCAAATCTGGATTACCACAAGATGGACATACTACAATAATATCACTTTGAGCAGAAACACAGGGAACAAAATCATTAGTTGTAACTGCATTTAGCGATGTTGTAAAAAAGAGAAATGCACTAAACACACTTGCAAATAGAGCATTTCTCATTTTTCTCATTTTTCTAGAAGAACTTATATCTCTGGTCAACAACATCCGCAGCCTCCATCATGATAGCTGGCAACATACGGCTCATATAGTTGAACTCCTGAGTTTTTCTCAAACGTGCATCATCCTCTGTGTAGAAAGCGCCAACCTCTTTGCCTGTTACAACAAAGTAGTAAACACCAATCTCGCCAACTACCGGACCTGAAACCACACCCTCACTTGCAGAAGCAACAGCTCCAACAAACTTAGGATCCAACTGCTGGGTTGTAAGTGCTGAGAATGCAATGCCGGATTTGTTGCTTACTGTTGTTCCCAACTTCTCTGCAATGGCATTGATATCTGAAAGACCTGCAACAAGAGCTTTTGTCTCCTCTGCAATCTTCTGACCTTTCTTCTCAAATGACAAAAGCTGTTTGATCTGAGGTGTAACATCCTTAAGAGGAGCAATACCGCCCTCATGCTCTCCAGTTACTGCTACAACAAAGAAATATTTGTTGTCTACTGAAAGAATTGGAGAAACTGCGCCAACTTCATTCTCGTTTACCCAACGTACAACCTCTCTTGCTTTCTCATAACTTGCAAAACCTTTTGCAGCAGGTGCAACTCTGATAGCAGGATAGTAAGTAAGGTTACCCTCTTTTACAGCAGCACGGAATTTGTCAAGTTTACCCTCTGATTTTGTAGCCAAATCATTTGCTTTTGCATAGTAGTCAGCATAAGTCTGTTTGCCTGCAACTGTCTCTTTAACCAAAAGTGCGATCTGCATTTTTGAAACAGGTTTTGTTGTTTTGGTAACCTTTACAAGGTGTGTACCATATGCTGTCTTAAGCTTAAGGATCTCGCCAACTTTTGCACCTATAACAGGCTCAAGACCCGGAACAATGTAGGTTTGGGTCATCCATCCAAGATCACCTGCCTCAGCTACGTTAGGATTCTGGTCTGCTGAAAACTCTTTAGCTATCTGAACAAAGTCACCTTTCTTTGAAAGAACCTGAAGAAGGCTGTCTGCTTTCTTCTCATTGTCTCCCTGCAATAGGATATGTTTTACAAATACTGAATCTGGAAGATTCTTTACATCCATTACACGTGCTGCAATGAACATATTGTCATCCTGGAATGGAGGCAATACATCACCAGCCTTTGCCTTCTCTGCAAACTCAGCAACTGTAGCATTGATTGATGCCAACTCCTCCTGTTTGTAGAAATATGGATTGAATGGCTGGTCTGAGTTTCTTGCCAAGAAATTTTTCATATTCTCAGCTGATACGAACTCATCGTAAACTTTATTGATATTGCTTTGGGTAAGCTCTATATCCTGAACTGAAGGAACAACCTCATAAACTACATACTCAATATCTTTGCTCTCCTGCTGTTCAAAATTCTTTGTGTGGTTGTCATAATAAGCTTTAATCTCCTGATTGCTTACAGTGATTGTTGAATCAATACCAAAACCGAAAGGTTTTACTACAAAATCAACATTGTAAGTTGTATTGTTCTCAGCAACAGCTCTATTCAACTCAACCGGTGTAACAAATGTACTCTTCTCCAACATTGAAAAATATTTGGTAAGAAGCTGGTCCTTAACCATATTGTCCTCCAAATATTTCCAGTACATCTGCAACTGACCGCTCTGGTCCTGATGAATTGCCTGAACAAACTGAGCAAGTCTTGCTTTGTCAAATGCACCATTCTCATCCTGGAATGCAGCCTCACCTGCCAAAACTGGGGATATGTTTGCTCCCTGGCTCATATCAAACAACTCCTCATCACCCAAAGTTACACCAGCATTCTCTATAGCCGGAATAATAACTCTATTTGCAATCTCATCCTGCCATGCAGTATTGTTGATCATATCCTGAGTCTGATCGTTGCTTGCACCGCCATTGGTAATTTGATAAATCTGGGTGAAGTAATCAACTTTTTTCTGATAATCCTGATAAGTTATTGACTCACCATTAATCTCACCAACATCATATTTTGATGAGAACATAGAAACTGTAGACTCCAATGTGCTTGGGTCAATAATGAACGATAATAACGCAACCGCAATTATCACAGTGATAAATGCGCCCATTTTTACGCGTATCTTCTCTAAAACTGCCATTTTTATAACTTTTTAATAATTTTTCCACTTTTTTGGTTAGAAGCGCGAAGATAGTAATTTTATTGTTAATATCTTCTTTTTTATGTTAATATCTCCCTAATTTTTAAGGATTTTTAAAGTCACAGTCTCTATCCTGTTCTTAGTGGTTTTGAGAATAGTGAATGAAAAAGCTCCAAACTGTAAAATCTCCTTCTCCTTTGGAATACTCTCGTTAAAATAGATAATCAACCCTGCAAGAGTCTCATATTCATCAGATTCTGGCAAATCAAGATCATATTTCTTGTTCAACTCCTTAACTTCAAGCCTTGCTGAGAATATAAATTCATTTCCCGACAGCCTTTTCTCTATAAATTCCTCCTTGTCAAGTTCATCACTGATGTCGCCAAAAATCTCCTCTATAATATCCTCCAATGTGACAATTCCCGCAGTACCTCCGTACTCGTCTTTTACCACCACTATTGATTTCCTGTTTTTTGTAAGGAACGCCAGAAGAGTTTGGGCACTCACCTGCTCTGAAAAATAGTTTACAGGCCTGAGCAGATCCTCAACTGTAGCATTCTGCTGTTTGAAAAGATCCTTGGAGTGTACATAGCCTATAATGTTGTCTATATTGTCTCTATAGACCATAATTCTTGAATAACCCGACTCTATAAAAAGCTTGAGAAGCTCCTCCTTTGAGTCACAAATCTCAATTGCCTCTATCTCAGTACGGGGTATCATGCACTCCTTCAACTTTACATTGGAAAAATTGAGTGCATTCTGGAAAATCATCATCTCATTGCTGTGTTCATTCTCCTCCTCTTGGGAATTTGACACCTCATTGGAGAGATGTATAAGGTCACTTTTGTCAAAAATGGCCCTGTTAACCCTTGAAACATCCTTGAATCCCACAAGTTTGATAATGCCCAAAGAGAGCTTGCTTGTAAGAGCTGTAAGCGGATACAGCAGCCAGTAAAAAAAGAGTATTACCAAATAGAGAGCAGAGAATACGCCATTAGGGTTAAGTCTGCTCAATGCTTTTGGAAGGAACTCTGCAGTTATAAGCACAACAAGCGTAGCAACTATGGTCTCCACCGCCAAAATACCACCAAGGCTCTCTGTTATATACCTTTCAATGAGCGGATCCAATATATTAGCCATAGCGACACCATAAATTACAAGAGCCACATTATTGCCCATCAGAAGACTCGATATGAGTTCATCAGGATCTTCCATGAATCTGGCCATAGCCACAGCATATCTCCTTCCCTGCTTTTTATCAAGTTCAACCTTGAGTTTGTTGCAGGATAGGAATGCAATTTCATACGCCGAGAATATTGCTGAAAAGACCAGTGCCAGCAATGTAATTATAATGTCTCCCATTTACTCCTTCTCCGTTATCAGCAATTTGTTCCTTACTTGTTCCCTTTTCTGCACAGGTCCTATGAAATTTACGGAATCAATATATTTTGTTGATGTAGAATCATTTATGATTCCATAACTGTCAAAAGGTTTCAATATTTGAGCATTTCGTGCCATCTCATCACTATGCATGCCATACCCCTGCATAAAACCCTGCGGTGAGAACATCTTAACAAGCCTGTGGGTAAATATACGCTTGGTCTCCCTATCCCAGTAAAGGGTATCAGTCTCCATCCTCTCACCTTTAATGAAGTTTTTTATGACCACATTTCCGTATGCCTCCCACTTCTCGTCATTTTTTGTTGTTGTATGCTTGGCAACCTCCGAGTGAATATGCGTCTCGAGCAGCCCCTCATTATTGTATGCATATACATCAAAACCTTCGGGAAAAAGTTCATATGAAATCTTTGTAGAGTCATTCTGGAAACGCTGCATCAGTTTTGCCTCCATTCTCATCTGAAGAATTCCATTGTTTGTCTGAACTGCATACATATCATTGACAGTCTGGCGTGGAATTGCATTCACATCAACGATTTCACCTACAACTGTCTTGTTACCGCAAGATACAACAATGGTAGCAATCACATATGCAATTGCTACCAAAGATATATTTTTTATGTTAGGACTCTTCCTGAACATACTATTTTGTAGTTCTTACTGTAGTAGTCGCGCTCATGCCGCTGCAAGATACACTGAATGAATTACCATCCTGCAAATCGTACATGAAGGCATCCTCTACTGTAGGGAAATATACTCTACAGTTGCGGATAAGTTCATCAGCATCAGCTGCCAATGCTGAATCAGCATTTTTAGCTTTTTGCAAATAATCTGTAGCAACCCAGAATTTAGCTCTTTGCTCCATCTCATTACCTGAGCATTTAACCTGATACCAGATTGTACCGATCAACAAGTTAGCTTTGCCTGCCAATGAAGCATCCTTCTCCATTGCCTCTTTAGCTGTTTTTACAGCTGCTGCAGACTGGTTCAACTTCTTGAACTGGAAAGTTGCCATCTCAAACATCATTGCAGCATCCTCAAGATCATCTGACTCTGGATTGTCAATAGCCTCCTGCAAATATTTCAAAGCCTCCTCATTCTGATCTTTGCTTGAATACAATCTGTAAAGAAGACGAGCTGAGTTGAATGATGGCTCCAACTCATGCATAGCCATTACAGATTTCAAGAACAACTCTGAATCAAGACACTCATTGTCTGACAAAAGTTTTGCAATATTCTTAACCAAAGCAAGATCCTTAGGGTTTGCATCGAAACGTGGAGTGAACACTGAGATAAGGTTGTCACAGTTAGCAACACCACTCAATACAAATGCATTCTCAAATGTACCACGTCTGCCTTTGTTGATCTCAGATGGATCAGCCTTATAAATCTCCTCCAAAATTGGAGACAACTCTGAATATGTATTCAAAACCTCCTCGTCTGTAGCTTTCTGAGACTCATACATAGCCTTGGCACGGTTCATCTGAAGCACCAACAAGTCCGGATTAACTGATTGTCCAGAAGCTTTGATAACCTCTGCAGTCTCCTCAAATACGGTTCTGTCATCTGCAGCAAAGTAGTTTGCCATATCCAAAACCTTGTTCTGTTTTGTTTTTAGAGCGTTTTTAGGGAAGTTTGCAATTCTTGTGTCGTAAATCAACATCAAAGTATCAACCAACCCCTGTTTTGTAGCAGCATCAGCTTTACCAATCAGGTTTCTGTAGATTGTAGCACCGTGAACAAAAATGTTCTGGCTTGCCTTAGGTGGACAATATTTGAATGCATTTCTCCACTCAACAGCAGCCTCTTTAAAATCTCCCTGTTTGTAGAAATCTCTGTAAAAATTCAATGAGTTTACACATTTTGCACTGTCCGGACCATATTTACCCTGTGCCATAGCACCGGTAACACCCATAAACATAGCAACTGCAAACAATAGTAAAGTGCGCATTTTTTTCATAATAAGTATGTAATTATTAAGTTTTTTATTGTTTTCCTACTGATATTGATGTTTTACAAACCATATGTCGTGAAGGCTTATATTCACAACAAATTGAACATATCTTTCCCTCACAAGATTCTCCTTGACAGTACCTCTCTGCCCAAAATCAACTGCAACATTTACCGCATTGTAAAGTCTGTATATAGGCAACGACATTCCAAAGGTGATTCCGGCTGCATTTATCTGATGAGATCCAAGCTGCACATATGATTGCTCATAATAGGCACCAAGTCTGTATGTTACCCTCTTCATGTAATATCTTATATCATACTTGTTTGGTGTGAACTCAAATCCGGCTTTGTAATATCCTGCAACACATGGTTTGAATTTGACACCATCAGCACCTTCAAACGAAGATTTTGTCCAGTCCTGTCTCATATAGTCAAAACCGAACATCCATTTGTCCTTTTTCCTTATTGAGAAACCTGCAGAAAATTCCTGAGGGATCTTGATTTTTGCATCTTCTGAAAGTGTGTTAACTACAGTATCTCTCACATTTTCATCATAAGCATAGGCAAATCTGTTAAAATCTCCCTTGAGTTTTGCTGCCATCCTATATGTTGCACCCACTGTAAGATCAACATCCTTCTCCTTGTCCAAAATTCCAAAATATTGGATACCAATTCTTGCAGAAGATGCACCAAGTGCATAATCCCATCCTGTTTCAAGTGATCTCATGGAGCCCGCCGATGTGTTGAACATCACATTGCTGTATCTGTCAAGTGCTCCAAAATAGTAGATATATTCCGCACCCAATGAAAAATGCTTGAAGAAGTTCATTGAAGCACCAATGAAAAACTGGTTTATGCTTCCTGTACCATATTTCTGATACTTTATATCTCCATATTTTGAAACAAGCTCCTTGTCGGTCTCTGTAGATTCAAATTTGTATCCTATATCGCTGTATGGTGATATACCTACAATAAGCGCAGATTTTTTGTAAATTGGTGCTGTAAAAACAATATTGTGCATATTGAAGGTGTTGTATGCAGATTTTGTCTTTCCGTCGGAGTTGTAAAAATTCTTCTGAGAAATACCAAAATCAAGCATAAAAGACAATGTATCCCTCTGGGTAATTGAAGCTGGATTCAAATAGTTGATGTAACGGTTATCCCTTACTCCTACACCTATTCCGCCCATTCCCCTGTTAATGGCTGTTCCTTGTTTTACAATCTCACCTATACCGTATAATGAATACGGAGTATATGTTCCCAAAGCATCTGTTGTCTGAGCCTTGGAAATATTTACTCCAACCATAAAAACCAATATGGCAAGGAAAATTCCTTTAATTCTGCTTTTGCGCATAATAGTCCGCTATTTGGGCTAAACCCATCAATACTAAATTAGGGGCAACAAAGATGGCACTTTTCATTTTTTTTGCAAAATAAAATGCGTCTCCTCCCGTAAAAACTATTGTAGATTCAGGATTTTTGTTGATATATCCCTCTACTTCAAAAATCAGACCTAAAACTACACCGGCGGTCATTGCCGTTCCGGTATCAACTCCAATTTCAGGAAAATCTTCTACCGGTTTTATCATTGGCAGCCTTTTTGTAAAAGTATTAAGTGCTCTGAATCTGCTTGTTAGACCCAAAGATATATTTCCTCCCACTAAAGTGCCCTCTTTATTTACAAAATCTACCGTAAGGGCTGTTCCAAAATCAAACTTGATACATTCCTTACCTGGAAACATCATTGCAACAGCCAAAGCCCCCGCTATACGGTCTGCACCAAGACCCTTTGCAGGAAACTGGTAATTCAAATCAACAGGCAACTCTGTACGATAATCAAGAAGTATAAATTTGCGGCATCTCTGCTCCAACAGGGTATTGAGTTCCGGATTATCCTCCCTGACATTTGAGAAAACAATAACATTTACCACATTATCGCCAAGATGCGAAAAAATAAAAGACGGGATATCTTCATTTTGAGAACTTCTGTGTATCTCCTTCAGAATCCCTTCTTCTTCAAACGCAACCTTACAATTGGTATTGCCAAGATCTATCAAAAAATTTACCACTTTGCAAATATAATAAATTTCAACTGCAAATATACACAGCTTTTTTCATTTGAGTAACAATATTATATGCTTTTTCCATACTGTCAACCCCCACGACACGGAGCATAAGTTTATTGTTCTGCTCCTTTACCCTGAACTCTTTTGTCCTTCCATTCAAATATCCAAGTATTGAAGCAAAGAGGTCAGACTGGTAATATGGAGACTTCTGATTGTGTACAAAGTAAGCCAACATTATACCATTCTTTATCACAATACGTTCAAATCCGAGTTTTATAGCCTCCTTTCTCAATCTTACAACATAGGTGAGCTGCATGAGCTGTTCAGGCAATTCACCAAACCTGTCTTTGAGTTCTTCAATGAATTTCTGGAGTTTTGACTCTTCATTAATGGTATCAAGTTCTTTGTACAGACGTATCTTTTCTGATATTTGGGGGATATAGTTGTCGGGAATGAGAAGTTCAAGGTCTGTATCTATAGAACAGTCTGTTATATAAATCTCTTCCTCTTTCAGTGTCTCATTGTAGATATTGCTGTTCTCCACTCCCCTCTTCATCTCCTTAAGGTTTATTCCTGCTGCACTTTTGGTGCGTGCATACTCCTCCTGCTTGATTTCAACAAATGCTTCAGACAATATACGCTGGTATGTCTCAAAACCCATATCCGCAATAAATCCGCTCTGCTCACCTCCAAGAAGGTTTCCCGCACCACGTATATCAAGATCCTGCATTGCTATATTGAAACCGCTTCCCAAGTCAGAAAAAGCCTCAATAGCTCTCAATCTTCGCCTTGCATCGTCAGATATAGATACCATCGGCGGTACTATAAGGTAACAGAAAGCTTTTATATTTGAACGTCCTACCCTACCACGAAGCTGATGGAGGTCACTCAATCCGAAATTCTGGGCCTGATTTATTATTATGGTATTTGCGTTTGGAACATCTATTCCATTCTCTACTATTGTTGTTGCAACAAGCACATCATAATCTCCAGCCATAAAATCGAGAATTTTGCCTTCGAGTTCCTTAGGATCCATCTGGCCATGGCCTACACAGGTCTTTATTCCCGGACATATTCTTTTGAGAATATCCTCCACTGCCAATATATCCTCAACTTTATTATGCACAAAATAGACCTGTCCTCCCCTCTCAATTTCATATTTGATTATCTCTCTTATATAATCTTCATTAAAGTCCATTATCTCTGTCTGGACAGGCAGCCTGTTTGGCGGAGGGGTATTTATAATGGAGAGGTCACGCGCACCTAAAAGTGAAAACTGAAGAGTTCTTGGAATTGGTGTAGCAGTTAAAGTAAGTGTATCTACAGCAAGTTTTATCTGCTTCAACCTCTCCTTTGCAGCCACTCCAAACTTCTGCTCTTCATCTATTATAAGCAAACCAAGATCTTTAAACTCTATCTCCTTATTCAACAATCTGTGGGTACCAATAATTATATCAATTTTGCCCTCTTTCAATCTTTGGGCAATATCCTTTATCTCTTTAGTACTTTTAAGTCTGCTTATATACTCTATGTTGCATGGAAAATCTTTTAATCTTCCCGCAAATGTCTTATAGTGCTGAAGCGCAAGAATGGTAGTAGGTACAAGCAGTGCAACCTGTTTGTTGTCAGCTACCGCTTTAAATGCTGCCCTGACTGCCACCTCAGTCTTGCCAAAACCCACATCTCCACATACCAGTCTGTCCATCGGATACTCCCTCTCCATATCCTCCTTGACAGCTTTGGTTGCCTTTAACTGGTCAGGAGTATCTTCATACATGAAAGAGGCTTCAAGTTCGTGTTGGAGATAACTGTCGGGAGAATATGAAAATCCTTTTGCCTGACGTCTCTCCGCATACAATTTTATAAGATCCTTGGCTATATCCTTTACCTTTGACTTGGTTGTATTCTTGAGTTTTTCCCAAGCTCCTGTTCCAAGTTTATATATTTTTGGAGGAGTACCGTCTTTTGATTTATATCTTGATATTCTGTGTATACCATGAATTGATACAAAAATCACATCATTATCCTTGTATACAAGTTTTATGGCCTCCTGAACCTTTCCATTTATATTGGTCTTTACAAGTCCTCCAAAGACTCCTATACCATGATCAATATGAACCACATAGTCACCTATCTGAAATGCACTGAGTTCGTTTAGTGTAAGCCGTTCGCTTACCGGCACCTCCCTTTTAACCTTAACCCTATGGTATCTGTTGAATATCTGATGGTCGGTATAAAGGCAAACCTTTGCATCATGATCTATAAATCCTGAATGTACGGAGTATTTTATATGTTCAAAAACAGGTATATTTTTTGGATTGTCTCCCTCATTGTGCGCAAAAATGCTCCTTAATCTCTCTATCTGTTTTGGATTGTCGCTACTTATAAATACTTTGTACCCGACACTTGTCTTATCTTTTATATTATTGAGAAGCAGATCAAAATTTTTATTGAAAGATGGTTGTAGAGATGTATTGTAAGTTATTTTAAATATACCATCACCATCCTCCGGAAAAGTGTTTACCGTACTTCCCAAAGATGGATTTTCAAGATATATATTTTTAAACTTTGCGGCAGAAACAAAAGCCTCCTTAAGCTCTTCATTGGCAAAGTCAGTATATTTGTCTATCCAAACAAATGTCTCTTTCTGCACATAATCAAATATTGAAACACTTTCCAATTCCGACAATTCACCATCACTATATATATTTGGAAAAATCTCTACACTCTGCAATGAATCTATAGACCGTTGTGTGTTTATATCAAAATGCTTTATACTCTCAACATTATCTCCCCAAAAATCAAGTCTATATGGTTTTTCATCGGAAAATGAGAAAAGATCAATAATGCCTCCCCTTAATGCAAACTGACCTGGTTCACTTACAAAATCTACCTTTTCAAAATTATAGGCATACAGTGTTTCCTTTATAAACTCATGTGATAATGAATCATTTACTGATATTTTAAGTAAATTTTCCTTGAGGCTCTTATGGTTTAATATCTTTTCATATATAGCCCCGGGATAAGTTACAAAAAGGATAAAATTTCCTTTAAATTCTCCTTCATTAAAACTGTTCAGGGCACTTATTGCAGCACTTCTCTGCACCTTTTGAGAAGAATCCTTTATGGTACTTATCCTTGAAACCTGATGAGATGAAGTTGGAAAATAGAAAACACTCTCCTCACCTATTATATTATACATATCATTGGTAAAGAATTGTGCCTCCTCCCTATTAGGCAGAACTGCAATATGTATACCTTTACCATAACTCATTATAGCATCTCCAACAGCATAAGCCTTGGAAGATGCATATAAACCGTCAATTACAGCTTTATTACCTCTTTTGTCATTTAAAAAGGAGAGAAGTTCCTTTTGGGCTCTTCTTGATGAGAGAATATTTATAAAATTTGCAGATTCCATTTACCCTACAAATAAAAGCAAGTTTTTAACAATTATCAAAAAAAGCTGTTGAAAAGTTATTAATATCTCTGTTAAGAACTCTTGATAAATAATTTTCTTTTTTCACTTTTCTTGTATATACAGCCAATACCTGTAATGTTCCAAGAGATTTTATCAATATTTCCTATTAATTTCCAACAATGCTTATCAACAGGTTTTAATTGTTGATATTGAATTGCAATTTTTTTCAACATATGTTTATAATAATTTATATATAACTGAAAATCAATTTGTAAAATAAAAAAATTACAGTTAATAAAGTGTTGATATAATATTACTTTATAAACACTTGTGTTGATATAAACAGTTATCAACAAATTAACACGCAATAATAAAAATCAAGATTAGTATTAAAAAGAAAAGATTTATATTTGTATTATGAATGTTGTTGACGAAAAATTTGATCCTAGAAAAATTTCTGAGTTTTCTGAGAAGGATATTGAGGGTGTAATAAGGCCCAAGGAGTTTGAAGATTTTTCAGGACAGGAAAAAATTCTGGAAAATCTTAAAATTTTTGTAAAGGCTGCCAAACTTAGGGGAGAGTCGCTTGACCATGTTTTGCTCCATGGCCCTCCAGGTTTGGGTAAGACCACTCTTGCAAATATAATAGCAAATGAGCTTGGAGTTGATATGAAAATTACTTCCGGTCCTGTTCTTGACAAACCTGGTGATCTTGCCGGTCTTCTTACAGGACTTGAAGCTGGTGATGTACTATTTATAGATGAGATTCACCGTTTGTCTCCTATTGTAGAGGAGTATCTCTATTCGGCAATGGAAGATTTCAGGATAGATATAATGATAGATAAGGGACCTGGTGCCCGTTCTGTCCAGATATCACTCAATCCTTTTACATTGGTTGGTGCAACAACAAGAAGCGGATTGCTTACTTCACCTCTCAGGGCAAGATTTGGAATACAATGTCATCTTGAATACTATGATGCGGTAACTCTACAGAAAATTGTTCAGAGAAGTGCCAAAATTCTCAATATAGAGACTGATACCGATGCGGCATTGGAAATTGCCTGCCGTAGTCGTGGAACCCCAAGAATTGCCAATGCTTTATTGAGAAGGGTGAGGGATTTTGCCCAGGTAAAGGGAAGTGGAAAAATAGATCTTAAAATTACAAGATATGCCCTCGATGCATTGAATATAGATAAACGGGGACTTGATCTTATGGATAACAAGATACTTACCACTATAATTGACAAATTTAAAGGTGGTCCTGTTGGTGTAGGAACTATTGCAACTGCAGTAGGTGAAGATGCAGGTACTCTTGAGGAGGTTTATGAACCGTTTCTAATTAAAGAGGGATTCATCCATAGAACACCACGTGGCAGAGAGGTTACAGAATTGGCATACAAACACCTTGGAATATCAAAGTATAGGGAGGATACTCTTTTTTAAAAGTTCCATATAAGTGATTGTAATAAAATAGTACCCTGAAAGTTATTTATATCTGATAAAACATTTAAACTTTATAAAATATGAAAAAAATAGTTTCTCTGTTATTTTTATTCGCAGTGCTCTTTGCAACAGATCTTTATTGTTGCACATCTGCAATTTTTACAGGTAAGGCTACTCCCGACGGAAGACCTCTTATGTGGAAACATAGGGATACAGGTGAAGAAAATAATAAAGTTGAGTTCTTTAAGGGACCAAAATACTCTTTTATAGCACTTATAAACTCTCCAGGAGATCTTAAAGAGGCATGGTGCGGAACAAATGATGCAGGTTTTTCAATTATGAATACAGCATCATATAATCTGAACTACGATAATGTTCCCTCTGAGATGATGGATAAGGAGGGTGTGGTTATGTTTAATGCATTGGGCGAATGCAAGACACTTGCAGATTTTGAGAAACTTCTTACCAAAATGCAGAAACAGAAACCTATGGGTGTTGAAGGAAACTTTGGAGTGATAGATGCATTTGGTGGTGCGGCTTATTATGAGGTTGGAAATGAGAGCTGGACAAAAATAGATGTAAATGATCCTAAAATAGCTCCTCAAGGTTATCTCGTATACTCCAACCACTCCTATACCGGTAAATTGGATGATGGTATGGGATATATAAGGTATACAAATGCCGAGTATATAATAAAGAACCATATTGGAAGAGCAGGTGAAATTACTCCTAAATTCATTACCCAGCAGCTTTCAAGATCTTTTTACCATTCACTTTTGGGAATAGACCTTGTTAAGGATAATGAAATATTGCAGAGAGGAAGCGGATGGTTCATTGATCAGGATTTTATTCCACGCAAATCTTCAACATCATCTATGGTAATAGCTGGTATAAAGGAGGGTGAGAATCCTTTAAATACAGTAATGTGGACAATACTTGGTTATCCTCCTGTATCAGTAGCTGTTCCCCTATTTGTTAAAGCTGGAGAGAATCAGCCTTACTGGATGATTGAGGGTAAAGATTCAGAAAATGCCCTAATGTGTGATATGGCTCTTGAGTTGAAACATAAAATATTTCATGTAAAGAGAGGAAACGGAAACAGATATATGAATTTCAACCTTATATATAATCCTCAAGGAACAGGTTATATGCAGCAGCTCAGACCTCTTGAAAACAAGATTTTCAAAATCTCTGAAAAATTTATGGAAGAGAATAAAGATAAAGAGTATAATAAAGTTGCGTTTGACAACTTCTACAACACTTTATTTGAGGAGATAAAAACTGTATATTCTAATTTGGAGTAAATGTTTGCCTGTAAGGCAACTTATAAAACTGTTTCAAACAAAAGAGCGGATGATATAATTTTTCACCCGCTCTTTTTATTCAAGTATTCCAAACTATAGTTATTTTTCAATTCTCAAATCCTGTATTGCAACAGTCAAAGCATCGGTACTATTTGTAAATACAATTCTGACTGATTTAACAGGACTGTCGGGAAGAATAACGGCCTTGTTATCTGTAAACTCTTCTCCTTTGATCCAATCTTTGCCATTATATGTATATTCTACATAACCATCAGTTATACCATAGAGGTCTATGTTAGGAATTCCGGTAATTAAAGTGATTTTACTGCAATCTACAGCTTCATTAAAGTTGTATACAATATAATCTCCTGCTTTTCCTGTGCGGTCTGTTCTCCAATAGCTATTGAAATTATAGTCACCAATATTTTTCATAGGAAAACTTTTACTCTCTCCAAAATTGGTCTCAACAAAAACTTCAGGAGTCATATATTCAATAGGAGGAAGATTGCTTGCACCTACAGTAATACTCTTTAGTACATCTTTATAAAAAGTGGCAAACCTGAAGTTTTCAGGTGAATGTGCTACAATGTCACCCTTATATATATTTGATGTTGCATCAGGTTCAGATCCGTCTGTAGTATATCTTACAATTGCCCAATTGTAAGGCATTGTAACTTTAAGCACATTATCTTCATAAATGACTTCAGGAGGAGTTACTCTGAAAGCTATACCCATATTGAAAAGTCTCTCATAATGGGTTTTTGACAATCTGTAATAAAAATCTTTATAATCTCTTTTCTGCTGTTGGGTCCAGCCGATTTCAGCAATTGCGCATAACCTTGGAAAATATTGGTATTCCGAGAATCTTGCAGGTTTATTGAGCAATTCAGCCCAAAGTCCGCCCTGCACGCCGAGAATAAGTTTTTCCTGATCAGGTGTTACATTGAAAGTTCCAAAAGGATCAAGAGAATATGTTTTTTCAAGGGTAACGACACCGGCCCAGCTGTGCCCCCTTTCTGCCGGTGACTGTTTCATATCAAGATAACAGTACTCTCCTACCTGTAAAACAGTAGGTTGGTTCTTCTTTATTGATTCAATGGCCCTTTTAACACTCTTCCATGCGTAGACTACGGTTTCATCCTTAAGTTTCCCTCCGTCGAGAATCTCATCCCAGCCTGCAGACTTTTTGCCATATTTGGCTACTATATTTTCAACTCTTCTTACAAAATAGTTCTGAAGTTCAACCTCTTTCTCCATTCCCTGTTCCTTCATGAAGTTTTGGCAGACAGGACACTCTTTCCAGTTATCCATATTCACTTCATCGCCTCCGATGTGGATAATTTTAGATGGGAAGAGTGCAGCAAGCTCCTTTATGATGCCGTCAATCATTTTGTAGTTGTCTTGATTTCCTACGCACCATACATTCTTTACTTCACCATTTACACTAACAAATTCAGTTTCGTTTTTACATCCTGTTTCTGGATATGAACCTATAACAGCCTTGCTATGTCCCGGCATATCAATCTCGGGTATGATTTCTATATTTCTTTCGGCAGCATATTTTATAACCTTTTTTACCTCCTCCTGAGTATAGTATCCTCCATACCTCTTGTTACCAGAACCGTAAGCCGAAGGTATTACCTCATCAGGACCTCTCCATGCACCTTTTTCAGTAAGAAACGGGTATTTTTTTATCTCAATTCTCCAACCGTTATCATCTGACAGATGCCAATGGAACTTGTTCATTTTATGATATGCAAGCCAGTCAATGAATTTGTAAATGTAATCAAGTTCAAAGAATGTTCTTGAAACATCCATCATTGCACCCCTGTATGAAAATCGGGGCGCGTCAATTATTTTGAGTGCAGGGATTTCCCATTTTTCAAAATTTGTAGCATTTCCGTAAATGGTTGCAGGCAAAAGTTGCAAAATAGTTTGAATTGCATAAAAAGAGCCCTTTTCAGTAGATGCTTTTGCAATTACTGCTTCTGATGTAATTTCAAGTTCATATCCCTCTTCTGGAATATTATACAGGCTGTTTACATCAAGCAATATATAGTTGCAGCACAACTTGTCAGAAGTTTTATGAAGCTTGCTTGCAATATTGAAGCCTGTAGCCTGGTCAAGATGTCTTTTAAGATAACCGGCTATAAAATCATTGTTGCATACAATTGCAGTCTTGCTGTTTATGGAGAATTTTCCTTTTGTCACCTCCATTTGTTGGGGTTTTGGAATGATGTTTAAAAAATTCTCCTGTCCGGCACAAAAAAGAGGAAGTGCCATAATGAATAAAAGAGGCAATAATCTATTTTTCAAAAACATGGTATTTATATTTTTAGTCCCGACAGTTAATGTTTCTCTTTTTTCTCCTTTTTCTTTTTTGGTACACTTTCAAAGTAGATGTCGCCATCATAGGCAATTGATTGTCTTCCGGCATTGTCCATTCTCAATCTGCACTCTCCTGTATCATAAATGAACATTGAACATTGCCATTTCTCTTTCATACTTGAGTTAATAAAGTTAAAGAGGTAGTCTGTATATTTCTCCTTTTCATTATAACTCTTGCGTATATCTACCTTTTGGTTTTCAGATTCTATAGAGAGATTTTGTCCGCCAATCATGGCAGTTGTGGCTGTACCTATGTAGGGAAGATAGCAAGTAAAAGTATCCTTTTTAAATTCAAGGTAATAACTGGAATATGTAGATCTCATCGGCATATTGGCAGGTATTATATGTGTAATGTCTATCTTGAAAATTCCAGAATTGAGTTTTTCTTTAACTGCGGCTACTTTCATCGCTTTCTTCTCCTCTCTTGACTGCGAATGGCAATCTACTCCTGAAAAGAGAGTGAGGACCAATAAAATTACAAGAAATCTTTTCATAATGGTGCAATATCAATAAAATTTAGTTGTAAAGATATAAAAAATGTCATTTATCAGGCAATTGGTTTATAAATATCCTGGAATAATTGGTTATTTGACAAAAAGTAACTAAAATTGTGGAAATTTTTGTATAAAAAATAAATAATGGCCGAAAAATTAATATCACACATTCCAGAGGGGCCTTTGGCTGAGAAATGGACAAAGCATAAGGCTCAAATCCGCGTAGTTAGTCCGGCTAATAAGCGCAAACTAGAAATTATAGTAGTAGGTACCGGTTTAGGTGGTGCTTCTGCAGCAGCTTCATTAGGCGAACTTGGATACAACGTAAAAGTTTTCTGCATCAGCGACTCACCAAGACGTGCTCACTCTATTGCTGCACAAGGTGGTATTAACGCTGCAAAGAACTATACCAACGATAATGACTCAATTTATCGTTTGTTCTATGATACTATCAAAGGTGGTGACTACAGAGCTAGAGAGGCTAACGTATATCGTTTGGCAGAGGTAAGCAACAACATCATTGACCAGTGTGTTGCACAGGGAGTTCCATTCGCAAGAGATTACGGTGGATTGCTTGACAACCGTTCATTTGGTGGAGCACAAGTAAGTAGGACATTCTATGCTCGTGGACAAACCGGCCAGCAGCTTCTATTGGGCGCATATGCTGCATTGAACCGTCAGGTGGCAAAAGGTTCTGTAAAATCTTACCCTCGTCATGAGATGTTGGATCTTGTACTTATCAATGGTGAGGCAAAGGGTATCATTGCAAGAAATATTGAGACAGGAAAAATCGAGAGATTCGGTGCCCATGCAGTTGTAATTGCTACAGGTGGTTACGGTAATGTATTTTTCCTTTCAACAAATGCAATGAACAGTAACGGTTCTTCTGCATGGCAATGTTACAAGAAAGGTGCGTTCTTCGGAAACCCTTGTTTTGCTCAGATCCACCCTACCTGTATTCCAGTTCATGGAACACAGCAGTCAAAGCTTACCCTTATGAGTGAGTCTTTGAGAAATGACGGTAGAATTTGGGTTCCTAAGAAAAAGGAGGATGTTGAAAAACTAAGAAAGAAACAAATTAAACCTTCTCAGATACCTGAAGAGGATAGAGATTACTACTTGGAGAGAAGATACCCTGCATTTGGTAACCTTGTACCTCGTGATGTGGCATCAAGAGCTGCAAAAGAGCGTTGCGATGCAGGCTTTGGTGTAAATGAGACAGGATTGGCAGTATTCTTGGATTTCAAATCGGCAATCGAGAGATTGGGTGAGAAGGTAATTACCGAGAGATACGGCAACTTGTTCCAGATGTATGAGAAGATTACAGATACAAATCCATACAAAGAGCCTATGATGATCTATCCTGCTATTCACTATACAATGGGTGGTATTTGGGTAGACTACAACTTGCAGACAACTATTCCTGGTTTGTATGCTATTGGTGAGGTAAACTTCAGTGACCACGGAGGAAACCGTCTTGGTGCTTCTGCTTTGATGCAGGGTCTTGCTGACGGATACTTTATTCTTCCTTACACTATTGGAGACTATCTGTCACACAAATTTGCAGAGCCTAAGACAGATACTAACCATCCTGCTTTTGCTGAGGCTGAGAAGGCAGTTGTTGAAAAGATCAACAAACTATTCAGCATCAAAGGTAAGAGAACAGTTGATGAGATCCATAAGGAGCTTGGTCTTATTATGTGGGATTACGTTGGTATGGCAAGAAACGAAGCTGGTCTTAAGAAAGCTATCAGTCTTATTAAAGATCTTAAGAAAGAGTTCTGGAGCAATGTATACGTTGCAGGTGAGAACGGTGAGTTCAACCAGGAACTTGAGAAGGCCCTTCGTTTGGCAGACTTCCTTGAGATGGGTGAGTTGATGGCAATTGACGCACTTAACAGAAAAGAGTCTTGCGGAGGCCACTTCCGTGAGGAGATGCAGACAGAGGATGGTGAGACTAAACGTGATGATGAGAACTTCATGTATGTTGCTGCCTGGGAGTACAAAGGTGAGAATGTTGAGCCTGAACTTCATAAGGAGCCGCTTAACTATGAGTTTGTAAAACCATCAACAAGAAACTATAAAGACTAAGAAAAGTAATAGATATGGATTTAACATTAAAAGTTTGGCGTCAGAAAAACGCAAAAGAAAAGGGACATTTCGAGACTTATCAAGTTAAGAATATCTCTCCTGACAGTTCATTCTTGGAGATGATGGATATCCTTAACGAGCAATTGATTAAGGAGAACATAGATCCTGTAGCAGTGAACAAGGGATGCAAGTCAAGCGGCCCTGTAAGTTTCGACCACGATTGTCGTGAGGGTATCTGCGGTGCTTGTTCATTATACATCAACGGTAGGGCTCATGGTCCGGACAATGATATTACAACTTGCCAGTTGCATATGCGTAAATTCAAGGATGGTGATACAATCACAATCGAGCCTTGGAGAAGTGCAGGTTTCCCTATCATCAAGGACTTGGTAGTAAACAGAAATGCATTTGACCAGATTCTTCAGGCAGGTGGTTTCGTCTCTGTAAACACAGGTGGTGTTCCAGACGGAAATGCTATTCCAATTCCTAAAAAGGATGCGGATGAGAGTATGGATGCAGCATCTTGCGTAGGTTGCGGTGCTTGTGTTGCAACTTGTAAGAACGGTTCTGCAATGTTGTTCGTTTCTGCAAGAGTAAGCTCTTTGGCATTGCTTCCTCAGGGTAAGATCGAGGGCGCAAGAAGAGCAAAGGCTATGGTTGCAAAGATGGACGAGTTGGGCTTTGGAGCATGTACAAACACACGTGCATGTGAGATGGAGTGTCCAAAAGGCATTTCAGTTTCAAATATCGCACGTTTGAACAGAGAGTTCCTTTGCGCAAAACTAAAAGACTAATTCAAGTCTGATTATACAAAAGAGAGGCCGGATCATATTTTGACCCGGCCTTCTTTTATTATTGCAAATTATACCTGTTTTTAGGTCCAATTTACCTATAATGTTCCAGGTATATTTAATATATTATTTGAGTGTGCAGACAATAAGTACGGGATTTGACTCTTCTGTAATGGTTGCTGCAACCTCCATCATCTTTTCGGATTGAGTCAGTTCTGCAGCATCAATGAAGTCAGCGGCATCAACAATCTGGAACATTTTACCGTTGGCTATGGCAGAAGGGTAAAAGGCTATTCCTCCGTCAAGGTTGTTTATAAATCCTGTACAGTTGCTTTTTGGATCATGTTTAAGCATAAGGGTACTGTTTGTTACCTTGTCATGGACAAAACATGACTGGATATATTTTTTGTCAATATTAGGATATGAGACAGGACTGAAGAGAAATTTTACAATCAACATATTGTTGGTTTCACCAATAACTCTATTGTATTCAACGGGCCTGTTGCCAACGTTTCTATATTCACCGCTATCTGCTATATAGGCCGGTATCAATCCGGCATTTCTCTCATCAATTCTCCAGAGAGTGTCATTGTTTGGAATAATCAGAAATGCATTCTCTCCGGCTGGTTTGATCCTTGGCGGCACCCTTGAACCCAAAGATGCCTCTTTTCCTGAGAATTTTGATGATGCTCCGCTTCTTGATTTGAAATTTTCAACTTCAGAAGCGCTGTAGTTCAAAATGAGGGTTTGTGCAATGGTGTTGCCATCAGCATCCACGATACATACGTAGTCTGATGTGTTGTCGGGATCTTCTCCTTTGAAGAGGAAGTTGCCGTCAACGGTTTTATGGATGTACAGATGCTGCAGGTAATAAGGCTTGTTCAAATCAGCACTTTTTCTTATAAAATTGCCGTTGTGGTCATATATTTTAAGGTGAAGACCATCATTTACAATTACATTCTCCTCATCTGCAATCATGTTTTGAGGATAGGCCAATTCATTTTCTGCCCTACCCTTATGCAATTTGAATGGAATATATTTTCCATTGTAGTCAAAGCATGTTATGTTTTTCCCATTGTGGGTGAAGATATATATTCTCTCTTTGAGAGGGTAAAGGTCAGAGAATTGTATATCTGAAAGCAAGGATTCTTCGTTTGTTTCAAGTGGAATGTATTCTATACTTTTTGCCCAGCTGCCCAAAAGGGCGCCATCATCTGAGTTGAAGGCTTTTTCTATTTGAATGACCGGAATGTTATGCTCTGTATGTGAAGTTTTGTTGGAGCATCCTGCCCATAGCACCATTGGCAGAATATAAATGGCTGCGAAGAATTTTTTCATTGTATCTGTACCTTATTAAGTTACTGCTGGTTTAGATTGAAACAAATTTAAATATATAAGTTTAGTGAAACAAATTTAAAACCTGTAATCTCTTTTTTACTATATTTGTAAACTTGTATTTTACCGTTTCAACTATGGAATTTTTTGCAATTTCTAATGATATTCCGGTTTTTATCTCTGATACGCAAAAGGGAGATGAGACTCTTGTACTTCTTCACGGATATTTGGAAACCCACTATATCTTCTCTGAATTTACTGAACTTCTTGAGAAGAGATATAGGGTAATTTCAATAGATCTGCCAGGGCATGGTCTGTCGGGTTCAAACGATGATGTGAACAGTATGGAATTTGCCGCAGCTGTTGTTGTTGAGGTAATGGACAAATGCAAGGTTGAAAGAGCCTTTATAGCCGGCCACTCAATGGGCGGTTATGTTGCGCAGGCATGTATGGAGCTCTATCCGCAGAGATTCAAAGGATTGGTATTGTTGAATTCTGTGCCTTTCCCTGATTCGGAAGAGAAGAAGGCCGACAGGGAGCGTGAAATTTCATTGATACAATCATCTATGCTGGGCAGGATTGCGGAGATAAGCATACCAAGAATGTATGACTCGGAGAATTTGAGAAATCTTGACGAGAAGATACAGGAGACCATAGAGTTGTGTGAGACACACGATCCTAAAGGTATTGCCGCCTCTTTGCGTGGTATGATGCAGCGTAAGGATTATTCATCATTTATAAAGGGAATTGCAGGCAAGACCCCTACCCTATTCATTTACGGCGATAAAGACAAGTTTAACCCTATTGAGAGGGTAAATGCCATTATTGATGAATTCAAGGGTGTAGAAATAAAAATAATCCCTGATACGGGCCATAATTCATTTATAGAGAAGCCGCAGGAGACAGCAGATGTTTTGTGCAGTTTCATTGATGCAAACAAATAGTTTCATGGACTATTAATTGGACCACTTTCATATAGGTGGTTTTACAAAATAAGAATCCCCGCTGGAAACCTGTATGTATGTTCCAGTGGGGATCTGCTCTTTTATGGGGTATTTCTGTTTAGTCCTACATCCTGATACTTTGGCTATTTGGTAACCTCTGCAGCCTTGATATATTCTACAACTTTCTCTACAGGAAGAGCTTTTACCTCTTTGCCGTTGTAGCCTTTGATGTCTTCAGCTGCAAAAAGTGCATTCCAAAGAGCCTCGGCGGTTGCCTCTATTGTAGCAAGGAAAAGCGCACTCATGTCATCATTGTGAAGCAGCGTAGGATTGTAAGTTTTACTCTTTTCATTGATAAGGTTCTCCGGACAAACAGACATCGCAATTACATAGTCACCGCTGCCGTTTGATGCTATGCCTCCTGTCTTTGCAAGACCCATCATTGCCCTTTTTGCCATACGCTCAAGATTGCGGGCATCAACGGGTGCATCTGTAATAACTACCATCATGCATGAACCGTCGACATCCTGCATAACATTTTTCTGAAACTGGTAGTGCTCAAGGAGTTGTCCTATCTGAACACCGGCAATTTCAAGCACTCCGCCATAATTTGACTGTACAAGCACACCCACTGTATATCCTCCAAGACTTTTGGGAAGTACTCTTGATGAGGTTCCAATGCCGGCCTTGAATCCGAAGCTCACGGTACCTACACCAGCTCCCACGCACCCCTCCTCTACCGGGCCGCCCTTAGCTTTTGACAATGCTTCAAGAACATTCTCTTTTGTAATATATCTTGCCCGTATGTTATTAAGGCCACCATCATTTGTCTCACCGACAACAGCATTTACCGAGCGTACATTTTCATTGCCAGGCTGGGCGAGTGTATACTCAACCAATCCGCTGATACCTTCGGCAACATTCAATGTATTTGTAAGTACGATTGGAGTCTCAATGTTTCCAAGCTCCTGTACTTGGGTACTTCCTGCCAATTTGCCAAATCCGTTGCCTGCATATATTGCTGCAGGTACTTTATATTGGAATATGTTGCCCTGATGAGGAATAATGGCGGTTACACCTGTCCTTACATCTTCACCCTCTATTCTTGTAACCTGTCCTACAGTAACTCCGGGAACATCGGTTATGGCATTGAACTCTCCAGTTTTGAATATTCCGGTTTTAATGCCGTAGTCTCTCAATCTTTTTTGAGCTTGTGAATCTGTAGGTGTCCCTGCCATGAATGCCATAGCAATGGCTCCCATCATCAAAAATTTTCTTACCATATCAAAATGTTTTTATTGAAAGTACAAATATAGTTTATAATTTTGAGGGTTTAAGATTAATCTGGTAACTTTTTGTCCAGTACACAAATATTTTAATGTCATTATATGGAGAGAGCAATTTTTATTTCAGTAATTACATCAAATAGTACAGAGGAGCAGGTTGTAGAGTATTTGGATGAGTTGGAGTTCCTTGCAGAGACTGCAGGTGTGGTAGGAGAGAGGCGTTTTATACAGCGTCTCGACAGACCAAATTCCAAAACCTATGTAGGGACCGGAAAGCTGGAGGAGATAAAGACATTTCTTATAGAACAGGAGATTGATCTTGCAATATTTGATGACGAACTTACTCCGTCACAACTTAGGAACCTTGAAAAGGAGTTGAATTGCAGGATACTTGACAGAACAAACCTTATTCTTGATATTTTTGCCCAAAGAGCTAAGACTGCTTATGCTAAAACACAGGTAGAACTTGCCCAATACCAGTATCTTTTGCCTCGCCTGACAAGGATGTGGACTCACTTGGAGAGACAGCGTGGCGGTATTGGTATGAGGGGCCCTGGAGAAAGTCAGATTGAGACCGACCGTCGTATTATTCTTGATAAGATCAGTCGTTTGAAAGAGCAGTTGAAAAAGATTGACAAGCAGATGGCCTCACAGCGCGGAAATAGGGGCAGTATGGTGAGAATTTCACTTGTCGGATATACAAACGTAGGCAAGAGTACTCTTATGAATCTTTTGGCCAAAAGTGATGTTTTTGCTGAGAATAAACTTTTTGCAACCCTTGATACAACTGTGAGAAAAGTTGTAATTGAGAATGTACCTTTTCTTTTGAGTGACACTGTAGGATTTATTCGTAAGCTTCCGCATCAGCTTGTAGAATCTTTTAAAAGTACGCTTGATGAGGTCAGGGAGGCAGATATTCTAATGCATGTAGTTGACATTTCACATCCAAATTTCGAGGAGCAGATTAAGGTAGTAAAACAGACACTTCAGGAAATAGGTGCTGGTGAAAAACCTACTTTTATGGTTTTCAACAAAATAGATGCATATAAGTATGTTGAACCCGATGAGTTTTCTTTAGAGCAGAAACGACCAGAAAACTATTCACTTGAAGAGCTCAAACATTCATGGATGTATAAGGAGAATACTCCGGCGATCTTTATTTCGGCAAAAGAGAAGCTTCATATAGACAAATTACGAAATGATCTCTACAAGATGGTTGCTGAGATTCATGCAGGAAGATGGCCGTTTGATAATTTTTTGTGGTAGAGAATTTTCAATTATTTCTACTCTCTTCTATGCAAAAAAAAACTGGATCAGACCGATCCAGTTTTTCTATTTTATATACCTCTGTTATCTCAATTGGAAGATGATAGGGAATGTGTATCTTACGCGTACAGGTTTGTTTCTTTGTCTACCAGGAGTCCATTTTGGAGAGCTTGATACAACTCTCACAGCCTCTTTATCTAGTGAAGAATCTACACCTCTAAGTACTGTAACTTTTGATACTCTACCATCAGTCTCAATTGTAAACTGAAGCATTACACGGCCTTGAATTGCATTCTCTTTAGCAATCTCAGGATAAACGATGTTATCGTAAACCCATTTTGTAAACTCATTAGCCTCACCGCCTCTGAATTTAGGTTTCTCCTCTACAATTGCCAATGGAATCTCTTCCTCTTCTACAACTTCCTCTTCAACTGCTTGAGGAACATACTCTTTAATCTCAACACCTAGGCTGGCATCATCCTCTGTTGAAAGAAGAAGGTTATCCTCTACTTGTACATCATCATCTACGATGTCAATGAAGTCAGAAACAACTGGCTCTTTAGGTGCCTCTGGTGGAGGTGGAGGTGTCTCTGTTGTTATAGGAATCATTTCCTCCTCTGCGACAATCTCAGTCTCTGCCTGAAGAGTGCTTACCTCTTTCTCAGATGTGCTCCATTCAAATGCACCATAGCAAATCAAAAGAGCGATAATTAGTCCAATCTCTCTAAAAAGCAATTTTTTGCCTTCCAGGCTGGCTTTAGGTGATTTTTTAATTTCCATATTTTTAGTGTATTTTCCGTATTTAAGCGATGTAAAAATAGTAAATTATTTATAATCTCACATAAAAAATGTTGATAAACTTTCTATGTGAGATTATAAATCTTTTACTTTCAGCGGATTATACGTGACTAAAATTTTTTAGAATTGTTGATAAACGCACTGAAATGGGAGATATATTATCTTTTTTAGATAATATTCATCTCTTTAAGAACGCTGTTTGTCTTTCTTACAGCATCTGCGCTCTTATTGAACAACTCTTGCTCCTCTGCGTTCAATTTAAGTTTAATGATCTTCTCGCAGCCTTTTTTGCCGATCATTACAGGAACTCCAATACAGATGTCATCTTGTCCGTACTCACCCTCAAGTGCTACGCAGCAAGGGAATACTTTTTTCTCATCAAGAATGATTGATTTAACAAGAACAGCTCCTGCTGCACCTGGTGCATACCATGCAGATGTGCCAAGAAGTTTGGTAAGTGTTGCACCACCAACCATTGTGTCAGCTACAACCTGTTGTGCCGCGTTCTTAGAAAGGAGTTCAGTTGCAGGAATACCTCTGTAGTTTGCAAAGCGGATTAGAGGAATCATAGTTGTGTCACCGTGACCACCGATAACCATACCCTCGATGTCGCTCTGAGGTGCTTTAAGTGCTTTGCTTAGGTAAGTTGTGAAACGGCTGCTGTCAAGAATACCGCCCATACCGATAACTCTGTTCTTAGGTAGACCTGATTTCTTGTAGGTCAAGTATGTCATTGTGTCCATTGGGTTGGCAATGATAACGATGATTGCATTAGGAGAGAACTTCAATACATTCTCTACAACGCCGTTAACGATACCGGCATTTACACCAATCAACTCCTCGCGTGTCATGCCAGGTTTTCTTGGAATACCTGAAGTGATTACAACAACGTCAGATTTTGCTGTTGCTTTGTAGTCGTTGGTTACACCAGTGATTTTGGTGTTGAATTGGTATAGGTTTGCAGTTTGGGTCATATCCAAAGCTTTACCCTCTGAAACACCCTCTTTGATGTCCAATAGAACAATCTCTGAACAGAATTTCATGTGCAACATTGCATTTGCACAAGTGGCGCCTACATTACCTGCGCCAATAACGCTTACTTTAGCCATAGTAGAATTTTTAATAATTTTAATATTAAGTTTTTTTCAGTTTCTATTGATAGAATCATATCTTTGCAAAGTTAGCAACTTTTAATTATTTTATACCTATTTATAAGGATTATATTACCCAATAATGATACAATATTTCAATAATGAAGTTGATTTTGATTTGAAATCAAAACTTCTCATCAAAAGATGGATTAAAACTGTCGCGGAGCAGTATAATAAAAAGTGTAAGGATATAAATATTATCTTCTGTTCAGATCCTGCACTTCTTGAAATCAACAGACAGTTTTTGGGTCATGACTATTATACTGACATTATCACTTTCGATTATTGTGAAGGTGATAAATTGTCTGGAGAGCTTTATATAAGTATTGATACAGTCAGAGCAAATGCGGATGAGTATTCCCAGGAGTTTCATGTTGAGTTGCATAGGGTAATTATACATGGTATACTTCATTTGGTTGGATTTGATGATCATACTGAAGAGGATATAGTAAAGATGAGGAGTGCAGAAGACGATGCACTTGAGCTATTTGATAGTATGAATGAGCATAATTAAGCTTTAACTTTTCTTGTGGCTTTATGTTTCTTTAATTTATGTCTAACTGAAATTTTTTAAATCCTTTTAACGGTTATTTTTAGTCCCATAAAATATTGTTTCTCAGATGGATAAGGAGTATGATGTAATTGTAGTTGGAGCAGGCCATGCAGGCTGTGAGGCGGCTGTTGCTGCTGCAAAAATGGGTTCAAAGACCCTGCTAATTACTATGGACATGAATAAAATTGCTCAAATGTCATGTAACCCGGCAATTGGAGGTATAGCAAAAGGCCAGATTGTCAGGGAGATTGATGCTTTGGGCGGTTCTACCGGTGTTGTTACTGATGCCAGTACTATCCAATTCAGAATGTTGAACAGATCAAAAGGTCCTGCTATGTGGAGTCCGAGGGCACAGTGTGACAGGATCTATTTCTCCTTCAATTGGCGTTATATTGTTGAAAATACCCCAAATCTTTTTATTTGGCAAGATGTTGTAAATGACGTTCTTGTTGATAATCAGAGAGTTGTAGGTGTTATGACTCAAATGGGTGCAAAATTTGCGTGCAAAAGTCTTATACTTACCGCTGGTACGTTTCTAAATGGCAAATTATTTATAGGAAAAGAGTCAACAGAAGGGGGTAGGGTAGGGGAACTCTCATCTTATGGCCTGACCGAGAAGCTTGCTTCGTTGGGAATTGAGTCGGCAAGAATGAAAACAGGTACTCCTCCAAGGTTGGATGCAAAATCTATTGATCTCTCAAAATTGGAAATTCAGTATGGAGATGATAATCCTTTCAGATTCTCATATTTGAATCTGCCTTCTGCAATTCAGTCTTCGCAAGTGAAGCAGAAGTGTTGTTATATGGTTCATACCAATGAGACTGTTCACGACATCCTTAGGGCGGGGTTTAAGGATTCTCCACTATTTTCCGGAAAAATTCATGGAGTAGGACCAAGGTACTGTCCGAGTATTGAGGATAAGTTGAGGACCTTTGAGGGAAAGAATACCCATCAGTTATTTTTAGAGCCTGAAGGTTGGGATACTCATGAATATTACCTTCAGGGCTTTTCGTCATCACTTCCATTAGCTACCCAGTTGGATGCTTTAAGGCACATACCAGGATTGGAGAGTGTTGAAATCTACAGGCCGGCTTATGCTGTGGAATATGATTATTTTCCGCCAACACAATTGAAGCATACTCTGGAGTCAAAAATTATTGATGGTTTCTATTTTGCCGGACAGGTTAATGGCACCACTGGATATGAAGAGGCTGCAGCGCAGGGTTTGATGGCGGGAATAAATGCTGCGCTAAAATTGCAAGGTAAGGAGCCTGTGGTTCTCAAACGCGACCAGGCTTATATAGGTGTTTTGATTGATGATCTTATTACAAAAGGTGTTGACGAACCTTATAGAATGTTTACATCAAGAGCGGAATATAGAATCTTGCTAAGGCAGGATAATGCCGATATGAGACTTACTGAGATAGGTTATAATATTGGCCTTGCCTCAGAATCTAGATTACATCTAATGCGCGAGAAGTATTCTGCGATTAGTCAAATTACAGATGAGTTTGATAATATTTCTGTTCAGCCAGCAGACATTAACCCTTATTTGCAAGAGGTTAATTCTGCAGTGATTCCTAACAGAAAGAAAATGTCGGAGATTCTTGCACGTCCTCAAGTTTCAATTGATGGAATGTTGAAAAATGTTCCACGAGGAACAATTATCACTGATATGGCTTCTAAAGTTGAAGATATAATGCCTGTATCTTCTAAAATTGAGGGAGGGCTGGAACTTCCGTATAATCCAAATAGAATCCACGCCTCTTTCAATAATTTTGTATCTCCTGATCATCGAAAAGAGATCGTTGAGAAACCAGAATTTGAATGTACCACATCCAATGAATCTTGCAATTCTAACATCAGTTCCAATGATTGTTGTAGTAGCACTTCCTGTTCAAATGATACTGTAACCTATCATTTGAAGGATGAAATATTGGAAAGCGTAGAGATTGCTGTAAAGTATAGAGGTTATATTGAGAGAGAAAAAAGAATCGCGGATAAGATCCTTAAATTGGAGAATATTGTCATTCCCGACAATTTTGATTTCTCCAGAGTTACATCTCTATCTATTGAAAGTAGACAAAAATTGATTAAACATAGGCCAACAACTATTGCTCAGGCTTCAAGAATTCCTGGGGTTTCTCCTGCTGATGTCTCAGTTTTGCTCATATTTTTTGGCAGATAATGTTCCACGTGGAACAACTATATATAAAGTGCTACAAAATGTTGAAAAACATAATTGTAGCACTTTTTACTTGAATTGATAATTCTTAATTTTTGCCTCTTATAGGCCCTATTATTCCATTGTAAAATTGAAGAAGCACTCGCTTGTGAGTACAGTGGCCATTTCGTTGGAAAGCGGCATGCATAGCGCGAATTCTGTGACGTTTTCTTTAATTTTATTAAAGTTAGTGCGATGTTCTGAAAGCCAATAATCTCCTCTGGAGGGTAGAAGTAAAACTATTTCTTTTGGAATCATCGCAAATTCGCAGTTGGATTTGGCTCCGTAATTATTATTTTTTACGGCAGTGTCTATATGTATGAGCAATTCTTCAAATGAGTTGAAATTGGTCTCTTCTACAACTAATCTTTTATATTGATTGGCTGTTTGTGTCTGGCTGATTATATTAGGATTAGCACTATTTTCTGATCTTGACTCGTAGTGCGCTATGAAGTATTTTTCTTTGTCTGGGTAATACTTTATTAGATTATCTTCTGCTCTGGCGAGTTTGATAATGCACTCCAATATTGGAGAACTCCACTCAAAATAATTTGTGTATATATCCTTCCTGAGGGTATACAATTTTGCAGCATCAAGTCTACTTTGGGTCTCTTGAGTTTTATCAGAACTATATAGAGCGGGAGAATTTGCTTCGCTTGTGTTTTGCGAAGCCGTATTATTGCTGATTGTAATTTCGCGTCTGTAGAGAGATTGGGTAAACCCTTGGCTTTTGTAGAAGGAAAAAAGGGATTCTTCAGCGGGACGTGTTATTATAAAATCTTCGCCAGCCGCAGTGTAGTGCTCCCTTATCTGTTTTACAAGTTTTCGGCTTAACCCTTTGCCGCGAGCCTCCTCAATAGTGGCTACCCCATACAGATAGCGTCCATTAAGCTTTTTTGTGCTTTTATTGTGACATTCACACGTGCTTTTGCAATCTGATTCCATTATTTTGGAACTCTCAGAGGTAAGATCGTTAGTCGCCTCATCTTTCTGAACCAAAGTTATTGGAATGGCAAATGCAACGGAAACAATCTCCCCGGCAATGGTATATGCAAAAGCATCAAGAAGAGGGTAGAGGCTGTTGAAAATTATATCCAGGTATTCCTCATCGGTGGTGAAGATGTCGTGCCATATTTGACGTATGGCACAGATATCACCCTTTCCTGCAACTCTTATTCCTTCGGACGTAGATTTGTCTGCAATCCTCCTATACTCTCCTTTTATGGTCATCTTTTCATTAATATTATCGGATTATCAATTGGCGGGATTATCAGACCAGTTGGCGGGGCCGGAGTATGGTGTCAAATATCCCTATCCTGGGAGAATCTCAATTATCTCTCTTTGCCAAAAGTCCTTTTATATCTGCCACAAACTCCTCAATATTCTCCTTTTGGGTGTTGAATGAACACATCCATCTTACCTCTCCTGTCTGCTCGTCCCAGGTGTAGAAGTAATATTTTTTTAGGAGTTCTTCAGTTAGCCATTTGGGTATTATGGCAAAGACTGCGTTGCTCTCTACCTTTTGGGTTATTTGAACCTGCGGAATCTCACTGAGAAGTGTTTCTAAATATTTTGCCATCTCATTTGAGTGTGAGGCGAGTTTAATATAAAGATTCTCAGTTAGATATGCGTCAAATTGTGCGGCAATGAACCTGTTCTTCGAGTAGAGTTGGGTAGCCTGTTTGCGGATATATTGCAGGATGTTGGCCTGTAATGAATTGTTTCTTAATGCGTTATGAGTGTTTGGGTCGGAATATCTGCCACTTGCTCCGCATTCATTTTTACATTCTGCATCTGAAGTGTTGAAAACAACGACAGCCTCTCCCATAAGAAGTCCGTTCTTTGTTCCTCCGAATGATAGAACGTCTGCACCGCAATCGGCAGTAAAGGCCTTTACCGGCAAGCCAAGTGCTGCGGCAGCATTGGAGATCCTGGAGCCGTCAATGTGCAGGTAGCCGTTGTGTGAGTGCATCAGATCGGCAAGGGCCTTTATCTCCTCCGGAGAATAGAGTGTTCCCAATTCTGTAGGTTGGGAGATGGAGAGAATGCGTGGTTGTGAGTGGTGTTGCTCTCCAAAGTTTGTGAGTGATTTTGTGACCTCCTCTGGAGTGACCTTGCCGTCGGGAGAGGAGAGGGGAATTATTTTGCATCCGGTAAACTTTTCGGGCGCTCCGCACTCATCTACATTTATATGGGCAGTTCTGGGGGCAAGAATGGAGTGGAAGCTGTTGGTGAAGGCTCCAAGTGAGACTACATTTGCACCTGTGCCATTTACCACAAAAAGGGCCTTACAATTGCCTCCAAGAAGCGCTTCGAGTCTGCCAAGTACCTCCCGGGTGTAGGGGTCATCGCCATAGGCGGTTTTAAAGTTGTTGTTCTCTTTCACTATGGCTTCCATAATGAGGGGATGGACACCTGAGTGGTTGTCGCTGCCAAAACTGTGTTTCATATATTTGAGTATTAGGTTTGCAATTTTTATATGTATCCTCCTGCAATTGGCGTATGCCGGAGGTTTGTGGAGATTGAAAAGTCTTGATCTCTACAGATGGTTTATCAGCGTTTTGTCTTGGCATTGAGGTCAATGCGCTCTTTAATGGCCTGTCGGCCCTTGTAGTAATAGAGAACAATTGTGTTCTCTTTTTCAAAATATAGGGTATTGAGGCTCTTCTCTGTTTTGGTATTGGCAGGCTGTTTTTCGCAGTGCAGAAGAAGGTATTGTTTTGTTCCCTTATTGTAGTTGCAGATAACAGTTGTACCCATAATGTCAAAGAATGCCGCCTTGTTGCTTTTTGAACTCTCTATGTATTTGTCTTCAAGGAATCTTATTACAATCGGATGGCTCTCTTCGAGCACTCCAAAATTTAGTTTTGAGGCACCTCGAGGATTGTTGTCATACCACCATTGGATAGCCTTTCTTGTCAGCTCTTTCTCTTTGTTAAATGGTTTTAACTGAGGGCTTTTGCCAAATGATCTCATCAGCCAGTTGATCTGCGGTGTGGCCATAATTCCGCCTTGGGCCATATCTGCACAACTTCCCTCTATCTCGTTGCCGTTCCTCTCGCCTGCATAGATTGAACTGAAGAGTGTGCCGTCGGTCATTGAAACGAGGTTTGAAACAAGTTCAATTCCGTTGTTCTGCCATCCGGTGCGTGGTGCTGTTCCCTCTGTGTAGTTGAGATGTTGGAAAAACAGATACTTTTCGCCATCAATAAATACCTCTTCCACATTGGTCTTGCCGCAGAACAGATCATCAGCAGAGGCCATGGAGAAGAGTTTGAGCATCTCATCCTGCATATACCTTGAGGCATTGTTACTGAAACTCTCCTGCCATTGTCCGGGAGCGGTTTCATCAATTCTCACAATCTTGATTGTATATGGATCCTCTTTGCTTGGGGCTATGGCTCCCACAATATACTCCTTGTTGTCCTTTCTTGCGCTCAAGGCAACATAGTCAACTCCGTAAATACCATTTGCGGTAGCGGCAACGTTTTCGCTGAATATTCTGCCGGCCTCCTCTTTTGAGTAGATTGTTGTGTTGTATGATTTAATCAAGGAGTCCTTTTTTGCCTGTATAGTTGGGGCATATACAGAGTTGGGGTACTTTGCAAGGAATTTGTTGAAACTTGTTGTATCTCCCTTTGCTATGGTATTCTTGAAGAGTTTGGTCTCGCCCTTTTTCTGCGCAAGCAATGGGGTAAAGCAGAGTGATGCGATTATAATTAGAAAAACTGTTCTGTATTGCTTCATGACTGATAAATTTTGGTTAACATTCTTTTCCTGCCGGTTGCTGTCCAATCCTTTGGAACTCTCCTTCATTCTGTAATATTCTGATAAATATGGGTAATCTTTATACAAAGAGAGGATGAGTCCTTTACGGGTCATCCTCCTCTATACTTCAATTCTCCAGCGGATTACTTGCAGATTGCCTCGTAAGCCTCGGCATCCATAAGATCGTCAAGCTCTGCAGGGTTTGACATCTCTACTTTAATCATCCAGCCGGCACCATAAGGATCTGAGTTAACAGACTCAGGAGCACCCTCCAAATCTGTATTTACCTCAATAACTTTGCCAGAAACAGGCATAAGAGCGTCAGCTACAGTTTTAACAGCCTCAATAGCACCAAAAACCTCGCCGGCAGCAAGCTCCTCGCCCTCAGTCTGTATGTCAACGAATACAATGTCGCCAAGCTGATCCTGAGCAAAGTCAGAGATACCAACGATTGCAATATTACCATCAACTTTAACCCACTCGTGGTCTTTAGAATACTTCAAATTAGCAGGGAAATTCATATTATTTAAATTTTTAAGTGTTTATAAATTCAGAATATTTCACAAATGTATTAAATAATTTTAATTATAAGCGCTTTAAACTTAATTTTATTAACTCTTCAAGCGAATAATTAGGATTTTCTTTAATCAGTGCGCCAAGTACTTTTTCAACAGCTCCCTTTGTAAATCCCAAAAGAATAAGGGCCGACAGAGCCTCCTCCTTGTTTGCTGTATTTGGTCCAGGCAGCAGACTCTCCACTGCGGTGGCCCCGCCTTTGGTGATTTTGTCCTTCAATTCAATTATAACGCGCTGGGCAGTCTTCAGTCCAATGCCCTTGATACTCTTTATTCTGTTTACATCTCCGGCAATGATTGCGTTCTTTATCTCCTCTTCGGTCATTGATGAGAGCATCATTCTGGCAGTGTTAGGACCTATGCCTGATATTTCAATAAGCATACAGAACATTGCCCGCTCCTCTTTTTTGAAGAAGCCGTACCAGAGTTCAATATCCTCTCTCAAATGGTGGTGGATATAGAGCTTCACATGTGGAAGACTCTGGATGTCTGCATAAGTCTGAAGAGAAATCTGTAATCTGTAGCCAATTCCGTTGTTCTCAACAACGGCTTCCGTTGGGCTGACTTCGGCCAATGAACCTTTGATATAATCGTACATTATGAAAATTTTACAACCTGAAGTACAAAATTATGTTTTTTATGTGTAAACAAAAAGCCATATTTAAAAGAAACTTCCTTTAAATTATTATTTTTGCAGTTTGATATGGAGTCAAGTTATGAATGCAATTCAGGATATAAGGGATAGAGTGCCTGCATTGGCCCAGACCGTTTACGGCAAGCCGCTTGTCTATCTTGACAATGCTGCTACAGCACAGAAGCCTGTGGAGGTAATAGAACTGCTCAACAGAATGAACAGTGCAACAAATGCCAATGTCCATAGGGCAATGTACAGGCTGAGTGACGAGGCTACAAACCTATATGAAGGGGCACGCGAGAGGGTGAGGGAGTTCATAAATGCGCCGGCAAGGGAGAATGTGATATTTACCAGTGGCGCAACTGCCTCAATAAACCTTGTGGCGAGCAGTTTTTGTGCAAAATACCTCAAAGAGGGAGATTCTGTCATAGTTACTGAGGATTCGCACCATTCAAACATTGTTCCCTGGCAGTTGGCTTGTGAGAAGGCAGGGGCCTCGCTCAAGGTGCTTCCTATAGATGAAAATGGTGTGTGGAGTGCGCAAGATATTATTCCTTTGCTTGATGAGAGGGTAAAAATTGTGGCTGCAACCCATATTTCAAATGTCCTTGGCATAATCAACCCGGTAAAGGAGCTTATAGAGATTGCGCATAGGTATGGAGTTCCTGTATTGGTAGACGGAGCCCAGGGAATTGTCCATACACGTGTTGACGTACAGGAGCTTGACTGCGACTTTTATGCATTCTCCGCACATAAGATTTATGGAGAGACCGGCAGTGGAATACTCTACGGCAAGGAGCATTGGCTCGAAGAGATGCCTCCATATATGGGTGGAGGAGACATGGTAGGAACTGTAACCTTTGCAAAGACCACATACGCTCCGCTTCCGCTGAAGTTCGAGGCCGGAACACCAAATTTTATCGGTTCCGCAGCTCTCAAACCTGCATTGGATTTTGCGTGGGAAATATCTCAGGGCGAGTGTGGCAAGGCTGTTAAGGAGAGTGAAAGTAAGATTATCGCATATATGAAGGGAGCGTTGGCTGAGATTGATGGAGCTGTGCTGTATGGAGAGTCGCAGAACAGGATTCCGCTCTTCTCGTTCAATGTTGAGGGTTGCCATCCTGGTGACATTGCCCAGATACTCGACAAGATGGGTATTGCAGTGAGAACCGGAATGTTGTGTGCAGAGCCACTTATGGCACATTTTGGTGTTACAAGCATGGTAAGGGCATCATTTGCTCCATATAATACATTGCAGGAGGCTGAGTATTTTATAAGCGGCCTGAAAAGGGCTGTTGCAATGCTCAGGTAACAGCAGCACCGCAGTGTTTTGAAACGAGTGGCGGCAGGTTACTGAAAAGGGGAATAATGGTCCTGACAGGCTGTCGGGAAGCAAAATATAATTGATATGACAATTCAGGAGATTGAGAATCAGATTATTGAAGAGTTTTCAATATTTACTGACTGGTTAGACAAATATGAGTATATTATAGAGCTTGGCAAGAATGTGCCGGTTATTGAAGAGGGTGCAAAAAAGGAGGAGAACCTTATCAAGGGGTGCCAGAGCCGCGTTTGGCTCGACTGTTGGCAGGATGACGGCAAACTCTTCTTTGCGGCAGACAGCGATGCTATAATTACCAAAGGCATAATTTCGCTGCTCATACGCGTGTACAACGGTCAGCGGCCAAAGGATATTCTTGAATCTGACCTTTCATTCATTGATGCCATAGGACTGCAGGAGAACCTCTCTCCAACGCGTGCAAACGGCCTTGTGTCAATGATAAAACAGATCAAGATGTATGCCCTTGCATTTGAGAACAAGTAAAAGGCCGCTGATATTCAGGTGGAGAAATATTGGATAGCATAATATAAATGATATGGAGATGAAGAGCATTGAGAGTTTGCAGAGAGATGTCGTGAGGGCATTGAGGCAGGTTTATGATCCGGAGATTCCGGTGAATGTATATGACTTGGGGCTCATTTACGAGATAAAGATAGATGATGACCACAAAGTCTTCATAAAGATGACTCTGACTGCCCCTAACTGTCCTATGGCAGATGATGTGATGGAGCAGGTGAACGAGGCGGTCAAGGATGTTCCCGGTGTAACGGATGCTGCAATTGAGCTGGTGTTTGAGCCGGAGTGGGATCGTAGCCGCATGAGCGAAGAGGCTCTTGTGGAGCTTGGCTGGCTATAATTTGTATTTACCGACAACCGACTAAACAGATACTATTGATGAACAGAGTTTACCTGATGCTTGGCAGCAATATGGGAGATAGGGCTGCATTGCTTGAGAGTGCAGTTGGGATGCTTATGGAGGAGCTTATGCCTGATTATCTTGAGGTTGAGGATCTATGTGATGCCGTAAATACTTCAGATGTAGTTGAGACCGACCCCTGGGGTTTTGACAGCGAAGAGAAATTTTTGAACCAGGCTTTCATGATTCTTACAGACAAGGATGTCGCTCAGGTACTTGCAGTTTGCCAGAATATAGAGGATGAGCTTGGACGTGACAGAACCATTCCCGCTGTTGATGATTCCGGAAAAAGGGTCTATTCATCAAGACCGATTGATATAGATATTATCTTCTTTGATTGCGACGGCAAACCTCAGGTAATTGACACCCCTGATTTGAAGGTGCCGCATCCGCTCATGCATCAGAGGATGTTTGTTCTGGAGCCGCTTTCGCAGATAGCAAAGGATTATGTGCATCCGGTAATGAAAAAGAGTGTCGGGGTACTCAAAAAAGAGCTCAAACGTGCTTTGAAGAGTAAGGATCAACAGTAGATCAATATTGATAATGATTAAAACATATATAACTATGACACAAGAAGAACTATTTAAAAATTTGATTGCCCATACAAAAGAGTATGGATTCATCTTCCCTTCAAGTGAGATTTATGACGGTTTGGGTGCTGTATATGATTACGGCCAGTTGGGAAGCGAGTTGAAGAACAATATCAAAAAGTACTGGTGGGATGCAATGGTAAGGTTGAATGAGAATATTGTTGGTATTGATTCGGCAATCTTCATGCACCCGAGAATCTGGGAGGCCTCAGGCCACGTTGGTGCTTTCAATGATCCGCTTATCGACAACAAGGATTCAAAGAAGAGATACAGGGCAGATGTCCTTTTGGAGGATTATATTGCAAAACTTGAGGAGAAGATCAATAAAGATGTTGAGAAGGGCAGGAAGAAGTTCGGAGAGGCTTTTGACGAGGCTCAGTTCCGTGCAACAAATCCTAACGTGTTGAGAAACGTGAACAAGATCAACGCCTGCAAGGAGAGAATGGTTGAGGCCTTGAACAAAAATGATTTGGATGCTTTGAAACAACTTATTCTCGATTGCGAGATAGTATGTCCTATTTCAGGAACAAAAAACTGGACAGATGTTAGGCAGTTCAACCTTATGTTCAGCACCCAGTTGGGCAGTGTTTCAGGCGAGAGCGGTACAATCTATTTGAGACCAGAGACTGCGCAGGGTATCTTTGTCAACTACCTTAACGTGCAGAAGACAGGCCGTATGAAACTTCCGTTTGGTATTGCACAGATTGGAAAGGCCTTCAGAAATGAGATTGTTGCACGTCAGTTCATCTTTAGAATGAGGGAGTTCGAGCAGATGGAGATGCAGTTCTTCGTTAAACCTGGCGAGGAACTTGAGTGGTTCGCAAAATGGAAAGAGACCCGTTTGAAATGGCATAAGGCAATCGGTATGGGTGAGGAGAACTACAGATACCATGACCATGACAAACTTGCCCACTACGCAAATGCAGCAACTGATATTGAGTTCAACTTCCCATTCGGCTTCAAGGAGCTTGAGGGTATCCACTCGCGTACAGACTTTGACTTGGGCCGCCATCAGGAGTACTCTGGCAAGAAGTTGCAGTATTTTGACCCTGAGAAGGGCGAGAACTATGTTCCGTATGTTATTGAGACCTCAATTGGTGTTGACAGAACAGTGCTTGCTGTATTGTCGGGAGCATATAAAGAGGAGAAACTTGAGAATGGAGAGGAGAGGGTTGTACTTAAATTCCACCCTGCACTTGCTCCTGTGAAGTTGGCTGTGTTGCCTTTGGTGAAGAAAGATGGTCTTCCTGAGTTGGCAAGGGAGATTATGTCCGATTTGAAACTTGATTTCAACTGCCAGTATGATGAGAAGGATTCAATTGGCAAGCGTTACCGCCGTCAGGATGCAATTGGAACACCTTTGTGTATTACTGTAGATCACCAGAGCCTTGAGGACAAGTGTGTTACATTGCGTGACCGCGATACCATGGCCCAGGAGAGAGTTCCTATTGCCGACCTTTACAGAATAGTGGAGGAGAAGGTAAGCATGAGAAACTTGCTTAAGCAGGTAAGATAGACTTTTGTGGGTCTGCCCACTTATTGTATTCAATTTATTGGCCCATATGGCGTGCCGGAGTTTACTGGTATGTTGTATGGGCCAAATTTTTTATGTCAAATACAAGACAAGAAAGATGCCCTCCTTGCTGCTTTCTGGATGTAATGGATAGTGTAACAGACATATTGTCCCATAATTAATTGAAAAAGCCATCTGCTGTATTAATTTTAGAAAAATATGACAAATACTCTTGCAAATTAGAAAAATTATATTTTACTTTGTAATAGTTATTAAATAATAATAATTATAATAACAGAAGCCCCCTTAAATCCGTTATATAAGTGAATTATTAATTTTTAAAATTTGACAGATATGACTGACACTACTGTAAATTATGCCGGGTTGAGACTTAAATCTCCTTTTATTGCAGCAAGCAGTGGCTTTACTGCAGATATTGATAAAATAGTAGCCCTTTCGCGTAGCGGAATAGGTGCCATAGTATTGAAATCTCTCTTTGAAGAGCAGATAAACAATGAAATAGGTTTCCTTGAGAGCCAGAGTGCCGAGTATACTGAGAATGCAGATTTTCTAAACCATTATGTTCAGGCTTATGCTGTTGGAAAATACCTCGACCTCATTAAGGAGGCCAAAAGCAAGTGTGATGTGCCTATCATTGCAAGTATCTGCTGTTATACAGTTGGAAACTGGGTCTCTTATGCGCGTGATATGGAGGCGGCAGGGGCCGATGCTATAGAACTCAATATTTATTCTATGCCGCTCTCTACAGACCCATCGTTCGTTTGCAAAAGCAGTGATGAGATAGAGAAGGAGGCTTGCTCAATAGTGCAGAGTGTTGCAGCCAATGTGGGGATTCCTGTAATTGTAAAGATTTCTGACCAGTATACCAATCTTTTGGGCTTTATGGCGCGTCTTAAGGCAAATGGAGCCCGTGCTGTGGTTCTGTTCAACCGCTTTTATAAGCCTGACATCTCTTTGAAATCAATGAAACTGGTTTCAGGCAATATGTTCTCATCAAAGAGCGAGTATCTCAAATCATTACGCTGGATAGCAATTGCATCTGCAAAATTGCAAAGTACATCTGCAAAGCATGATGGCAATGGTGTGGTTTCTGCCAATCTGGATTTGAGCGCCTCAACCGGTGTGCATGACGGACAGACTGCAATAAAACTCTTGCTTGCAGGCGCAAAGACCGTACAGTTGTGCAGCGCACTCTATCAGCAAGGCCCTTTCATTGTGGAGGATTTTGTCGGCTATTTGAAAAAATTTATGAGTGATAAAGGTTTTGACAAAGTTGCAGATTTTTGTGGTATGCTCAACTACGCCAATATCTCCAACCCGTCAGGCTTTGAGAGGGTGCAGTTCCTTAAGACAGCGGAGCAGTATTGATAAAACGCGGAACCGCTTGCTTTTATTTGTAAATGAGTTGTTTAATTTAATTTAATTTAATACATTTGCCTATGCAGTTTTAATTAAAAGTGATAAGCATTTATAATATGAAATTGTTGAGCAGAATAATATTTTCGATTGCAGTCTTTCTCCACATTGGTTGCTCCAATGTGGAGACTCGTTATGAAGTGATAGACTTGGCAGGGGCTGTTCATAATGTCGAACCTTGTAAATTAAGCACATATGCCTCAAATATAGATTATCTTCCAATAGGGTTGGAAGATAGTGTTTTGCTTGGTGATATTTATTATCATAAATTTTTGGTAGATGAAGAGTATATTTTTATAGTTGCTCCCAAAATGAAATGTATTTATATGTTTGGCAGGGATGGCAAATTGATCAGGAGTATTGGACAAAGGGGACGTGCTTATGGCGAGTATACTGCAACCAGAAGTATGATGTCAGACAGTGGATCGGATTTGCTGATGGTTGAGGGTGGAAACAAGACTGTATTTTATTCAACAACAGACGGTTCCTGTAAGGGAGAATATAATTTTGATGAGTTGTTTGATAAATCAAAAGATCAACTGATGGTTGCCAGGGATGGCCGCAGCCAGATTCTTTCCAATGTCACCATTGCAAAAATAGTGATGAAAGATAAGAAATTTTATCTTGCTACAGGAGACCAGTCAACTCTTGATCAGGCTCTGATAATCGTAGGAGAGAATGGTGCGATTGAGTCAAGAGTGGAAATAAGGAAAACAGAAGTGAGAAACTTTTTCAACAATGTTCTCACCGCTTCAATTTATGAATATGACAACAAAATTAATCTTATTCATGGATTGCAGGATACAATATATCAACTTGAAGGGGAGAGACTGATCCCAAGAATAGCCATTAATTATGGAAATTATCAGACATTGTCGACCCAAAAAAGCAGGAGGAGATCCAATAACTCAATGCAGGTTGCTGTGGGGTATCAATTTATTGAGTCTGCGGCAATGATTGCAGGTACGGTTTTTCTTCCTTCATCTGCTGTTGTGTACAGTAATGGAAGCCAATATTCCAATTTCGTATATGATAAGGCAAGTCGCAAGAGTGTTATTGTTGATTATCAGGAAGAGTTTGATATGGCAGGCTTTATAAATGATATTGATGGTGGAATGCCATTTTGGCCCCAGCAGTTGAGGGGAAACAAGATGTTCAGTTTTGTGGACGCCGGCACATTTATAGAGATGAGTAAAAAATGCAATTCTCCGAAGATGAAAGAGGTTGCCCGGAAACTTACTGAAGAGAGCAACCCTGTTCTTGTTGAAGTTACGTTAAAATAGTGTGAATGCCTATATAGTTAATTGCCTTTTATTTTGTACTTTTGCCTTAGTCATTTAAAAAGCAGAGTATGTATAGAGATTCCCTACTTTATGTGGCCCATTCGGCCTCAGGTCCTATAAATATAATTGGAAAGATGGCCAACCGCCACGGCCTTATTGCCGGTGCTACCGGAACAGGAAAGACAGTTACCCTACAGGTTCTTGCAGAGACTTTTTCACAGGCCGGTGTGCCCTGTTTTATGGCCGACATGAAGGGCGATTTGTCGGGAATATCACAAGTGGGAAAATTGAGCGGCTTTATAGAGAAGAGATGCGTTGAGTTTGGTATGGAGGCCGCATCCCTTAAATTTGAGGGATGTCCTGTCCGTTTTTATGATGTGTATGGAGAGCAGGGACACCCTATGCGTACAACTGTTGAGAGTATGGGGCCGATGCTTCTTGCACGTCTTCTTGATTTGAATGATACCCAGACAGGTGTGCTTACCCTTACTTTCAAAATTGCGGAGGATGAGCAACTTCACCTTATTGACATGAAGGATTTGCGTCTTATGCTCGATTATGTTGCAAAGAATGCCCAGAAATATGCAACAACATACGGCGCAGTATCGGTTGCCTCAATAGGGGCCATACAGCGTTCACTGCTGGCACTTGAGGAGCAGGGGGGCGACAAATTTTTTGGTGAGCCGGCATTTGACATTTATGATCTGCTCCAGACCGAAGGGGGGCGCGGAGTGATGAATATCCTTGCTGCCGACAAACTCATGCTGCAGCCTAAACTCTACTCTACATTTCTGATGTGGCTCCTTGCTACAATCTATGAGAAGATGCCTGAAATAGGTGATATGGAACTCCCGAAAATGGTCTTCTTCTTTGATGAGGCCCACATGCTGTTCAAGGATACATCAAAAGCCCTTACCGACAAAATAGAGCAGATTGTAAGACTTATCCGTTCAAAAGGTATAGGTGTATATTTCATAACACAATCTCCGTCTGATTTGCCTGAGACAATTTTGGGACAGTGCGGAAACCGCGTACAGCACGCACTGAGGGCCTTTACTCCAAAAGACCAGGCTGCGGTAAAATCTGCGGCACAGACATTCCGCCCGAATCCAGCATTTTCAACGGAACGGGAGATTCTTGAACTCGGTACCGGCGAGGCACTGGTCTCATTCCTTGATGAGAAGGGTGCCCCATCTGTTGTGGAAAAGGCAAAAATACTCTTTCCGCTCAGCCAGATAGGAGCCATAACAGGTGACCAGAGGGCTTCGGTCATGGCATCTTCGCGTGTGGCCGGAAAATATGACACTCCGGTTGACAGGGAGTCAGCATTTGAAAAGATACTCAAGCAGCGTGAGCAGCAGCAGGCAGAAAAGGCCAAGCAGGAGGAGAGGATTGAGGCAGAAAAGGCCCAACTGGAACGCGAGAAGGAGATGGCCAGGGAGCAGGCAAAACGCGAAAAAGAGGAGCAACGTGCCAGCAAGGCCAAAAAGGGAATCCTCACCACTATGCTTGGTACAGCCGTGACCTATTTTGCAAAGACTCTGGCAACCCAGATGGCAAAAAAGATAACAGGCGGTACATCACGCACAACAACCAGAAAAAGAACAACCCGAAAGAGATAAAGTTATTTCTATAAAGGGCAAATCCCTGCAGGAATATTCTCCAGTAGGGATTTGTCGTCTAATGAGCAATCTTTTGGGCGGCCGTTTATCTCTATTCGGCGTTACTGAGTGCCTCATCAAGATAGATTCCGAGGGCATTGGCCACACCTTCGCCATATTTCGGATCAGCCTTGTAGCAGTTGCGTATATGGCGTTGTTTTATGAAGCTGGCTGCGTCACCCATTGCTCTGGCTGTATTTTCAAACAGAAGTTGTTGCTCCTGCGGTGGCATGAGCCTGAAGAGGGCGCCCGGTTGGCTGTAGTAGTCATCATCATATTCGCGCTCATTGTAGTTGTATACATCTCCACGCCCCTTTAGAGGAGGCTCTTTCATTGAAGGTGTATCTTTCCACTCACCGTAACTGTTGGGTTCGTAGCCCAAAGTGCTGCCGTAATTGCCGTCGGTACGCATTGTGCCGTCTCTGTGGTATGAGTGGAACGGACATCGCGGTCTGTTTACCGGAATCTGTTCAAGGTTTACTCCAAGTCGGTAGCGTTGGGCATCGCCGTATGAGAAGAGGCGGCCCTGGAGCATTTTGTCGGGAGAAAAACCTATGCCGTCAATTATGTTTACGGGGTTGAAGGCAGACTGCTCCACCTCTGCAAAATAGTTGTCGGGATTACGGTTGAGTTCAAGTATTCCAACGTCCTGTAGCGGAAAATCACCGTGGGGCCATACCTTTGTAAGGTCAAATGGGTTGATATGGTAGTTCTCGGCCTGCTGCTCGGTCATTGTCTGTATCTGAAAGAGCCACCTTGGAAAATCACCCCTTTCAATGCTCTCATACAGATCTCTTTGATGAGACTCCCTGTCTTTGGCAATTATCGCCTCAGCCTCCTGGTCTGTGAGGTTCTTGATACCCTGCATTGTGCGAAGATGAAATTTGACCCAGGTGCGTTCATTCTTTGCATTTATGAAACTGTATGTGTGGCTTCCAAATCCATGCATGTGGCGGTATGAGTAGGGGATACCGCGCGGACTCATTGTAATTGTAATCTGGTGCAGTGCCTCCGGCAGAAGTGTCCAGAAATCCCAGTTGCTGTTGGCGCTGCGCATATTGGTGCGCGGATCGCGTTTTATTGCATGGTTGAGGTCTGGAAATTTGAGAGGATCCCTCAAAAAGAATACAGGTGTATTGTTCCCGACAAGGTCCCAGTTCCCGGTATCGGTGTAGAATTTCATTGCAAAACCTCTTATATCCCGCTCTGCATCGGCGGCACCCCTCTCTCCCGCAACAGTTGAGAATCTGACAAAGCACTCGGTCTTTTTGCCAATGTGGCTGAAGATGGATGCTCTGGTATATTGGGTAATGTCATGTGTTACCGTAAATGTGCCGTATGCTCCCGAGCCTTTGGCATGCATTCTTCGCTCCGGAATAACCTCGCGGTCAAAATGGGCAAGTTTCTCAATGAACCACGGGTCCTGGAGAACCATAGGGCCCCGCACGCCTGCTGTCTGTACGTTCTGGTTGTCTGCCACAATACGGCCGTTGGCCGATGTCAGTTGTTGCGCGTTGTGGGTGGTGCCACGGCTGCTGTTGTTGAATGATTTTTTCTCCGTTTCCATATTCAGAAGGGTTAAATGGGTAAGGTTTGAATGGGCCCGCCTGGTACTCTCCGGAGTTGTACTCGTGGGCCGATGCTTTTTCTATGGAAACGGATAGTGTGGGTGTTTTGTTCGCTGTGCCGTTGAAATTGGTCGAAATTTTTGCCCTGGAATGAGCGCATATCATTACGTATTGTCACCCTCTTTGAGCGTTTGGCTTGCAGTTTTGGGGCGGGATGGTTGGGGGGCTGATGGCTCCTGAAGTGCCGGTTTGGGCGGCCATGACTCGGGATGTGTTTTGTCCACATTACCGAAGTGACGTCTGGCGTTGGCAAAAACAAAAAAGCCGATGAAAATATCACCGGCCTTTTGAGTTGAGATACCAGGATTCGAACCTAGACAGACAGAACCAAAATCTGTAGTGCTACCATTACACCATATCTCAATTTGAGAGCGCAAAGGTATTAACTTTTTTTAAATATCCAAAGGTTTTGGCTAAAAAATTGTAACTTTGTGTCATACTCAATATATTGCATGGATGTTGGCATTTTGTTCAGAGTCAGGCAGTATGGAGAGACATTCTGCATTTGGTAGGAATTTCTATGGAACAGGAAGAGAAATATATGCTTGAAGCGTTGCGTGAGGCTCAGTTGGCTTGGGAGGAAGATGAGGTGCCAATTGGAGCTGTGGTTGTCTGCAATGGAAAAATCATAGCACGGGCACATAACCTTACTGAGACATTGAATGATCCCACAGCCCATGCCGAGATGCAGGCAATAACTGCAGCAACAGCATATCTTGGAGGTAAATATCTGACGGAGTGTGAGATATATGTTACTGTGGAGCCATGCCCAATGTGCGCTGCAGCCCTATCTTGGGCTCAAGTTAAGAGAGTAATTTATGGTGCTCCCGACAGCAAACGGGGCTTCTCCCTCTTCTCTCCATCGCTTCTGCATCCTAAGACAGAGGTTCTGAGCGGAATACTTAAGGAGCAATGTGGCAGTATGGTTACAGAGTTTTTCAGGAGCAAAAGGTAGGATTTCAGGATTGGGTGACTGGTTGTAAGTGGCAGAAGGATACCGGAAGTAAAGAGTTTATTATGGAGTATTTACAGGAGTTAGGATATATTGGGTTGTTCATAGGATCTTTTTTGGCAGCTACAGTAATACCATTCAGTGCGGAGATACTTTTGATTGGTATGCTGGTGGCAGGTGGTGATCCGTTGATAACATTTCTTACAGCGACCTCGGGCAACAGTCTTGGCAGTCTGACATCGTATGGTATGGGCTATCTTGGCAGATGGGAGTGGATTGAGAAGTGGTTCCACGTCTCCCGTGAAAAATTGGAGCGGCAGAAGTCAAGGATTGACCGGTATGGGCCTCTGCTGGCAATGCTCTGCTGGCTGCCCTTTATTGGTGATGTTTTTGCCATAGGACTTGGCTTCTACAAGTTGAATTTTTTCAAGTGCTTTACATTCATTGTGTTGGGTAAGGCTCTGAGGTTTGGAGTCTGGGTCGTGCTCTATGTCCTGTATGGCCAGTCGTTCATTGATTTCATCATGCAATATATCTGAAAGGGCCTGGGATATGGCAAAATGTGTCAATTTGTCAGAGGTCGGACAATAATTCCATTTGGCACTGCTTTTGCCAAAGTATTACCGTTGTCCGATAGGGAGGACTGATGTTATCCCCGGTAACAGAGTGGCGGAAGGTGTGCATTGTAAAGCATGCGTTGTGCCGGAGACGAAAAGAGATAATAATTAATAAATAAAAACTGAAGTTATGACTATTAAACCATTAGCAGACAGAGTGCTTATTGAGCCAAAGGCGGCTGAAACCAAGACAGCAAGCGGATTGTTCATTCCGGATAATGCAAAGGAGAAACCACAAGAGGGTAAAGTATTGGCAGTAGGTCCAGGCAAAAAGGATGAGCCAATGGAGGTTAAAGTAGGTGATATTGTCCTTTATGGCAAATATGCCGGCACAGAGATCAATTCTGAGGGCAATTCATATATGATTATGCGCCAGTCAGATATTTTGGCGGTTATCGGCTAAATAAGGTAATTAAAAATTAAAATAAAGATAGAGATGTCAGCAAAAGAGATAAAATTCAATATGGATGCTCGCAGCCTTATGAAAGAGGGTGCTGATGCATTGGCAAATGCCGTTAAGGTTACTTTGGGTCCAAAAGGTAGAAATGTTGTTATTGACAGAAAATTTGGAGCTCCTCACATTACAAAGGATGGTGTTACTGTTGCTAAGGAGATTGAGTTGGAGGACCGTTTCCAAAATATGGGTGCCCAGATGGTGAAAGAGGTTGCATCAAAGACCAATGACCAGGCCGGTGATGGTACTACTACCGCTACAGTTCTTGCTCAGGCAATTATCAATGTGGGTTTGAAGAATGTGACAGCAGGTGCAAATCCTATGGATTTGAAACGTGGTATTGATAAAGCAGTTGCAGCAATTGTAAATAGTCTTAAGGAGCAGAGCCAGGAGGTTGGTACAGACTACTCGAAGATTGAGCAGGTTGGTACTATCTCTGCAAACAATGATGCTTTCATAGGAAAACTTATTGCAGATGCAATGAGCAAGGTGAAAAAAGAGGGTGTAATTACAGTAGAGGAGGCTAAAGGTACTGCAACTGAGGTTAAAGTTGTTGAGGGTATGCAGTTCGACAGAGGATACATTTCTCCTTACTTCATGACTAACCCTGACAAGATGGAGGCTGTACTTGATACTCCAAGCATTCTTATCACTGATAAGAAAATCTCTTCAATGAAAGACCTTCTTCCTGTTCTTGAACCAATTGCAAGAGAGGGCAAGAGTTTGTTGATTATTGCGGAGGATGTTGATGGTGAGGCTCTTACTACATTGGTAGTAAACCGTTTGCGTGGAACTCTAAAGATTGCTGCTGTTAAGGCTCCAGGCTTTGGTGACAGAAGAAAAGAGATGTTGCAGGATATAGCAACCCTAACTGGCGGTATGGTAATCTCTGAGGAGAGAGGCTTTACTTTGGAGAACGTAACTCCTGATATGTTGGGTACTGCCGAGAAAGTTACTGTTGACAAGGAGAATACAACAATTGTAAATGGTGCCGGTGACAAACAGGCTATTGAGGAGAGAGTTGCTCAGATCAAGAAACAGATTGAGACAACCACTTCTGATTATGACCGCGAGAAACTTCATGAGCGTTTGGCCAAATTGGCAGGCGGTGTAGCTGTCCTTTATGTTGGTGCTGCTTCTGAGGTTGAGATGAAAGAGAAGAAAGACCGTGTTGATGATGCTTTGAGCGCTACACGTGCCGCTGTTGAAGAGGGTATCGTTGCAGGTGGCGGAGTAGCTTACGTAAGAGCTATTTCAGCTTTGCAGAACATCAAAGGCGAGAATGAGGATGAGCAGACCGGTATCAACATTGTTGCTCGCGCAATCGAGGAGCCTCTAAGGACTATTGTTGAGAATGCAGGTGTTGAGGGCAGTGTTGTTATCCAAAAGGTTAAAGAGGGTAAAGATGACTTCGGTTACAATGCACGTACAGACAAATATGAGAACCTTATTGCAGCAGGTGTGATTGACCCTACCAAGGTTGCAAGAGTGGCTTTGGAGAATGCTGCATCAGTTGCCGGTATGTTCTTGACCACTGAGTGTGTGATTGCTGACAAGAAGGAGGAGATGCCTCCAATGGCAATGCCGCAGATGGGTGGCGGAATGGGTGGAATGATGTAGTAGCACCCCTCGCTCTCGACAGGCGTGGACCTGTCCGCAGGAGAGAAAGGGTGAGGTTGACTCCCAAACACATCTCCATAAATGACAAATCCCTATCAGAATGGTTTCTGGTAGGGATTTGCTGTTTGATGCGGTTGCAGCTTAAGTTAGATGGCATCTTCCATAGTATAAAAACAAGAGGCTGGCCTTACCGGCCAACCTCTCTGTTTTATATATGATTTGTGGGTCTAGTCTAACCTACAAGCCAGACCAATACGTGGTTTTCAAAAACCTCATACTCAAGCTCAAACTCCTCCTCCTCTCCATCTTTATCAATGAATGTGGCATCAATTTCACCCTCATCTTTCGGATTGAACTTGTCGACTTCCATCTGTTTTGCAAAATCCACTCCGTGCTGGCTCATCCTTTTGTAAATGGCCTCCTTTGCACACCAGTAGATGGCAAGTTGAAGGTTGCGGTGCTTGTCTGAAAGATCCTCTCTCTCATCCTCTGAAAGGGCCTTTTTTTCAACAGCTGAAAAGTCTCTCTCAAGGCACTCGACATCTATACCTACATCCTCTGTAGGATGCGTGATAATGGCTACAAATCTGTTTGTGTGTGTAATGCTTATGTGGATTGAATTGTTCTGTATGAACGGGCTGCCATTGTCGTGGTGGCCCAAATATACTTTCTCTTCAAAAACTGTGTTGAGAAGAGCCCTTACTGCAAGCTTCTCCTTTCTGCGGGCTTCGCTTCTGGTAAGATAAAGCTCCTCAAGTTCATCATTTGGAATAGAAACCAACTTCAACAGGTCATCCTCGCTTTCCGTGACCTCCCAGACAGAAATTTCTGCGCCATTGCGCAACTTCCTTCTAAAATAGAGTCCCATTTTATTGTAATTTATTATTTGTCAAGTTATTATAATTAGTTATCAATTTTGATTCATTAAGGTCTTCTACATCTCCTTCATCAAGAATCTCGCCAAAAATCTCTTCAAGAATATCTTCAAGGGTAACGATGCCGTCTGTTCCGCCATATTCATCAACCACCACAGCCAAATGCATCTTCTTGTTGCGGAACTCTTCAAGCAGGTCGTTTATCTTTTTGCTTTCTGGAACGAAATATGCCTCCCTTATATGTTTTTTCCAGTTGTACGAGGAGCTGTCGAGAAGGAAAGGCAAAACATCCTTTATATATAGAAAGCCCTTTATATCGTCCAGATCCTCTTTATAAACAGGCAGGCGGGAGTAGCCGCACTCGGTGGCAATCTTTATTACCTCCTCATTTGTCATTTCAATGTCTATTGCCACAACATCAACGCGTGGTCTCATAATTTTACACACGTCGGTTGTTGGCAGCTTTACAATGCCTTTAAGAATCTTCTTCTCCTCGCTTGCCGACGGAGTTGCAATATCAACAGCCTGCTCAAGATCTGTGAGTGTTACATCGGTTTTTCCATGGATATTGGAGAACCTGTTTGTAAACTTGCTCATTAGCCAGTAGAAAGGCTTGGTAATTGGAGAGACAAATATGAGCGGCCTGCTCATGAATTTTGCAAATTTTACGGGCCTATGAGTAGCTATGATCTTTGGTATTATTTCGCCAAACAATACAAGAATGAATGTTACAATAATTGAATTGACTACAAATTCCATGACAGGATTTGAGTCAAGGAATGGAAATATATGGCCAATGATTATTGACGAAATGAGAACAATAAGTATGTTCACACAGTTGTTTATCTGCAGGATTGTAGCCAGAAGATGATCAGGATTGCCAAGAAGACGCAGAATAAAAGAACTGCGTTTGTCCTGCTCACCCTTCAGTTTATCCAACTGTTTTGGTGATAACGAAAAGAAAGAGGTCTCACTCCCGGAGATGAGAGCAGAACAACCCAAAAGGAGGATCAGACTGATCCCCAAACAGACAATCTCTATTGTAAAGCTACTGGGAGGTTCCAAAATATAACAGTTACTTGGTTTACGGGTGCAAAGATAATTATTTTTCTGATATAGTCGCTATATATTTTTCAATCAAAAATATAGGATGATACTGAAGCTTGGCATTACGCAGACTCTCATTACCTGCATCATCCTCCCTATTTACATAGACGAATCCTACATTCTCAGCAGAAAACTCCATCTCCGGAGTGTATGGAACAGCCATCTGGTGTTGCAGGAACATCTGGCTGATGGTAGGATATGCTCCTGTTATATCCGCAAAGGCCTTTTCAATATGAACAAGCAGAGTGTCGGAATTGAGCTTCTCGCCAATAGTAAAGGCCACTATTCTTCCGTCGGCCCTGAGAATGCCGCCTTTAAGCTGAAGGGCTTCGAAATTTTCGAGGGCACTCTTTACAGAGCAGCTCTCCTGCTCCATCGAGAGGTCCTGGCCGCATCCATAAAGGGCACACCACTCCCTGTTCATCTGGAGACATTCAGCGGTAGTTGCCGGGGTTAGGGGCTCGTAACTCCAGTTGTTGTTGTTCTTGAAGCGTGAAACAAAATTTCTTTTTGACTGGTACTTCTTTCCCTTTAGTGTAATGAGATTTTCTGCCAAATACACATAGTCATAAGAGTTGCGGTTGGCCTCAAAGGTGAATTTGTCGGGAAAGAGCTCTTGCAGAATCTCTTTCTGCTGTTCAAGTACCGACAGCAGTACAAACTTGGCATTGAGGCTGTGTGCATCATCCATCATTGCCTGAAGCACATCTTTATAATCACCACGTCCGGCCGGGAAGAAGTATCTTGCTTTGCCTGTATCGGATGACCCTTGAGGGCAGAACCGTACAATAAGAAAATCTTTGTAGCGTGCTATTCTGGTACAAAAAACCTCTTTCCATATGAAAAGGACAGTGAAGTTGAACTCAGTTGCCCTATAGTCTGAGTATGAGAGCAACTGGTCAACCCACTCCTTGTCAGATAACTCTATTTTCTTGAAATCTATCATATAAATTCCCGCTTGTTACCTTTTATTGATATGTTGGTTGCAATTCAATTATAACCGGTCAAATGTAAAATTACTCAGCCAGCCACTCTTTAAGTATGGCAATGGCCTCCTTTTTCATCTCCTCTGGAAGAGTATTGATTCTTGCCCTGTGGCTTCCGCCAGGCTCAACAAAAAGATGCATTGTCTGGCGTCCTTTGCCTTTTGCCTTTAGGACCTCGTTCTTTACAGGGGCCTCAGGCATTACAGCACTCCAAGGATCAAACTCTCCATATATGAACATCATTTTCGAGTCAGTTGTTTCAAGAAACTTCTTAATATCCTTGTAAAGGTATTTATCAAATGTAAAGGTCTGGCTTTGCGGTACGAACAACTTTGTAAGGTAACCCTCTGCATTCTTTATAGTCAAAAGGCCCTTGAAAGGTTTGGTATCATATCCGTAGTAACCCAACTCTTTTGCCGCCTGCACAAAGAATGGAGCAGATGATCCACCTTCAGCAAAATAGTCAGGGCCGCTGGTCTTTACAAGGAAGTCAAACATCTCTTTATCAGTAGCTGTTTTTGGATCAGGAACTATATCTGTACTGTAACCCCATTGCCAGAATGCAAACGGGAACTCAAGTACGCAGTAGTCATAAACAGCCTCTATAGTCATTTTGTATGTGAGTTTGTCTTTTGCAGAGAGTTCTTCAAACATCGGCTGAATCTTCTCTCTTCTCTTAAGGAACTCAATCTGGAAATTTCTCAAAATCTCTCTGTCTCTCTCTGTGCCGGCAAACTCCGCAAGGAATGGCTCATGGCGTCCGTCCTCCTGACCTTTGCAAAGAGGGCCTACATAAGGAACTGATATGTCAATATCCTGAGGATAATATGTTGTGTAGAACATTGCAGTCTGTCCGCCTTTGCTTATTCCGGTAGCAATCCATTTGCCGCCATAAAGTTTTTTGAAAAGCTGGTTGACCCTATGGAGGTCTGCTGCCTCATTCTTTGCAGTCATGTAATCCCAATTGAGGGTCTCATCGGTAATAGACGGATCATTCTGCATGAAAGGGATGGATTCGTTAAAGTAACGGTGTTCAACCTCTATCATATTGGCATTGAACATGGTAGAAAGTTCGTTGCTATAGTTTGCACCTGCGCCTCTTGAACTGTAACCCTCTGTTACAAGTACCATTGGATTCTCATAACCGGTATGCATAAGTACCACTTTCTGTTTGAAAGTGCCTACGGCAGGATTGGTGTGGTCAATAGGTTGCTCAATAAAAAGCTGATACTTCTCGGAGTAGAGATCTTTCACTCTTTTGCCAATTTCAAGAGCCTTGACATCACTTACTTTAATGCCGCACTCAGCTGCAGCTGCCTGCAGTTTCTGCTCAAACTCCTGGCCAAAAGCCGGAGTGATTGCCAATAGCAACATTGCTATCAGTACAAATTGTCCAATTCTTTTCATCATATCAATCAAAATTTATATTGTTCCTAAAATCTTACTCCAAATCCCAATGAAAACTCACACCATTCAAAAGCTATTGAATTTATTCCTGCAGAGATTGCAAAATTTTTCACATTGAAAACCAATCCTGCATCAAGTGCCAAACCTTTGTGCGAAAAATCCTCAACCTTGGCCCACACCCCATTAATGTCCTCCCACGCAAGTGTCGAACTTCCGTAACCTGCTCCGGCGTATGCTCCGAGCCAGTTGGTCAGCTGAGACATCACACCTGCTGTAACATTGAATCTGCCCTGCTCTTCCTTGCCGGTTGTCCAGATGGGGCTGCCATTTTCCAAAGAGCCGTCTGAGGTGCAGCTGTAATTGGAGCCGGCACTGCTGAAGTTGCTCCTGATATTTACATAACCGCCCAACAGCTTGTAATAACCGGCCCTTATGCCGTATGAAGGAGATTTGTTGATGCCTACATCAGCCAGCAATAGAAATCCTTTATATTCAATCTTCCTCCTCCCGACAACCTCTTTTTGGGCACTGTTTTTTCTCCCTTTCCTGTAATCTGCACCCTTTTCCTGTTCGGCAGCCCTGTCGGTGCCTGCCTTTCCGTTTACAGGCAGTATGTTACTCTTTTGAGTTGCAAATTTATGCTCAATTACCAACCTTTGTGCAGCTCCCTCTTGATTTGTCTCGGGAGTCTTGAGTCTCATTTCGTATGTAGTGGCACTCTCTATGGCAATTGGAAAGAAATAGTCGCGTATGACGCCAAATTTCGGATGTCGTATTGTAATTCTCTGGGCTTTCTCCGGAATATATACCCAGATCTCACCAACCTCCTGATGTACCTCTGTAATGCCCATTACGCCAATGTCAAAATCAAATCCGGTTTGGGTTGTAACCACTTTTATCAGCGCGGTTTTCTTCCCGTTCTGGTCAATGACCGGGTGAAGGGTGCGTGCATCAAGATCCAGTTCCAGCGGCTTGAATGATGATATATAGAACTCTCTGGCCCTGTTCTGAGCCAGAAGTGCAATCTGGGTAAAAAAGATTGCAATAATCAGTGCAGTTACTCTTTTTATGCCTGTTCTCATATTAATCATATCTCTAATCATTCATTTTGCTCTCTATTGGTATGGGTCAGAAGTGGTATGGTCCTATGATTCCGAACTCCTTGTCCGGTTTGGTTTGCCAAGTCCTTACATGAATGACAGGCTGCGTGTGGTCTTTCAAGTCAACCATAAGAAAAAGATAACCTTTGTCGGAATAGTTGGATGAATAATAATCTTGAGAAAGCTGTATTCCATACATGCGGCTACCTTTGCCGAGCATAAGTACTTCACTGGTATTGAAGGATACGTTAATGAACTCATTTGCAGCAAAAACCTGTTTAAGCCTTGAGATATATTGCGCCTTGTTCTGTTTTGTAAGGGAGACAAAGCGGCTGTCCATTAGTTCGTTATGTATTTTTGCATTTTTAAGCACGCGTCCGGTAATGATCAGGGCCTGGTCGTCAAAGAGTGAGCTTATGTAGTCAAGGCGTTCAAGTGCGTAGGCTGTCTTGTAGTTTTCAAGGAAAGAGACTATTATTATTCTTGCCTCCTCAGGCCAGTTGCTGTGTGAGACAATATCCCCGGCTGCATCTTTATGAAGTGCAAAGGTTATGTTTGTTATTCTGTTTTCTTTATTGAAGGTCAGGACTATGTCCTCAACAAAGGAGCGGTTGTTCCCGTTGAATGAGAATACCATTGGAATGCTTCTGCAATAAATCTCTTCTCCCAGCCTGTAGAAGTGGAGTTCTCTCCGCTCAATTATCCTGGCATTTCCATATCGCATCAGCCTGTTGAAAATTGAGAGGCCATCATGGGCAAATAGGCTGTCGGGAAGAGAGTATGTGCCATCTTCAATGGCTGAACAGAAGCGGTCAATTACCTGCTCAAGATCTGCAGTGTTGTGTACAGCGGCAATTTCAAGGCGGGTGGTATCATGCTGAGGATTCTCCTTATGCTGGGCAAGTACGCTGAGAATCTTGTTCTTTATTTCATCGGGACTTATGCTCTCAAGTGTGTCTGTTTCAAGTTCTTTCCGTTGCTTTGAAATCTCTTCGTCTGCCCCTTGTGATGAAATTATCTCCTGGATCTGTTTTATCTGACTGTCGATATGGAGCAAGTGCGAATGGCTGCTTTCATATCTTATTCTGAACTTATTCAGATCGGAAGAAGAGTTGTTCTCAACTATATCCCTGCCATCTTTGGCACTATAGAGGCCGCTCCATTGGGTACCGTCATAGAAGCGGTAGTCAATGCTTCTTACAGGTTTTCCTTTATAAGTGAAGTCAATGGCAATGATGGCTTTGTTGTTGGCATTGGTGGTCTTATATGAGGCATTGAGGTTGCTGAGGATCTCACTGATGGTGGCTTTTACCCAAGCTGGAGCGCTGTTAATTTTGCCGTTGCGGCTACGGTATGCCTCGGCCTCGGGATGAGGAATGCTCTGCAGCAGTATTTCTGCCCAGCTGAGGTTTCTCAGTGCAATGTCAATCTGGAGACGCTCTAAGGCAGATTCTGCCATCGAAAGCATCTCTACAATTTTTGAACGGCGACTGTCGAATATCTTTTTTATACTATCGTTGTGTATGTACCTGAACGAGCAGTGTCCTCTTTTCTCCCTTGTGAGAACCTCGTGGCTTGCACTCTCCAGCTCCTTTTTGAACCCCCCGACCAATTGTCGGTTTATATTGGGATTTGAGTGTATTGCAATTATTCCCGACAATTTGTTGACCAGACCTTTATAGGATGTTTCGGAAGCCTGCTCTTCTGACTGTGAAAGAGCTTCTGCCCAGATATATGAGGGATCCTCCTTTATGCGGCTGATGTTTTGACCCATCATCTGCAACGGAATAGCCGCAATGAATGAAGCAAAGAGAACCATATATGTGAGCAGCCTACTCTTCATAGTTGAAATATTTGTCATTTATAGTATTGAACCTCTCCAGTTGAGGCGGTGTCATCTGGCCGGAAGATTCATCGAGCATAGCTCCTATGGCCATAGCTTCCTTAACAATTTCCTGTAGGATGACACTGTTCTGACGATGTGACCTTCCAGAACTTTTTGCCACAATCTTGGCCTCTATACAGCAGTTGCAAAGTGCCTCGTAGCGGTCAAGGAGGTTGTTCCAGTAGCTTTCATCAGAGATCTGTTTTTTTCTGAGCAACTCCTCATATTTGGACAGATTGTGTTCGATACTGTCGGGAGGAAGTGTGGTCTGCTCAAGAACATAACCCAAATTGTTTACTATTACGGTACAGCCGCCTTTTGTGGCAGCGGCCAGTTCAGGTGTAATGAACTTTATGCTGTTGTATTCAGCCGGAAGCAAAAGTTTGCCAGTAGTGGCCAGCAGTCCGTATAATCCTCCATTATCTATTATGGCACAACCGTTGAAACAGTAGTCAAAGTGGTCAAATTCAATATCTGCCGCCCTTTTCCCATCTTTTGACAGGATGAACTGTTTGCCGTTGGCTGTGGCAAGTATATTGCCGTTTGACAACCCCTCGAGGGCATCATATAGGTAGTCTGTTACAGGAACACCATTGGTATCTGCGATTGCATATTTATTGCCGAGCCTGCTGAAAGTGCTGTTGAGGGACCAGATAGTCTCTCCGGTACCTTTCTGTGGCTGTGACGAGCAGGCAGCAACGATAGATGCAAACAGTATGAATAGAGTTTTTTTCATATAACAAACTACAAATGTACTAAATAAATGGCTATCTTTGGAGTCGTTATGGTCAAAGAGGAGCAACCTTCAATATTTTTTTCAGATTTTTCCGGCAATGCACCCGATGTGAGAATCAATCCGGAACTTTTCTACTCTTCAAAGGGCGGATATAGTATGCTGTACAGATATGACAAGGATGGAAAGTTCAGGGTCTTAAAGGCCCTTAAACCGGAATTCAGAGGAAACCCCATTTATGAGAGGTTACTCAAAAAGGAGTTTGAGATAGGGTACGAACTTGACCATCCAAATATCTGTAATGTATACTCTTTCATTAAGGTTGAAGCATTGGGTAACTGCATTGAAATGGAGTATATTGACGGCGCATCTCTGGATGAGTTTGTCGGGTCAGATACCTGTAACGGCAGCTCTGTAAAGAGGATCCTTTGTGAAATATGTGAGGCATTGTCCTATATTCACCACAAGCAGATTGTCCATAGGGATCTTAAACCCCAGAATATTCTTATTACCCATAATGGACAAAATGTTAAGCTCGTTGATTTTGGATTATCGGATAGTGACTGGCACTCGGTCCTTAAGGGAAAAGCGGGAACAAGGGAGTATGCGGCGCCGGAATTGTTGGGTAAGGGCGAAATAGACAATCGTACCGATATCTATTCGTTGGGCAAAATTATACTCCTTACGGGTGAGTATAGCAGGGTTGCACGTAAGTGTACCAGAATTTTGCAGCAGGAGCGGTTTGCTACCGCAGAGGAGGTCAAGGCTGCAATTTTGAACAGTAGCAGATCACTATTCATTAAGGCTGCTGTCATTTCTGCGGTTCTTCTGTTGATACTTGCTATAGCGGTTCTATTATGGCACAAGATGGGCGCAGATAATTTCAGTGAGACTTTGGACAAAATCTTCACAGATGTTGGAGACAAGATAATAGAGACGCACAACCGTTAATCTGCCGGTGCTTGCCGGCTGCATTGCGTTACTGTTTTTTATCCCGAATGGTAATTGAGGTAAGCCCGCTGTTTGAGCCGGCTATGTAGGATGGTGTAGCCTCGCCGTTTCTCATTATGGTCGCAATGTAGAGAGGATAATCCTGCATGAAGCTGGTTGCTGTAAATTCATCATTGGCCATCAGATGTGAATTCTCAGATGAGATGACACGAAATCTGAAATCACCCAAATATTCAAGTGTAACAAGTCTGTTTGGATTCCAGCATATCTGGACTTTGTCGCCGGGTGTAAGATTGGCAACATCAACAACTTTTGCGCTGAAAAATGATGATTCAAAATCGGGCTGGTTTTTAAGGCTGTTGCTGAAGCTCTTGAAATCTTTGAACCCGATGTACCTTGAAAGAATATCAAGGGTTGTTATTCTTGGTACCGGATGTTTTGATACATAACCCCACATCCTTTTTAGTGTCGAGGCAGATACCATGTCATTTGTCTCGTGTTCAATAAGAACAGAGAGTGCTTCAAAATCTGTGGATGTGGCAAGCCTTCTTCCATAATGCCCCTCAACCTCTTTAAGCAGGTAGTTCAGTTCCGGTATCTGTTTCACCATATAATTAATTTAAGACTAAAGTGCAAAAGTATGGCTTTGTAAGTATCAAATCAAGTTCACAATAGGTCATTTGAGCAGTTCCCAACAAACAGAAGTTATCTGCAATGGTAAATTTGAAAAGCAGAAACGAATTCTTTTCCCTAATGTCTCTCAATAAGCTTGGTGTGCGGGTCAATGTAGAGCTCGGAGATTGTCTGTCCTTGCTTCAGATAGATATATTTGAGATTGGGGCAGTTGTCGGTGCGGAGAAAACGTATTTTGGGACAGCAGGTAAGATCAACTTCAGTCATAAGATTGTTTCCCTGTATCTCCAGTGATTCAAGATCGGGACAATTGCTCAGATCAAGTTCTTTGATGAAGGTATCATTTGGGCAGAGGTTTATAAGTTTGGTATTGTTGCTCAGGTCAAGCTCTTTTATGGCGTTCTGTGCGCATCCGAAATTTATGAGGCTTTTCATTGAACTTATGTCAATCTCATTGAGCCTGTTCATCCAGCACCAGAATGTCCCAACCATCTCCAGGCCAGTAACATCAATCTTTGTAAGATGGTTCTCCCAAACAACTATTGTCCGTAACTCTTTGTTCTGGCGCAGGTCAAGCTCTTCAAGCATATTTCTCTCTGCGGCAAGTTCTGTAAGATAGATGTTGCGGCTCAAGTCAAGTTTTCTGAGTCTGTTGTTCTGGCAGTACAGGTGCATGAGCTGTGGGAAGAGTTCTATGCCCTCCAGAGAGGTTATTCCCATGTCGGTAACGCTTATTGCGGTTACACTCTCTGACTCATTCTGTGAAAGAGCTTCATCGCCATCGGAATCAAAATTGGAAATTATATATTCCCAGAATATTTCGTCTTCAAAAGGGTTCTCTAGAGAAATTTTGCAACTTTGGCCCATAACCTCAAATTCGCCGTTGCGGATATATGGAGTGCAGTTATATGAGGTGCCAATTGCCAAATCCCCGGCAGTAGTAGAAAAGCTCTTGCCGTTAATTGAGGCTGCAATCTGTTTTGGGGTAGAAGAGGAGTTGTCGGGAAGAATATAGAAGCCGCACTCCATATTTTGTAGGGCAGAAGATGATTCTGTTGAAAATAGGATAGGGGCTTGCAGGGTAACACTATAAGCTGAGGATCCAATAATGGTTGCCTTGCCTACGGATGGAGCATAAAACTCCTGTGCATCTGGCGCTTTGGAGCAGGCAAAGAGTAGCAAAGGAATAATGGCCCCAATCAGGATAACTCTATATAAGCTCTTCTTATAACTCGTGTTAGGCATCTTTACTCTATTGTTTGTAATACTCTGTGGCCTATATTGGCCTCATTCTCATTGCTTGTAAACTAGTTTTGTATGCTCTTGTTTTACAACCCTGTACAACTTTGCATCTTTGTGGAGCCATACTGTTTCAAGTGATTGGCACCAGTCGCAGTCAAGATCTCCAAGGAACTCGTTGTGGCTCAGGTCAAGTTCCTTTAAAAGAGGCAGGCCGGCCACTCCAAGAACCTTCATATATCTGTTTGCGCTAAAATCCAGCGTCTCAAGGTGTTGACTATATGAGCAGTTGAAGGAATCAATATAAGGCAACATTGTAATATCTACCTGCATAAGATTGCAGTTGCACATAAAGATGCTTCTTATATTTCCACCCTGGGCAAATTTTATATCAGTAAGACGGTTGCAGTCGTGTGCCTCCAGGTTCTCAATATTCTTATTGTTACTCAGGTCAAGAGCTGTTATGAGGGTGTTGTTGCAGTCAAGATAGCGGAGCAGCCCGTTGTTCTGCAGGTTAAGTTCTGTAATTCTGTTGTGTCCGCAACTAAGGTAATTAAGTTTGGTGTTCTTGCTCACATCAAGTGCTGTAAGCGCACCCTCAAGCCCCGCATCAAACTTGAATTTATCTTCACTTATGCCGGCGCAGTAGAGATAATAGAGATTTGGAAAAATTTCAATTCCCGACAAATCTGCAATATTAACTGTTACAACTTTTATTGTATCAACGGCATAGGCCTCATTTTGTGAGATGCCGCCATCTCTATCTGCATCAAAATTTGCCAATGCATAGGCCTTGAAATTCTCATCCTTAAAAGGCTCTGCAGTCTTTACCTTCATGCTTCCCGACAGTGCCTCATATTCACCATTCCTGGCAAATGCCGTACAATTGTACTCTGTGCCGGAGCTCAGCCCCGTAGCGGTGGCAACAATGGTATAACCGGTGGCAGCGGCTTTCGCTCCTGAACCATATTCCTCTGCAATGCTGCAGATTTTTCCATTAACTGTCAGAACCTCTGCCAGGCCCTCCCTCTCCAGATAAAAACCATACTCGGTGGCACTGCTCCCGTTCTCAAATGCTCCGTTTTCAATCTCTGCAATGTTGCCTGGCCCCTCCAGCTCGCACTTCAGTTCAAGACTAAAAGCTCCGGCCTCCACCACTTCAACACTCCCCATCTGAGGTGCAGCAAAGGAATCTGCCTCAGGCAAGTGGCTGCACGACACTTGACAAGAGAACAATATTGCACTTGCAAATGCGTTTAATGCGGTAAAAGCCCTACCGTGTAAACTGATCCCTTTCATATTGCAAAGATATGAATTTAAATTCGGACAATTCTCTACAATCACAAATATAACTGGCCATAAGAAAGAAAAAGAGCGACTTAATTCAAGCCGCTCTAAAACTGACTACATGTTAACGATGAATCCCCCCCTATTTGTAGAATGTCATATTATTCTGCGTCAAGATCTCCTACAAGTTTATTAATAAGGGTGCCCCAATGAGTATTTTCTTTATATGCGGAAAGGCATGTTGAATGTACATGAATTTTGGCTTCTTCGACGGATGATCTTAATCCGCCTGGATATGGTGGAGCGGTTGGATAGCAATATATATCAAGAAGATTTGGGCAGTTCGCAAAAGCCGCATTATCAACTCTCTCTACACTGTAAGGGATGACGATTGATTTAAGGCTTGAGCAACCGTCAAAAGCTTGACCGCCAATATATCCGATATGCCAACTATCAATAGGAATGTCTATTGATTGAAGATTAGAGCATCCAGCAAAAGTAAAGGGTTCAATATTATAAACCCCTCTAGGGAGTTTTATCGATTCCAGCATTGAGCACCCATGGAAGGCTCCGCTTTTAATATCACCTACTCCATCAGGTATATCTATAGATTGTAAGCTTGAGCAATTTTCAAAAGCGGACTCACCAATATAGGTAACATCTTTATGTAGGTTTATTGATTTAAGATTAGAGCAGTCTGCGAAAGTATAGTTGTTAATAGTTTTAACACTGGATGGAATATTTATTGATTGTAAACTTGAGCAACCCTTAAAAGCGTATTCTCCAATAGAAGTTAAATATCCATGGAGATTTATTGATTGAAGATTTGAGCAGTCGGCAAAAGTGTAGGCTTCAATAGTTTTAACACTGGATGGAATATTTATTGATTGTAAACTTGAGCAACCCATAAAAGCTCTAGATCCAATGGTTTTTAGGTTGTATTGGAGATTTATTGATTGTAAACTTGAGCAATTGTTAAAAGCGTATTCTCCAATAGAAGTTAAATAACCATGAAGGTTTATTGATTGAAGACTTGAGCATCCAGCAAAAGTGCACATATTAATAGTCTTTACAGTGCTAGGTATAGTTATTGATTGCAATTTTGCGCAATTATAAAAGGCATATTGCTGAATATCTGTCACTCCTTCAGGAATGATTGCCGATTGAAGATTCGAGCACCCATTGAAAGACAATTTTTCAATAGTCTTTACAGTGCTAGGTATAATTATTGATTGCAATTTTGCGCAATTTTCAAAGGTATATTCTCGAATAGTAACTATTCCTTCAGGGATGTTTATTGATTCAAAAAGAAAATGAGGGAAGAGAAAAACGATGAAGTGCTGGACTTCTATTCGGGTGAGGAGGTCATGACCCTTTATAAGGTCAAGCAATCGTGGCTTTACACCTCTGCCAAACGCAACGGAATACCCATCTGCCGTATCGCTGGAAAGAACTATTACAGCAAGAAACACATTGACGAGTTCTTCGGTGCAACCGTTGACATCAGCCAAATCACCCAATGGCTGACAGCCGAGCAAGTGGAAGAACTGTTCAACATGAAACCCACAGCCCTCCGTGCATATACCTATCGCCATAAGATACCCACCAAAAGAGAATATGGGCGTACCTATTACTCCCAATCTCATTTGGCGGAACTTCGCAGAACAGACCTTATGAGCGATGAAAACTACTATACCGTAGAACAGGTACAGCAAATTTATGGACTTACCTCTGCCAATATTTGCCATATCGTCAAGGTTAAGCACATCGGAAAGGTCAAAGTCGGAAGAAAGAACCTGCTTTTGCGTACTGATGTAGAGCGTGTTATGGCTGAA
>JAFQHE010000048.1 GCA_017398125.1 Bacteroidales bacterium
TACACATGAACCATATTGGTCACCCCTTGTTCAATGATGACCGTTATGGAGGAGACCGGATCCTTAAGGGTACTCTTTATTCAAAGTACAAGCAGTTTATTGACAACTGCTTCCAGTTGCTTCCCCGACAGGCTCTCCATGCCAAGACCCTCGGTTTTGACCACCCTGTAACCGGTAAGCATCTCTTTTTTGAGACATCCCTGCCGGCCGACATGGTCGCCCTAATTGAGAAATGGCGCAAATATGCAAATTCGCAGGCTCTGGAGGAGGAGTAACGGGATTTTTGATTGTACAAATCAGAATACAGATATAAAACTATTATATTAACTAATCAGCAGAATTTATGGAAAAGAAATTGGTTCGTCTTGCAAATGACAAGAAATTGGGTGGCGTATGCGCAGGATTGGCGCGCTACTTTGGAATGGATGTCTCAATAATGAGAGTGGCATACCTTATACTTACAATACTTACAGGATCTCTATTGTTCTGGTTATACCTTATACTTTGGATCGTTTTGCCACAGGAGTAAAAAAATAAGAGGGTGAGAAATCACCCTCTTGGTTAACTAATTTAAAAATCTATGGAGCAAATATTCAGCTGAGCTGATATATTATCTGCTTTCAAACAGCCTTCTGATTGTGGTTGCAAGGCGTTTTATACCCTCATCAATGTTGGCATCATCCATAAATGAGAAGTTTAGACGCATGGTATTCTTGCCACTTCCGTCACAGAAGAAGGCCTCTCCAATCACGAATGCCACGTTCTGGTCTATGGCCATCTTGAAAAGTTCAGTTGTATCATAACCTTCAGGAAGCTGGACAAAAAGGAACAATCCGCCTTCAGGTTTTGTCCATTTTACATTTTCAGGCATATATTTCTCCAGACACTCAAGCATGAAATCCCTCTTGTGGCGGTAAAGTTCGATTGTCTTTTCAAGATTCTTCTCAAAGTAGCCCTTCTCAAGATATTTGGCAGCAACGCACTGGTCAAATATAGGAGAACATAAATCGGATGATTGCTTTGCAAGATTGTATCTGTACACAATCTCTTTAGGTGCAATGACCCAACCAAGACGGAATCCAGGTACAAAGGTCTTTGAGAATGTTCCAAGAACTATAGTCCTTTCTGGAGCCATTGTAGCAATAAGCGGCTGGTGTTCACCCTCAAATCTGATCTCCCTGTAAGGACTGTCCTCAACAATGAGCAAGTCATATTTTCTTGCAATATGTACCATATACTTGCGTTGTTCAACAGTCATTGTCAGACCTGACGGATTCTGGAAATCAGGGATTGCATATATGAATTTAGGCTTTTTGCCACTCATGCACATAGCCCTTACAACTGCTTCAAGCTCCTCATCCTTCTCTGCTCCAACAATATTGGCCCTTACAGAGTTGAATGCCTGCAGTGCTCCAAGATATGAAGGAAGTCCTACAACAACAGTGTCACCAGGATTGACAAAGACTCTTGCAGTAAGGTCAATTGCCTGTTGTGATGCAGTTGTAATTATAATATTGTCTGCATCTATATCCATACCCTGTTTAATATATCTTTTGGCAATCTCCTCCCTCAAAGAACGGTTGCCGTCAGTTCCTCCATACTGAAGAGCCTGAGTGCCCTGTTCATCCAACACTTCATTCATTATCTGTTTTATCTCAGGTATAGGGAATGATAGTGGGTTGGGGAATCCGCCGGCGAATGAAATCATTCCCGGTTTGTTGATCATGCTTAGCAGCTCCCTGATGGGAGATGGTTTCATGTTTAGAGCATTGTCTGAAAGAAATTGATTTATATCCATATTTTGAAAATTTAAGCTTTGAACTATATTTACTACAAAATTAACAAATTAATAGATTCTTCAAAAGAAATATGATTTTTTTAAATAAAATATTTGATATAGCAGCCAAAGTGTTACTTGTGTGTCTCCAGCTGATTAAATTGCCAAATTTTGCTATCTTTGTTCTTTTAAGATTGAAGTATGTCTATTATACGCATTACCAAAGAGTTCAGATATGAAGGGGCACACGCCCTTTACAAATACGATGGAAAGTGCCGCAACATTCATGGTCACTCTTACGTTCTCTATGTGACCGTCAAGGGTACGCCTATTGATGATGATTCCAATTGCAAGAATGGTATGCTGCTTGACTTTTCTGATTTCAAGAGGATTGTCAACGACACCATAGTAGAAAAGTTTGACCATGCGTTGGTATTGAGGAACGAGTCGCCAATGGCTCTTGAGTTGGGCAGTGCGTATGAGAAGGTTGTACTGGTGGACTTCCAGCCCACATGTGAGAACCTTATAGTATATTTTGCTTCAGTGATCAGCTCCCATCTTCCCGATAATGTGCAATTGCACAGTCTCAGGCTCCATGAGAGTCCGTCATCTTTTGTGGAGTGGTATGCAGAAGACAATGGCAAGTTGTGATATATATTGAATTTAACTGACGAAGCGGAGGTATGAAGAAGATATTTCTAATTGACGGCCATGCACAGATATTCAGAATGTATTATGCATTTATGAGGCGGCCGATGGTAAATTCAAAAGGTGTTGACACCTCAATTCTCTTTGGCTTCACCAAGATGCTTCTTGAACTTGTGGCAAAGGAGCAGCCTACTCATTTGGCTGTAGCATTTGATCCCCCTGCAAAGACCTTCAGGCATGAAGCCTACCCTGAGTACAAGGCCAACAGAAGTGCGGCTCCAGAGCTTGTCAAGCAGGCACTTAAGCCCTTGCAGGAGATACTTGCCGCATTTGGAATACCGGTAGTGATGATACCCGGGTATGAGGCTGATGATGTGATAGGATCCATGGCTTCGCAATGGGAGTCGCAGCAGAGCCGTATCTTTATGGTTACTCCCGACAAAGATTATGGCCAGCTTGTAACCGACAATATTTTCCAGTACAAGCCGGCAAAAGGTGGTAATGAACTTGAAGTGTTGGGAAAGGAGCAGATCTGTGCCAATTACGGAGTCTGCTCTCCGGAACAGGTAATAGATATTCTCACCATATGGGGTGATGCCTCCGACAATGTGCCAGGAGTGAAGGGTATAGGAGAAGTGGGTGCAAAAAAACTGGTCGGCAAATATGGAAGCATAAGCGGAATACAGTCTCATCTTGATGAACTTCCGCCAAAGCAGCGTGACTCTTTCATTCAAGCTGGGGAGCAGTTGGAGATGAGCAGATTCCTTATAACCATAAAGAAAGATATTGAACTTCCTCTTGTCGTTGATGATATAGTTCTGGCTCCATTCAACTATCAGGAGATACTTAAAATATTCAACAAGTATGAATTCAACTCTTTAAGGAAGCTTTTGCCGGTGCCGTTGGAGGAACTTAGGCAGATGGAGGCTTCAGCTTCAAAAGAGGATGGGCAGGAGAGAGGTGGCGCAGTTCAGGAGATAAAATACAAGTACGAAGATACTTCACTTGATGAACTATTGCCTGTTGTTGAAAGAGAGAGAATGGTAAGTGTTGCAATAACATCAAGCGGAATGCTTCTAATCTCTGCTTACAAAAATGGTGTTGGAGCGCATGACGGAAAACTGCTCACATCGGTAGCCGGCAATATTGAGGAGATATTCGGTAGAGAAGATGATGCCTTATCTGCAAATTTGAAGAGGATACTTGAAGATAAAAACATCTTTAAGGTGGGGTATGGATTCAAGGAGTGTATAAAAAAACTCAAGAGGTGCGGTGTTGACCTGAACAGCCATTCGCTAAAAGGCCTTTTGGAAAATGTAGGCGATCTCTCCATTATGCACTACCTGATAAATCCGGAACGCAGCCATAAGGAGGATATGCTCATCAGGTCGTATCTGTCTGCAGATATTGATGCAGAGTGTGAGGAGGCTTCCGGTGATGTTGCAGTGGATGGTTTTGAACCTGACCTCTTCTCTGTAACGGCAGAAGAGCCTGTTGTGGAGCCCCAGACAAGAGACAAAAGAGTCTGTGCCCTTATGTTGCCTCTGTATGAGAAGGTGCTTCAGGCATTGGAAGATGCCGGACAAAAGGAGCTCTACCTGAAACTGGAGATGCCTCTGATTGGTGTACTCGGCAGTATGGAGTGTGAGGGTGTGAAGATTGATACAGCCCATTTGAAAGAGTACAGCAAGCAGCTTACATCGCAGATGAATGCTATTGAGAGCCAGGTTAGGGAGATGGCTGGTGATGATTCTGTCAACCTCTCTTCTCCCAAACAGATAGGTGTTCTTCTATATGAAAAACTCAAACTCAACCCTAAGGTAAAAAAGAGTTCCAAAGGAAACTATCCTACTGATGAAGAGACCCTGAATGAACTTTCCGGCCTGCATCCGATAATCTCCCTGATATTGGATTACAGGGCATTGAAAAAACTGCTCTCAACCTATATTGACAATCTGCCTGAATTAATTGATAAAGTAACCGGCAAGATACATACTACATTCAACCAGACAATAACAGCTACAGGCAGATTAAGCTCAACCAATCCTAATCTGCAGAATATTCCTATAAGGAGCGAACGTGGCAAGGAGATAAGAAAGGCATTTGTACCATCGTACCCTGATGGTTCCATTGTTTCAGCCGACTATTCCCAGATAGAGTTGAGACTTATGGCCCACATGAGTGGGGATAGGGATTTGATAGATGCCTTCAACAGGGGAATGGATATTCATACAGCAACTGCAGCCAAGGTGTTTGGGGTGCCGGAAGAGGAGGTAAGCAGAGAGCAGAGAAGTAGGGCAAAGGTCGCAAATTTTGGAATAATATATGGAATATCGGCATTTGGACTCTCGCAGCGCCTCGGAATGGGACGGGCAGATTCAAAGGCTCTTATTGAGGAGTATTTCAGAAACTATCCTAACGTACGCAAGTATATGGATGATATGATAGCCAAGGCTCGGGAGGCAGGTTATGTTGAGACTATATGCCACAGAAGAAGATATTTGCCTGACATAAACTCGAGGAATGCAGCAGTAAGGGGATTCAACGAGAGAAATGCCATAAATGCCCCTTTGCAGGGAAGTGCTGCAGATATTATAAAGATTGCAATGATAAACGTGCACAAACGTTTGAAAACGGATAATTTTGCGAGTAGAATGGTTTTGCAGGTTCATGATGAGCTTGTATTTGATGTTGTGCCGGGGGAGGAGAAGAGACTTGAGAAGATGGTGAAGGAGGAGATGGAGAGTGTATTTGAATTGAGCGTTCCGCTTATTGTGGAGTGCAATGGAGGAAAAAATTGGCTGGAGGCCCATTAGTATGGAAAACCTGTCAGATAGGGAACTTGTAGCATTGGCCCAAAGCGGGGAACAGAAGGCATTTGCCAAACTTATGGAGAGGTATGGCAAGGGGTTGGCACTTCATATTTCGGAGTATATTTCAGGTTGCAGAAGTGGTGGACTTGAGATGGCTGAAGAGCCTGTGGATATATGTCAGGAGGCATTTCAGAAGGCATTCTCAGGAATATCCGGATATGATCCCAAATATGAGTTCTCAACTTGGCTCTATGCAATAGGCAAGAATTGTGCAATTGATTATATAAGGAAGAGGAGAGTGAGTGTAGAGGCCGGATTTGGAGGTGAGGGTGGTGACGGAATCTTAAATTATGGCAGTGAACTTGAGAACTCTCCGGAGGATGACATGATAAGCAATCAGGAGTATTCGATTTTGTTGGGATATATTGATGAGCTTGGCGACAAGTACAGGAGAGTGGCCATGTTGAGGTTCATAAACGAATTGGCATACGAGGAGATTGCACAAAAGCTGGATATGCCGCTTAATACGGTGCGGACAAGGTTGAAAAGGGCAAAGGAGATACTGGTTAAAAGGGTTGGAACAACTCCAACAGAGGTTGAAAACGGTGTTGGGGCGGAGAGCGAAAGACCTGCCGGTGGAAATTAAGGATAAGTAAAAATCGCAGAAATGGAAGAATTGGTTTTCGGTTATTTTCCGAATCTTACGGAGAGACAAAAGGAGAGGATAAAGATGCTCTATCCGCTCTATAAGGAGTGGAATGAGAAGATAAATGTCATAAGCAGAAAGGATATTGACAAACTCTACCTGCACCATGTGCTGCACTCTCTGGCAATTGCAAAATATTATAGTTTTCCGTCGGGAACAAAGATAATGGATGTTGGTACAGGTGGCGGATTTCCTGGTATTCCGTTGGCTATCATTTTTGAGGAGTGCAAGTTTGTGCTTGTAGATTCAATTGGCAAGAAGACAAAGGTTGCACAGGCGGTAGCGGATGCCTTGGGGTTGGAGAATGTTACCATAGTGAACGGCAGGGCAGAGCAGGTGAATAAGGTCTTTGATTTTATTGTATCGAGGGCTGTTACTGAACTTAAGGGCTTTTTGCCTTGGGTAAAGGGAAAATATACTCAAGGAATCCTATATCTGAAGGGTGGAGATATTACCTGGAACCAGGATCCTGCAAAGAGGGGCGCCCTGTTGCAGGAGGTGGATATGGCTGCCAAAACCTGCAAAATAAACAGGGATTACATAAATATTGCCAACATAAGTAACTATTTCGGTGAAGATTTTTTTGAAGAGAAGCGTATTATACATATTTTCAAGAATCCGAACGAAAAATAATTTTGTAGTTTCAAAGTAAAATGTTACCTTTGCCGTCCCAAACAGAAAATTATAAAATTGTCATAATATGAAACGCACATTTCAACCATCACAACGTAAACGCCGCAACAAACACGGATTCCGTGAGCGTATGTCTACTCCTAACGGAAGAAGAGTTCTTGCTGCACGTCGCAGAAGAGGTCGTAAAAAATTGACCGTATCTTCAGAGGATTTGTATTAGAAATTAATTGAATAGATCATTTCTAAAAGCAATAAAGACGTTCCATTTTGGAGTGTCTTTTTTGTTTTTTATCAACTCCTTCAATCCAGGGGCATTTCCGGTTCAGGATTATCCGCAACCCAGAGAGTACGTATATTGGAGATCTGCTGTCGCGCTATAATGAAAAACTGCCCGTCCCGCGGGAGAGGCAGTTTTGATCAATAAACAATCTGTACCATGTATCTCTGATATGACCTTTGGGTACAATGCAAAGATAATTTGCAGGGCACTGCGAGTCAATACCTAAAAATGGCTATTTCACAGTAACTATTTTAGGGTACCGATTACAAGTACAGGATTGCTCTCTTCTGTTATTCCGGCAGCAACTTCCTTTATTTTGGCAGAGTTGCTTCTTTCGGCAAATTCAATGAAGTCAACAGCATCGAACAGCTGGTACATCTTGTCACCACTGCATACTTCAGGCATGAATAGAAGGGCATCGTCATTCACATCATTTACAAAACCGCTTCTGTCAAACTCTTTGTTATGTGGGATCATTCTGGTCTTGCCGCTGGCTTCATCATATATGAATGTAGGGCTAATGTATCCGGGTTCTGTATTGAAAAGTTCTTTATTGAAAAGCACCCTGCATTGCAAAAAGTGTTTTGTCTCCATTATGAATAGATTTCTTTTTGGAGATTTGTGGTCGATATATTTGCCGTAGTCAAATATATAACTTGCCCTTTTCTGCAGATCTTTTGTGTCTATGGTGTAAAGGGTATCATTCAATTTTTGTGCAAAGAAGACTTTTTCGTTATTGGTATAGAAATGTGCGGCAGGGAATGTAGGTAAAGGAATCTTCATCCCATTCCTCTCAATAAATCTCTCCTTTCCTGCCTCTTCGGTATGTGAGGCAAACGGTTTGCCGTAAATGCGCTTTCCTGTTGTATCAATGAGGTCAATACAGAATTTTTTGTTTTCGATGTCATTTCCCAAAATGCCGAAGGTGCGTTTGTCTATCATAAAAGGGGGCTGGATAGAGTTAATACCTTCCTGAAAATGTATGCTCTCCTTATAGTTTCCGTTCAAGTCATAAATGGAGATTCTTGTAGCCTGAAAGACAAAAAGTTCATCATCTTTGAGAACAATGTGGCGTACATTTGTAAACTCCTCTTCGGATCTGCCGTACTCTGCTTTGAATTCGAGCAGGTTTCCTGACAAGTCAAAACTCTCAATGGTGGCATCTGCCTTCCTTTCCATTCTGTTGAGAATAATGACCCTGTCTTCTGCAGGCAGGATTGTAAGTGCATTTGTGCCATTGAGAAGTGACTCCTCTGAGGTCTCCAGTGGAATATAGTCTATAGCGGAAAAGTAGTCGCTGGCCATAACAGGCTCGCGGTTTTCGTAGGCATTTCCAATCTCAATGACCTTGAACTCTTCGGTTTTTTGTGAGCATGCACATATTGAAATTGCTCCAATGATGCATAGAATAATTGCAGTAATACTTTTTTGCATGTTGTCTGTTTTGTTATTTCTTGAGTGTAACTTCTATAAGCACAGGATTGCTATCTTCATTCAGATTGGCAGCCACCTCTTTCATCCTCTTTGAATTGCCCTTTTCTGCAAGATCCATGAATCTTATGGCATCCATTATCTGGTACATCTTTCCATCTTTTATGTATCTTGGAACAAAAGGAATTCCGCCATCCAGATCATTCGTAAAGCCTGCAAACCCTTTTGCCTTTTCGTCGGCCCTTGTACCGAAGCCATTGTAGACCAAAGCATGGCCGTAGAGTCTATCCAGTTTCAATGCATTTATTGATCTGCTCTGTTTGTCATATACAAACACAGTCCGCAAATTGGTAGGGTACTCATCTTTAAAGTAAGAGATTGGAAACATGATTGAAAAAACAAGAAAATGTTCAGTGTCAAAAAATATGTCACTCTGGTTGAACCTGGCCATAGAGGGATTTGAGCCTCCAAGGGCATATTTTCCAAAATCAATCACATACTCTGCTACAGCATCTTTGGAGAGGGGATTGTATGAGTAAATGGTGTCGGTATTGGAAATGATGGTAAATTTTTTGTCGGTTTCAAGTAAAGCGGATTTCAACAATGAGGATGTTACTCCTGAACGATTTGCTTTTGGGGTGGTTATTCCATATACATGGCCCCATAACTTCTCATTTGATATTTCACCTTTTGAATTGACTGTAACAAGGTGCTGCTCGGCATATTTTTCGTCTGTGCCTACATCGGGGATATCATTATTGCGTGACTCCCTAAGGAAAAAATACTCGTCATCAGAAGCATGGAAAACTTTGTAATCTGACATTTCCTGAACTTCTCCTCCAATCTGTGCAGATCTTGTGAAAGTTCCGTTGGAATCATATATGAGCAGTTTTCCTGACATGTCACAGATTGCAAGTTCATTTCTCTCCTCGTTCACGGCAAAACTCCTTATATATCTCGTGAATTCATGAGCAGCCCTTCCATTGACACCTACCATTCCCTTGAATTTGCCCTCTTTGTTGAAAGAGAATACCGGTGCCCCAAATTGTGAATAAAAATAGAACATATCGCCCATCTTCCTTATTGACACATATTCATCTGAACTCATCATACAGTCAAGAGAGGTCTCCAAAGGAATGTAATTGATTTCAGATGCATATTTGCTCAGGTTTACATAACCAATATCATCTATTCCTTTCTCAATGTCAAGAACCCGGACAGGACCATCCTGTGAACCGTTTCGGGTGCAGGCAACCGTTAAGGAGGCCAGAATAAATGTGCAGATAAAAAGCAGTCTCTTTTTCATTACAATTCTATTTGTACTACCCACGTGTTTTAGTATTATCTTGTATAAGGTACGAATTTAATAAAAAAAAGACTGTAAAGGACAAAATGCCCAGTACAGTCTCTTTGTTGCGCTATAATATATTGATATTCTGGTCTCTGTTAGAAACTTTTTGCTATTGCAACAAAGTCAGAAGCAACCAAGGATGCACCACCGATTAGACCTCCGTCAATATCTTTCTGTGCAAACAACTCTTTGGCATTTGAAGGTTTGCAGCTACCGCCGTAAAGGATTGAGATCTCCTGTGCCAACTCGCCAAACTGCTCAGCCAAAGTTGCTCTGATGAAAGCGTGGATCTCCTGTGCCTGCTCGCTTGTTGCAGTTTTACCGGTACCAATAGCCCATACAGGCTCGTAAGCAATAACAACATTTTTCATCTGCTCAGCAGTAAGAGTGAACAAAACCTCTTTGATTTGTGCAGCTACAACCTCAAAGTGTTTGCCAGCCTCTCTCTCCTCCAATTTCTCACCAACACAGTAGATTGGAGAGATCTTCTCAGCCAAGGCAAGATTTATCTTCTTAACCAATTTCTCATTGGTCTCACCATAATACTCTCTTCTTTCAGAGTGGCCCAAAATTACATACTCAACAGGAACTGAAGCCAACATCTTGGCAGAAACCTCGCCTGTGTATGCACCCTTAACCTCATCTGCACAGTTCTGTGCACTCAAAGCAACAGATGTGCCGCCAACAACAGCAGCAACAGATGTAAGGTGTACAAATGGAGCACCCAAAATCAATTTTACATCTGCAGGAACACTTGCAGACTCTTTTACAACCTCTTTTGCAAGCTCAACACCCTCTGCAATCACGGTGTTCATTTTCCAGTTACCTGCAACAATTTTCTTTCTCATAATTATTCTTCTTTTATGTATCTCTAAATTCGGGCGCAAATTTAATTTTTTTTAACTTTGCAACAATGAAAAACGGTGCAAAATATTATATTCTCTTTACAGTTATGCTGTTGTGTTGCTTTGTTGTCGACATTCTGTCGGGAGCAGTGGCAATTCCTGTCAAGGATATATTCAATTCAATTTTTGCATCAAATTCTCTTCCCGACACTCTGCAAAACTCCTTTGTAAAGGATATTGTGCTGGATTTCAGACTTCCAAAGGCAATTGTGGCACTTATGGCCGGAGTTGGACTCTCCGTTTGCGGTTTGCAGATGCAGACCCTCTTCAGAAATCCTCTGGCTGATCCATATATTTTGGGAATAAGTGCGGCATCAGGGCTCGGTGTGGCCATTTTTGTAATGGGAGGTTCTCTGCTCGGCATTGATATGAGCCACCCCTTCTTTCAGATTTTTGGAATAGCTGGTGCGGCCCTTGCAGGTGCATTTCTACTCACACTGCTCATTATATCATTGTCAAACAAGCTAAAAGAGAATCTTTCTCTGCTCATCTTTGGTATAATGGCCGGAAGTGTGGCTAGTGCAATAATAAGTCTGTTGCAATATTTTACCAGTGCAGCATCACTTAAAACGTATGTAATATGGACTATGGGCAGCTTTGCAGGTCTTGGAAAGCTGCAGTTGGCAATACTCTCAGTAATGGTGGTTGCCGGACTCCTGCTCTCCATCTACAACATAAAGGATCTTAATGCCCTTCTTCTTGGTGAACAGCATGCTGCGGCAATGGGACTTGATGTAAAGGCAATAAAGATACGCATATTGATAGCAACAACCCTTTTGGCCGGAAGTGTTACAGCTTTTTGTGGCCCGATTGGTTTCATAGGCATTGCGGTACCTCACATATCCCGTTTTATATTCAGGAATGCAAATCATAAGATTCTGCTTCCCGCTTCCGCCTTTATCGGGGCAATAGTAATGTTGCTTGCAGATATCATATCACAGATGCCGGGTTCGGGAAGTGTAATTCCAATCAATACGGTTGCGGCACTGCTTGGAATACCTGTAATATTGTATATAATTATAAAGAACAGGGTGTGATTTGTCGGGTATAAGGATGTGAAAGTACAGGCAATTTTGCCAAATAAAGGTAAATGAATGGTAAATGTCAGGAAATGAGTGAAAAACTGATTGAAATAAAATCTCTTGCATTGGGATTCAATAATGACGGCAGGGAGAAGGTAATTTTTGAAAATATAAATGCTTCTGCCTCTGCCGGTGAACTCATTGCCCTGATTGGCTCAAATGGAAGGGGCAAAAGTACACTCCTCAAGAGCATTGCCGGGCTTATTCCAATTTTCAGAAGGCAGGAGCCACACTCTTCTGATTCAAACAGCAGACCATCATCTGGTTCAAATGGCCATATACTCTACAATGGGCGTATGATTGAGGAGTTCAGCCATAAGGAACTTTCGCAGATGATATCATTTGTGGCATCACATACCGAGAGGGCCAATCATCTCTCTGTGAAAGATATGCTCAGCATAAACTGTTACTACAAGACCAATTGGTTGGGTACAATCACTGAGAGCGACAACAAAAGAATTTCCCAGGCTCTGGAAATGGTGGGCCTTGAGGGCTTTGAGGAGAGGAACAGTTTTGGCTTGAGCGACGGAGAGTATCAGCGTGCCACAATTGCAGCGGCAATTGTCCAGGACTCCTCAATAATAATACTTGATGAGCCTACCGCTTTTCTTGATATCGCAAACCGATTTATAATTACCAAGCTGCTCAGGGAGATTGCACATAAAACGGGCAAACTGATCATCTTTTCAACCCATGACCTGCAGCTTGCCATAGATATGTGTGACAAGATATGGCTTATGGCTTCTGATGGCTTCCATAACAATACTCCGGCATCCCTCATGGAGTCCGGTGCCTTTGAGAAACTCTTTACCAACAGCAGTATGCGTTTCAACAAAGAGACCAGATCCTTTGAGATGCTGTAGTACTATCTGCTAAAATGATATGATAATTGGTTTTGTATATGTGCCGTTTATATAGAGTTGTCTGGTGTGAGAGTCTCTTGTGGAAGTAATGTGATATATTTGTATGAGTAAATTCTATGGAAATGAAGTGTGACAAGAATGTTTACAAGGCTACAGATAAGATGTCTGAGATTATATGTGATAATGCCTCTTTATTGTTGGTTATGAGCCGTTTCGGAATATCGTTGGGCTTCGGCGATGATAGCGTGCATCAGGTCTGCAGCCGCCAGAATGTAGATTTGGGAACCTTTCTGGCTGTGATAAATTTTTTGTCGGACAATACAAATAGAATAGCTGATTATGGCAATGATCTCTCTGTTGAGGCATTGCTTGACTACCTTAAAAGGTCACACAGTTACTTTCTTGATTTTGCACTTCCGGGTATAAGGGAAAAGCTTGTTGCAGCAATAGGTAAACAGGGTGAAGTTACAGGACTTGTACTAAAATTTTTTGATGACTACATGGCTGAAGTCGGCAAGCACATGGAGTATGAGGAACAACTGGTTTTTCCATTTGTGGAATCACTTCTTGAGGGTAGGGCCGACGGCAATTTTGCCATATCAACATTCTCGCGCTACCATATACCCGTTGATGAAAAACTTACTGAGCTTAAAAATATAATCATCAAATACATTCCGCAGCAGAGTGCGAACAACAACCTGCTCAATAGTGTGCTGTTTGATATATTTTCATGTGAAAAGGAACTTCAGTCGCACTGCAGGATAGAGGATTACCTGTTTGTTCCTGCAGTTATGAACCTTGAAAAGGAGTTGGGTCATGCACATAAGTAATGATACATTGCATATTGCTGTAGCAGACTCTTCACTTATTGTGAGGAGTGGTGTCATTGTTGCTCTCAAGGGGCTGATTGATGCAAAACTCCATATAGTTGAGATTGCTACAGCAGAAGAACTTAGTGATTGTATGAATATGCACTCGCCGGATATGCTTATTGTAAATCCCTCTCTATTGTGCGGCACCATGCCTGGTGAAAAGAATATATCTGCAATTGACAAGTTGAAGAGAGAATTTTCGGGTGTAAGGTATGTTGCCCTTCTCTCCTCCCTGGAGCAGGCAGCCTTGACCCGAGGGTATGACGGAGTCATTTCCATTTATGACACATCAGATGCCATTGCAGCTGCTTTAGCAAGGGTTTTGGAGCGTGAAAATGTCTCAGGAGCATATATGGCTGAGGAGAATATTGAATCTCATCAGGAAGCGGATACAATAAACCTCACATCCAATGGCATTCACGACGAAGTAGCTGCAAATGTATTGAGCCAGAGGGAGAGAGAGATTGTAGTGTGCGTTGTTGGCGGCATGACAAACAAGGAAATCGCCGAGCGTCTCTTTTTGTCGGTACATACGGTCATAACACACAGAAAGAACATCTCCCGGAAGCTGCAGATCCACAGTGTGGCCGCACTTACCATCTACGCAATTGCCAACAGGCTTATAGATATTGCGGATCTCAATTGATATAAGGAATTTGGCGGTTTTTCTGAATCTTGACAGGTCTTGAGTTTGATTGGCATAATAGATTGGATTGAATTTTAATGGTGCAGATCTCGTACCATACGTACCTAAACTTGTAAATCAACCCCATTCTTGTTAAATTTGTGGTGCGCAACCGAATGGAAGTGCCCCATTTTGTAATTCAGTTTTTTGTTGAGTAATACTTTTGTAAGATGAGTTATATAGAAGTGAGTATGCAGATTGCTCCATTTAGCGAGGAGAGTGCGGAGATTGTGATGGCAACCGTTGAGGAACTTGGTTTTGAGAGTTTTACTGTTGAAGAGCCATTTTTGAAAGGATACATTAAAAAGGAGGATTTCTCGGCACATCATCTCAAGTGCATGTTGAGTTTCTTTGACCAGACAAGCGGCTTTAAGGTGGATTGGAGTGCAAATCTGGTTCAGGATGAGAACTGGAACAAGGTGTGGGAGTCAAATTTTGAGCCCATTGTCATTGACAATGAGTGTACAATAAAGGCAAGTTTCCATAAGGGGCTTCCATTGACAAGATACAATATCACAATTGAGCCGCGTATGGCTTTTGGCACTGGCCATCACCAGACCACAGAACTTATGGTAAAGTGGCTCTTCAAGATAGGAGAGTGGCGTGCGGCGCAGACCGGAGCCAAAGAGAAGCATTTGAGGGGACTTCAGGTGCTTGATATGGGAACGGGTACCGGCATTCTGGCAATTTTGGCGGCCAAGATGGGCGCAGTGAGGGCTGTCCATGCAATAGATGTGGATATTGCTGCGGTAAATTCTGCCAAGGAAAATGTCTGGAAAAACAGGATGCACAGGGCTACTACCATCCTTTATGGAGATGCCTCTTTGATCCAGGCCTCAAAGTATGACCTAATTCTTGCCAACATCAACAGGAACATCTTGCTTGACGATATGGCAACATACGCAAGAGGTTTGAGAAGTACAGAAGAGGTTTCATTTTCAAGGAGAGTCAAATCAAGAAGAAAGAGTGCAGACCTTGCCTCGGCTGCATCAGAGAGTGACTTTACAGGAGGCCTTCTTGTTGTGAGCGGTTTTTATGTTGAGGATATACCAATGCTCAAGGCAGAGGCTGAAAAGAATGGTCTCCGATATATTGCGGAGATGTCAAAAGACGGCTGGGCCGCAGTATGTTTTGAAAAGTAAAAACTTGTTTTGAAAAATAAACATTGTATTGTTGCCAAAAACATTTAACAATCATATATGTATCCCGACAGACATAAATGAGAGGAGGATCACTTAAAAGGTCTCTCATCAAAAGAATAACCCCTATTAGAATGCTTTCTAGTAGGGGTTTGTTATTCATGGAGGTGCCTTTTGGGTCACCCTCTTCTTGCTATAATTATTATTGCTGCCGATTATAATTTTAAATTAAATAAAAATCATTCTTTGAGTAGCAAATCTTCGTTACAATAAACTAAAACAAGTATTCACTATTTGAAGAGGGCTCCTATTGGGCTAGGCTCTCTGCAATTTGGTTCTAGTTCTTTTGCTCGTTCACAACAGCTCTCTTGTATGTATCAGAGTAACCAGGGAACATCGGTTGTGGAGGAATTTTGGTCGAGTGGCCGTTGTTCTTGAAGGTGCCGTCGGGATTCTGATGTTTGGTATTTCCATCTATATATTTTACAAGCAGGTATTCATCAAGTGCCTTCCACTTCTTGAAGAGAGCATTGGCCTGGTTTACAGAGAACTCTGTAAGCATCTCCACTGCTTTTTTCTCCTTTAATGCGAGGGCTTGTGCGTCTGCTGCGGCAACTGCCTTAATCATATTGAGCTCATGTTCATCAACTCTCTCTCTAACCTCTTTGCCAATATGGTTATATCTGAGATATGCAAATTGGGCTATCCTGTTCTGGAGCCAGAACATTGAGGTAGGGGAGTACTCAAGCATTGAGCCGTTGCCAAGCTTGTAGTGGTCTGAAATCTCGGTAGAGCATGCGTAGAACGGACTTAAAGGGGCTGTGCCGGCGTCATCTACTGCAAACCAGAAGAGTCCGCCAATGTGGTTTGGCAGCCATCCCCTGCACTGGCCTACAAACCAGAAACCGGTCTGCTGGGTTGCTATGGCGCGCTCGTTGTGAGCCTTTTTGCCATCTATCTCTATTGATGAAGGACGCCAGCGGTATGGAAGTTCATTGCCGCCTGCTCCAATGCCTTTGGTCATGTCAAACTCTGTTCCTTCATAGTGGTCGCGCATCATGTCTGCCACATCCTTTACACTCAGTTTTTCTTTGGCCTTTACATAGAGCGGCATCCTGTTTTTGGGGTTTTCACCGCGGGCAAGGTCAATATATTTGTCCATATCTTCGGCTCCGTGCTTTTTGAAGAAACTCCAAACTCGCGCCTCGCATGATCTCATTCCCGAGAAATCAAGCGGACCGTATGTGTCGGCAAAACTGAACTCCTCGTCTTTACCGCTGAACAGACCCATCTCCCTTGCCTGGGTGATCACATCTTTTGAGTAGAGGCAATTTTCAGGGTCATTCAAAGGGAATGTGGTTATTCTTGCGGCATTGGCATGGGCAGAGATGCAGCCGTCTGGAATACGTACGGCAACCCATACTGCACCTTTGTTGGCATTCTCTCCATTTACATATTTGGGTTTGCGGGCAATTATATCCATGAACCAAACTTCATTAGGGTCGGCAAATGAGATTGATTCACCACTTGAAGCATATCCGTATTGGTCAAGAAGCGATGTGAAAATTTCAATTGCCTGGCGTGCAGTAGAGGCGCGCTGAAGGGTTATGTAGATAAGCGAACCGTAATCAAGAATTGCTGAGGTATCAATAAGTTCGGGGAGGCCTCCCCAGGTAGATTCTCCAATAAGCACCTGGTGCTCATTCATATTTCCAATCACATTGTAAGTATATGGGACTTGTGGTATATACCCCAGAAAGCGCTCTTTGCCCCATTCAAGTACCTCAATCCTCTCGCCATTGCGGTGCTTCCCGCCCGGCATGAATACAAGTGTTCCATAGCGGGTGTGTGAATCTGCAGCGTAGCTGACCATAACAGAACCATCTTGGCTCGCACCTTTTGAAACGAGCAGGTTGGTACAGGCAAGTGCCTGGTATAAGGAGATTATTGAAATGGCTGTCAGTAGGGCAATTCTTTTCATAAAATTGTAGTTGGTTATCATTTGTTTTTATTCATTTTATTGTTGCCATCTTTAATTTTGGCATTTTGTTGCATTGTGTTGTGGGTAGCAATCCTTTATGTCGCAGACAACAATTTCAAGCAGGATAAACCTTCGCTGCTAATGTTCAGGTGTCTTCTCCTTGAACATATCGGTAACCCATTCGCGTGCCTTGTCATAGTGTTGTGATTCATTATGCCCTAACGGGTCTGAGAATGAGATATATTCTCCTTGTTCAAGCTGTTCGGGATATATTACAACCATACTGTTGTTGGTAAAGTTTCGGGCCAATTGTGCCGGCATTCTCTCAAGGTATGCATCATAAGACAAAGAGCCTTTGCGCGCACTTACAACCACAAAGAGATGCGATGAGTGTACCTGTTCCTTGATTTTTGAAAAGTTACACCACTCAATTTTCTGATTGTAGAATGCCAGGTTGCCTGCAGGGCCTCTTTGGAATACCTCCTTTATATAAGTTATTGTGGTCTCATTGCTGTAAAAACATATATTGCAGGCAAGTTGTGATGCCATTCGGCCAAGGCTCTCAAGCCACTTTACAAACCCAGTCTCATATTCTGCTTTTGGCGGCACAGAAACATGGATTCTGCTGATTGTATTTGCCGGAACAAGATACCTGGCAATCAGTACCTGCCTGAAGGTGCCTTTAAGCAGACTTTCTGTAAGCGAACCAAAGAATGAGTCAATAATATTGGCCTTGTAGTGGAGTCCAAGAACAATGTTCGTTGCACCGTATTCATGGATTGTATGGGTAATTCCACTTGCTACATTTATATCATATCGTGTGACCGTATTTACCTTAACATCAGCTGCTGCCGCAATCATTGCAGCCTTCTCAAGATTCTTTTGCCCTATCTGTTTGCGGTCCTTTATATTTGAACTGCCTGTAATGACATTGAGTGCCACAAGCGCGTTGCCCTGTTTGCTCTCCTTTAGCATGAGGGCAAGGTTCACGAGGTTTTCTGTAGTCTCAGGATTTGCAACAGGAATAAGTATCTGTTCCATCTCGGTACTCTTGTCCTCCTCCTTTTCGGCAAACTGTAGCTTCTCATCAAGTGCAAATTTGCGGGCAGATCTCTCTGTTGCCAATGAGCTTATAATGCAGGTAAAGAGAATCATTACAACAGTGCCGTTGAGAACATCGTCATTGAGGAGTTTCTCGCCATTCTCCATTATTATCTTGTTGCCGACAAGAACAGCAGCCAAAGTTGCTGCAGCCTGTGCGTTGCTCAATCCAAAGATCATGTTGCGTTCATTGCTACCCATTTTGTAGATCTTTTGGGTGAAAAATGCTGCAAGCCATTTACTCAATGTTGCAACCAGCGTCATTACAATGGCAACTTTAAGAGCCTCACCGCCGGTAAGCATACTGTTTACGTCAATGATCATACCCACTCCTATAAGGAAGTAGGGAATGAAGAGGGCGTTGCCTACAAACTCAAGCCTGTTCATAAGAGGTGAGACATGTGGAATAAGTCTGTTGAGTGCAATACCTGTAAGGAACGCGCCAAGAATGCCCTCCATGCCCACCATGGCCATAAGACCTCCTCCAAGGAAGACCATTGCAAGCACAAAAACGAACTGCATTATATTGTCGGAGTAGTTCCTGAAGAAAATTCTTCCAATAAGAGGAAAAACAAATATTATAATGAGGGTCAGGACGGTAACCTTAACTCCCATCATTATCCAGAACATGCTGTCTGATTCACCTTTGAACATACCGCTTATAATAGCAAGAATAAGTAGGGCGAGGGTTACGGTAACAACGGTACCTCCAATCGTAATGTTTACGCTCCTTAACTTTGAGAGGCCGTATCTGCTTATTATAGGGTAAGTTACAAGAGTATGCGAAGCGTACATACTTGCAAGGAGTATTGATGTGGTCAGTCCGTATCCAAGGAATTCCATACTGCTCCAGGTACCAAGAACCATCGGGATTATGAAGGTAAGAAGACCAAAAACAACTCCTTTGCTCTTGTTCTTTTTGAAATCCTCCATATCCATCTCAAGTCCTGCCAGAAACATGATGTAATAGAGACCGACTTTTCCGAAAAGTTCAAAACTGCTGTCACGTTCAAGAATATTGAAGCCATATTCACCCACAAGCACACCTGCCAGGATCATTCCAATTATATGCGGAATGCGGAGTCTCTCCAGAATCATTGGGGCAAAAAGGATGATGATCATTACCAGAAAGAATATCCAAGTGGGGTCAGTAATAGGAAGAGTCATTTTTATATGCTTTAAACGGTGTCTAATGTAATTTTTAAATATCCCGTAGTCTCTGTATCAACAGATTGTCCGGAAAGATATGGCTGAATGTTCCCGAAGGCTGCCTGACTTTTACTACAATTTGGCAGAAATCTCCATTCTGGAGCATTGCGACACGTAAAATTACAAAAAATATTCTAAAATTTATATGCTCACAGGCGATGTCGGGACATAAAAAAACTGACCTTAAGGCCAGTTTTTATAAATACCATTATTTCAGATGACATTTCATCGGCTTAGTTGATGGCTACTCTTCGCTCTCTTTCAGACGCTCTGCGTTCTCGGCAATCTGAAGCTGGTCAATCACCTCCTGGATTTCTCCGTCCATAAATACTGGAAGGTTATACATTGTCCAGTTTATTCTGTGGTCTGTAACCCTACTTTGAGGATAGTTGTATGTACGGATCTTTGCAGAACGGTCACCGGTAGATACCATGGTTTTTCTTTTGGCAGAAATCTCATTGAGGTACTTCTCATACTCAAGGTTGTAGAGACGTGTCCTCAACTCCTGCAATGCCTTGTCGTAGTTCTTCAACTGGCTCTTCTCATCCTGGCACTGCACAACAAGTCCGCTCGGGATGTGGGTAAGTCGGATAGCCGAGTAGGTTGTGTTTACAGATTGTCCGCCAGGACCTGATGAACAGAATGTATCTTTTCTAATATCCTTTTCGTTCAACTCAATATCAAACTCGTCAGCCTCCGGCAATACTGCCACAGATGCTGCGGAGGTATGTACCCTGCCCTGGGTTTCGGTCTGAGGCACGCGCTGTACACGATGCACACCGCTCTCGTACTTCAGTACTCCGTAAACGCCCTCTCCGCTAACTTTGCATATAATCTCCTTGAAACCGCCGGCTGCACCCTCGTTCTGGCTTGTAATCTCCATCTTCCAGCCACGCTTTTCAATATATTTTGCATACATCCTGAAGAGGTCACCTGCAAAGATTGAAGCCTCGTCACCACCTGTACCGCCACGTATCTCAATGATCGCGTTCTTGGCATCCTGCGGATCGGCCGGAATAAGCAACAATTTGATGGTCTCCTCCATCTTAGGCAACTCCTCTTCCAGAATGGCAAGTTCCTCTTTGGCCATCTCCCTCAACTCTTCATCCTTTTCAATCTGAAGAATCTCTTTTGCCGAGTCATAATCCTCAACCATCTTCTTGTATTTTGCTCCAGCCTCAAGAATTGGTGCAAGTTCCTTGTACTCCTTATTCAACTGAACATATTTTTTCATGTCTCCCATCACTGCAGGATCTGAAATCTGTTCCTGAATAGAGGCGAATTTTGCGTGCAGACCCTCTATCTTGGTCAATAAACTGTTTTCACTCATAAATTTCCGATAAATAACGTGCAAAAATATGCAAATTAATGTAAACTAAAAAAAATGAAGATAGTTTTGAATTAATTTCTACATTTGTATAGCATAAATTGTCTCCTGATGGAAAGTAAATTCTATAACAACAAGTCGGACAAACTGATTCTTGTTTTCTCGGGATGGGGCAGTGATGAAAATATTTTTTCCCATCTGTCGGGCGAAAAATATGATGTGATTATATGTTACAATTATACTCATGTGAGGCCTGAAAGTTGTCTTGGATGTGATTGTGTGATGGAACAGAAGAGTACGCAGTGTCCATTCTACAACATATTCAAGCGCTATTCAGAGATTAATGTTGTGGCATGGGGAACAGGGGTATGGATGGCCTCTTTGACGTTTGAACTCTATTTCCACCATTTGGGGGCACAAGGCAGATTCAAGATACTCAGACTCATTAAAAAGATCAGAAGGTCTGTTGCCATAAATGGTACTCTGTTTCCAATAAGCAATACATGGGGATTGAGCCAGAGAATGTTCAATAATACAGTTGAGGGTTTCAAAGAGGATGTGGCAAATAACTTTACTGCAGCGAATTCTCCAAGACTTGAAAAGTTCAACCTTAAAATCTGTTCAAACAGAACGACTTATAGCAGGTATATGGCACAGGCTCCGCATAGAGGACTTGAAGATTTGCTCAATGAACTTGTTGCGATAAAGGAAAATTTTACCGTATCCAATGCAATTTTGTGGAATAAGGCCATAATAGGTACTAAGGATACAATAATACCGGCAAAGCACCAGACCAGATTCTGGACCGATTATGATTTGGGTACAGATCGTACAAAACGGATAGCATCGGAGTCTGGCGGGTTCAAAATTGAATATATTGATGCCCCGCACTATCCATTCTTTTTGTGGAAAAGTTGGGATGAAATTGTGGAGATGTAAATAGTGAAAATGGAAAGAAGTTATGATTTGAATCAGAGGAGTTCCCTTATCCTTGAGGGTGGCGGTATGAGAGGCGTATTTACATGTGGAGTGCTTGATAATTTTATGGAACGTGGGATACGTTTCCCTTTTACAGTTGGAGTGAGTGCAGGAGCGTGTAATGGCCTTTCATATATGTCTGGACAGAGGGGCAGGGCAAAATATAGTAATATTGATCTGCTTGAAAAGTATCACTATGTGGGATTGAAATACCTCTTTACCCAGCGGAACATTATGGATTTCAAATTATTGTTTGAGGATTTTCCGGAGAGGATAATCCCTTATGATTATGATGCTTACTTCAGATGCAGTGAACGTTTTGCCATGGTTACCACCAACTGCATTACGGGAGAGGCAAACTATTTTGAGGAAAAGAGCAGCCCAAAACGGGTTATGGAGATTGTACGTGCATCGAGCAGTCTTCCTTTTGTTAGCCCTATTAGCTACGTGGACGGTATTCCAATGCTGGACGGCGGCATTGCCGATTCAATTCCCATCATCTATACCCGACAGCTAGGCTTTACCAACAATTTTGTAGTACTTACCCGTAACAGGGGCTACCGTAAAGAGATAAAGCGGCAGCCATATATCAAATTGTTTTACGGGAAGTATCCAAAGTTGAGGGATGCTATTGCAAACCGTAATGCCATATACAACAGAACGTTGGATTATATTGAGGAGATGGAGGATAAAGGGGAGATACTTGTGGTTAGACCGGTAAAACCAATAGAGGTTGACCGAATTGAAAAGGATGCCGATAAATTGAGAAGACTCTATGAAGAAGGGTATGCTTTGGCATCGGCCATCAATTTTGTAAAGTAGACCGCAAAACTCCATGCACGGATTGTCAGATCAGATTCAACAGATAACATAAACCGGGATATAAATGAAAAAATATAGAACAATGAAAAGACCAAATTTTCTTAAAAAAGGAGATACTGTAGCAGTAATTGCAATAGCTTCAGCACCATCTGATGCCCAATTGGCAGCCAACTGGAAAGAGCAGCTTGAAAGCTGGGGACTGAAGGTAAAGATAGGTGAGAATATAACTGCAAAGTTCCCCGGAGATTTTGCCGGTACACATCAGCAGAGAGCCGATGATCTTGCTGCAATGGTTGCAGACAAAGAGGTGAAGGCCATCATCTCCATACGTGGTGGCTATGGAACTATGCATACAATTAAAAATCTTGACCTTGAAGCATTTAAGGATAATCCTAAATGGCTCGTAGGTTATAGTGATATAACAATACTCCACTATGCACTCCAGAAGATGGGTATTGAGTCTATTCATGGAGCAATGACCGGTACATTTACAGAGGAGTTTGACGGCTTTTCTCAGAATTCGCTTAAAAATGCACTCTTTGGAGAGGTAGCTGCATATACCACCAATCCAAGCCAATACAATACATTCGGCTCAGCCAGGGGACGTCTGATTGGAGGAAATCTCACTTTGATGAGAAATCTCATAGCCACTCCCAATGACAATGACTTCAATGAGCCTACAATCCTTTTCATTGAGGATATAGATGAGAGAATGTATACAATTGACAGCAAATTGTGGCATTTGCGCGAATGTGGGCATCTTGCAAAATGCAAGGGAATTGTAGTGGGATATTTTACAGATACACGTGAAGAGGATCAGTGGCAGAGAAGTGTTTATGATCTGATACACGAGTATACTTCTCCTCTCGGAATACCGGTAATGTTCAATTTCCCTTGCGGACATGAGCATCCCAATGCCAGCATCTATCTTGGACACGAAGTTGAAATGAGTGTCGGGGAACAGGGGGGAGTCTTGAGATTTATTTAAGAGAGATTTTAAACCTTGCCTGTTTTTTGATGTCATACTATATTAATTTACCCTGTTTAACCATATTTGACAATGAATAAAAAACTAAAATGGGGCCTTGTTGCATTGGCCCTCATGGCTTTGGCCGGATGGGGTATCTATTCCCATCTTCCAAAAACAAATGAGGAACTTGTTGCTGCCGATAAAATTGTAAAGACCAGCAGCAGAAAATCAACTCTAAATGTAAATGCTATAGTGGTAGAACCACAGACAATTTCTGATGAAATTTTTATAAATGGAAGCCTGTTGCCTGATGAGGAGGTAGATCTTTCGTTCGAGACATCCGGCAAGATTGTTGAAATTAATTTCAAGGAGGGTACATTCGTTAAGAAGGGTGACCTTTTGGCCAAGGTAAATGACAAACCACTTCAGGCTCAGCTTCACCGACTTACTTCTCAGATAAAATTGGCGGAAGATAGAGTATATCGTCAGAGCAAACTGTTGCAAAAGGATGCAGTGAGTCAGGAGGCATACGAACAGGTCAAAACAGATTTGGCGACACTGAATGCCGATATAGAACTTGTGAAGGCAAATATAGAGCAGACTGAGTTGAGGGCTCCGTTCGATGGTGTAATTGGTTTGAGGGGTGTCAGTGTGGGAAGTTACGCCTCTCCTTCTGTGGTTGTTGCAAAGTTGGCAAAAATTTCTCCGATCAAGGTGGAATTTGCAGTTCCCGAGAGGTATGCCAACGATGTTAAGGTCGGTTATAATGTAAAATTCTCTTTGACAGGAGAGTTGAACCAGTTCAATGCAAAAGTCTATGCCAAGGAGTCTATGATTGATCCTACAACACATACACTTACTGTCAGGGCTCTGTATGAGAACCCTAAAGGCGCGTCTCTTGCCGGACGTTATGCCTCTGTAAATCTCGAAAAGCAGAGGATAGAGGATGCAATAATTGTCCCTTCAGAGGCAATTGTGCCTGAGATGGGTGTAGACAAACTTTATCTCTACAAGAGCGGAAAGGCTCAGCCTGTATCTGTTGTTACAGGTATCAGAACTGATGGTGCCGTGCAGATAGTTGATGGCCTCAAGCAGGGTGATACTGTTATTGTTTCAGGTACTCTACAATTGCGTACGGGATTGCCTGTTGTGTTGGATAATATAGATTGACCTGCCCTATGAACATTTCTGAATTGAGTATACGCAGGCCGGTTTTGTCAACTGTGCTTACGCTTATAATTCTGCTGTTTGGATTTATTGGTTACAGTTATTTGGGTGTAAGGGAGTATCCTTCAGTTGACAACCCAATTATCTCTGTACAGTGTTCCTATCCTGGAGCAAATGCTGATGTTATTGAAAATCAGATTACAGAGCCGCTTGAGCAGAATATCAACGGTATCCCTGGAATCCGATCGTTATCGAGTGTGAGCCAACAGGGTTCATGTCGAATAACCGTTGAGTTTGAGCTCTCCGTAGACCTTGAGACGGCGGCAAATGATGTGAGGGACAAAGTTTCAAGGGCGCAGAGGTTTTTACCGAGGGACTGTGATCCTCCTATAGTATCAAAGGCAGATGCCGATGCAATGCCTATTCTTATGGTTGCTCTCCAGAGTGACAAGCGTTCCCTATTGGAGTTGAGTGAGATTGCAGACCTTACAGTCAAGGAGCAGCTGCAGACAATTTCGGATGTGAGTGGTGTGAGCATTTGGGGTGAGAAGAAGTACTCCATGAGATTGTGGCTCGATCCTGTAAAGATGTCGGGCTATGGTGTTACTCCGATGGATGTAAAGAATGCCGTTGACAAGGAGAATGTGGAACTTCCGTCGGGAAGTATAGAGGGAAACACAACAGAACTTACAATCAGGACATTGGGACTTATGCATACCGCACAGGAGTTCAATGATCTTGTCATAAAGGAGCATGAGGGCAAAATTGTTAGGTTCAGTGATGTGGGCAGGGCGGAATTGGGCCCCGCAGATATCAAGAGCTATATGAAGATGAACGGTATCCCGATGGTGGGTGTGGTTGTTGTTCCTCAGCCCGGTGCCAACCATATTGAGATTGCCGATGCCGTTTATGAGAGAATGGAGAGGATGAAGAAAGATTTGCCGGAAGATGTTACATATTCATACGGTTTTGACAATACACGTTTCATCAGAGCCTCTATTGCTGAGGTGGAGGAGACCGTATATGTGGCATTTATCCTGGTGATAATAATTATCTTCCTGTTCTTGAGGGACTGGCGTGTTACCCTTGTGCCTTGTATTGTGATTCCGGTCTCTTTGATTGGAGCATTCTTCATAATGTACATTGCCGGATTCTCAATAAATGTGCTCTCGATGCTGGCGGTGGTTCTGGCAGTGGGACTTGTGGTGGATGATGCCATTGTAATGACGGAGAACATCTATGTAAGGATAGAGAGAGGCATGGAGCCGGTTCAGGCCGGTATTGAGGGGGCAAAGGAGATTTTCTTTGCAGTAATCTCAACTACTGTAACTCTGGTTGCCGTATTTTTCCCGATAGTCTTTATGGAGGGTATGACAGGACGACTTTTCAGGGAGTTCAGTATTGTGGTTTCAGGTTCTGTGATAATTTCATCATTTGCAGCATTGACATTTACACCTATGCTTGCTACAAAACTGCTTGTGAAGAGAGATAAGAAGGGCTGGTTCTATGAGAAGACTGAGCCATTCTTTTTGGGATTGAACAATTGGTACAGCCGCTCATTGGAGAAATTGATGAGGTACAGATGGATAATGCTACCTTTTGTTGCCATCACTTTGGGGTTGATTCTCTATCTGTGGAACATTATACCTGCGGAGACAGCTCCTCTTGAGGACCGTTCCCAAATTAATGTGAGAACCAGTGGCGCAGAGGGTATTACCTATGAGTATATCAGGGATTATACAGAAGATATAAATAGACTGGTAGACTCATTGGTTCCTGATGCAAAAGCCATTACTGCACGTGTATCCAGCGGTAGCGGAAACTTGAGCATTATACTCAAAGATATAAAAGAGAGGGATTACACTCAGATGGAGGTGGCAGAAAAGTTGTCGCAGGCTATCAGAAAGAAGACAAAGGCAAGGTCATTTGTACAGCAGTCCTCTTCGTTTGGAGGCAGGAGGGGAGGTATGCCTGTCCAATATGTCCTCCAGACTACCAGCATTGAGAAATTGCAGAAGGTTTTGCCGCAGTTCCTTGCAAAGGTTTATGAGAATCCGGTATTCCAGATGGCTGATGTTGACCTGAAATTCAGCAAACCGGAGGTTCGGATCAGCATTGACCGTGATAAGGCTAACACAATGGGAGTAAGTACAAGGAATATTGCCCAGGTGCTACAATATGGATTGAGCGGTCAGCGTATGGGATATTTCTATATGAATGGAAAACAGTATGAGATTCTTGGAGAGATTAACCGTCAGCAACGTAATACACCGGCCAATCTGAAGTCAATCTATATTAGAACAGACAATGGTGATATGGTGCAGATGGATAACCTTGTTGAGCTGGTAGGCGGTATCGCCCCTCCAAAATTATACAGGTACAACAGGTTTGTTTCCGCTACGGTTTCGGCAGGTCTGGCTAAGGGAAAGACTATTGGTCAGGGCCTTGATGAGATGGACAAGATAGCCAAGGAGGTGCTTGATGATTCATTCAGAACAGCTTTGTCGGGAGAGTCCAAGGAGTATAGGGAGAGCTCTTCAAGTCTAATGTTTGCATTTATTCTGGCAATTGTGCTTATCTATCTGATTCTGGCGGCACAGTTTGAGAGTTTCAAGGATCCGGTCATAATTATGTTGACTGTACCTTTAGCTGTTGCGGGTGCGCTGGTATTCATGCATTTCGGAGGTGTGACAATGAATATTTTCAGCCAGATCGGTATAATTATGCTTATTGGTCTTGTTGCCAAGAACGGTATTCTTATTGTTGAATTTGCCAACCAGAAACAGGAGGCCGGTATAGCAAAGATGCAGGCAATCAAGGAGGCTTCATTGCAGCGTCTGCGCCCAATCCTTATGACAAGTACATCTACAATATTGGGATTGTTGCCTTTGGCTTTTGCGGGTGGTGAAGGATGTAACCAGCGTATTGCCATGGGTGTTACTGTTGTTGGCGGAATGTTGGTATCGACAATTCTTACAATGTATGTTGTGCCAGCCATATACAGTTATATTGCAACAGACAGAAGTTTGAAAAAATAAATTTGTATGAAGATGAAAATCGATAGAATATTTTTTGTTGTCTTTTCTGTATGCCTGATCTCCCTTTCCTGGGCAGGGACTCTCTCTGCGCAGGAAAAAGGTGTTGAAAACAAGAATGGGGAGATTGGACAGAATGTAGGTACGAAGGCAGGTAATGTATCCACTTTTCAAAGAATTTATACACTCCAGGAGTGTCTTGCGGAGGGTATTGAGAGGAACTACTCTCTCAAGATTGTAAGAAATGAGCAGAAGATTTCTGACAATAATGCAACTCTTGGAAATGCAGGATTCTGGCCATCCCTTGATCTGCAGGGGAGTTACAGGGGCAGTGCCCAGGATGCCGAGACAAAGCTGAGGGCAGACAAATCTGTAATTGAGGAGAACAATATCTTCAACAACACTATTGATGCCGGACTTGATTTGAACTGGACAATCTTTGAGGGATTTAATGTTATGGCTTCATACAAGAGACTCAAGGAGTTGCAAGGTCAGGGTGAACTGAAGACCCGTATGGCAATTGAGGATTTTATTGCAGGATTTACTGCAGAATACTACAACTATATCCAGCAGATCATACGTCTTAAAAATTTTGAATATGCAGTAGCTCTTTCAAAAGAGCGTTTGAGGATTGTAGAGCAGAGGTATATCATTGGTAACTTCTCTGGTCTTGATTACCAGCAGGCAAAGGTGGATTTCAACTCCGACAGCTCGAATTTTGTTAAGCAGCATGAGGCTCTGCAGAGTTCGGCAATTGCGCTAAATGAACTGCTGGCAGAGGAGATACTCAATGCTCAGGTGCTTGTTCAGGATACAGTCATTGATGTAAACAAGGATCTTGACTTAGACCATCTGATGGAATCTATGCTTGCCCACAATACAGAGTTGCTGTATGCAAAGAAGAACAGCCGTATTGCGGAGCTTGACTACAAGCGTACCGTTTCGCAAAGTTACCCTTATCTGAGACTTAATGCCGGCTATGGTTATACCCTGAACAAATATAACAAGGGTACAAATTATCATAGGGGTACATTGGGCTTCGACTTTGGTGCAACATTGGGCATCAATATATTTGACGGCAACAATGCAAGAATCCAGAGACGCAATGCCAGAATCAACATTGAGAATGTTGAACTGGAGCAGACAGATGTTGAGCAGTCATTGAAAGCGCAGCTCTACACTTTGTGGCATGCATATCAGAACAACCTTCAGATTCTCCAGCTTGAGAAGGAGAATCTGGTTGCAGCAAAGGACAACCATGAAATTGCCATGGAGAGGTATATGTTGGGAGATTTGTCGGGAATAGAGATGAGGGAGGCCCAAAAGAGTCTTTTGGATGCGGAGGAGCGTATTTTGACCGCAAGATACAATACCAAATTGTGTGAAATATCACTATTGCAGATAAGCGGTGAGGTATCTGCCTATCTGCAATAGCTATTGTAAACAAGGATTACTGGAGCATCTCTTCAATCCTTATAAGACGGTTGTATTTTGCTATGCGGTCTGTGCGGCTCAGAGAGCCGGTCTTTATCTGGCCGCAATTGGCTGCAACCGCGATGTCTGCAATTGATGTATCTTCGGTCTCGCCGGAACGGTGTGAAACAATTGTCCTGTAGCCGTTCTTTTTGGCAAGTTCAATTGCATCAAGTGTTTCAGTTATTGTGCCAATCTGGTTCATCTTTACAAGAACCGCATTGGCACAGTTGCGTTCTATACCCTTGCGTATGTATTTTGTGTTTGTAACAAAAAGATCATCTCCAACAAGCTGGCACCTCTCTCCAATGCGATCTGTAAGCATCCTCCATCCCTCCCAATCGCTCTCTGCCATACCATCCTCTATAGAGTCGATCGGATATTTGTCAATGAGTGATTCAAGGTAATTTACCTGCTCATCAGAGGTCAGTTTTACACCTCTTTCACCCTCAAAAATTGTGTAGTCATACACTCTGCCGGGTTGGTAGAATTCTGAAGCTGCGCAATCGAGAGCTATCGTGACATCCTTTGAAGGAATATAACCTGCATTTTGTATGGCTCTCAAAATAAAATTGAGGGCATCTTCTGCGCTCGCTAGCAGAGGGGCAAATCCCCCTTCGTCACCTACAGCGGTATTGTATCCTGCCTTTTTCAGCAATCTTTTCAAAGTGTGGAAGATATTGGCTCCCATCTCTACAGCCTCTTTTATGGTAGCAGCTCCAACGGGTCTTATCATAAACTCCTGGAATGCAATTGGGGCATCGGAATGAGCTCCTCCATTGATTATGTTCATCATTGGCATTGGAAGTACATGGGCATTGGCTCCTCCCAAATATCTGAACAGTGGCATGCCATAATGGGATGCTGCAGCCCTTGCAGTTGCCAGTGATACACCTAAAATGGCATTTGCACCAAGGTTGGATTTGTTTGGAGTGTTGTCGAGGCTGACCAGCAGATCATCAACTTCCCTCTGGTTTGAGGCATTCAAGCCAACAAGTCGCGGGGCAATTATCCTGTTTACATTATTGACCGCCTTAAGTACCCCATTGCCACCAAAACGGCTGCTCTCCGCATCTCTAAGTTCCAGAGCCTCATTTGATCCTGTAGATGCTCCCGACGGAATAGAAGCCCTTCCAAATCCACCCGATTCAAGAGTGACGTCAACCTCTACTGTGGGGTTGCCTCTGGAGTCAAGAATCTCTCTGGCAAATATGTGTGATATATTCATAACTTTTTTATTTAGATAACAAAATGATTGGATTTATGTTCTATCGTTACTGTAAAAAGGAGTATGTAACATTATATTGGGAACCGTGAGGCAATACGGCAAATTTTTTGTAAATTTACCCGGTTTTAAAAAGATCTTTTAAAACGATGTTGGTTTAAGTTTAAATAATTGTAAATCATAGTATTATGAAGAGAGTGACAGCTATATGTGCGGTAGTTGCAGTTGCACTGCTTGCCTCAGTAAATGCCCATGCGGTAAATGTTGGTAATATTGTAGTGAAAAGAGGTGTTGCAGACACAGTATACAAGGCAAAACATCTGGTAGTGGGAATGGCCGATCCGGGTGCTGAGTTCAAAGTGAACGGTAATAATGTAAAAGCGTACAAGACAGGAACTTGGGGAATAGAGCTCCAGTTGCAGCCCGGTGATAATGCCATAAAGATTGAGGATGCTGCAGGCAGTACCTCTTTCAATGTCTTCTACAGCACAACTCCAAAAGCTGTAAAGAGAGATTTGGCAAAAGAGGCTGCTGAGGCCGAAAAGTTAAAATTTTATCCTGCAAACCTAATGGTTGTAACAAAGAAGTATGCCTACTTGAACTATGGTGCAGGTACAGACCGTCTTGGAGGGGCTAAAATCAATTATCTGCCGGAGGGGATAAAGATGTATGCCGATGCTGAGAATGAAAACCTTTATAGGGTAAGACTATCTCAGAACAGATATGCTTATATACCAAAAAGTCAGGTTGAGGTAGCCGGCAAGTGGGCTCCGGAGAGTGATTTTATGCAGAGCAATGTGGTTTTGAGTGAAAGTTCATCGGTATATAATGCCGGAGATTTTGACAGAGTGAGCATTGGCGTTGAGGATAAAAGGCCCTATATTGTGAAGGAGTATAATGACCCTCATAGAATCGTAGTGGATCTGTATGGCGTGCAGTGCAATTCAAACTGGCTAACCCATAAGGGTGGCTTGAAAAGTGTGGATCATATTGATGTTGAGAGTATAGATTCTGATGTTACCAGAATAACTGTTTACCTGAAGACAAAATCATCATGGGGCTTCACAATGGATTACAAGGGAGGCAGTCTCAACCTTGATATCAAGCACGTGCCTGACCAGCTTTATCTTAAAAATCTTACAATAGGAATTGATGCCGGCCATGGTGGTCCTGAAAGTAATGGAGCTGTAGGGTTGAGTGGCTTGAAAGAGAAGGATATGACACTTGCAATGGCTATTGCCCTTAAGAACATTCTTGAAAAACAGGGAGCAAAGGTGGTGCTTTCAAGAGATTCGGATGTAGGAATGACCATCCGTGAGAGACAAGACAAATTCATTGAAAATAAAGTAGATATAGTACTCTCTATCCATTGTAATGCAGGTGGTGGACCGCTATCTTCATTGGGAACCAGTACATATTACAGATACAACGTGTATAAACCGCTTGCTGAGAATATATTGGGTTACCTGACAAATATGGATGGAGTGAACAGTTTCGGTATGGTTGGAAATTTCAACTTCTCTTTGAGCGCCATAACCGATTTCCCATGCGTACTTGTTGAGACTTTGTTCATCTCAAGCCTGAAGGAGGAGGAGATGTTGGCAGACCCTGCTTTCCGTCAGAATATGATGGAGAATGTTGCAAAGGGTCTTTCAGATTATGTAAAAGAGTGCAGAATTGCTGAGGGACAGGCAAAGAAATAGCGTAATTTTTTACAAGTATGGATTTCAAGATACATTCGGCATACAGACCTACGGGAGACCAGCCTCAGGCTATTGAGGAGATTGCCAGGGCCCTTAAAGAGGGTACCGAGGCTGTGACCCTTCTTGGTGTTACGGGATCCGGCAAGACCTTTACTATGGCCAATGTAATTGAAAAACTGAACCGTCCGGCCCTTATATTGAGCCACAACAAAACATTGGCAGCGCAGCTGTATGGTGAGTTCAAGTCATTCTTCCCGGAGAATGCTGTGGAGTATTTTGTATCATACTATGACTATTATCAGCCGGAGGCATATATGCCGGTTACTGATACCTATATTGAGAAGGATCTGAGCATAAATGATGAGATTGAAAAGCTGAGGTTGAGCTGTTCAAGTGCACTGCTCAGCGGAAGACGTGATGTAATTGTGGTGTCAAGTGTATCTTGTCTTTATGGTATAGGAAATCCAGCTGATTTCCACGCAAATACTGTAGTTGTAAAGCAAGGGGAACTGTTGAGCCGCACAAAATTTCTCTATAATCTTGTAGAGGGATTGTATAGCAGGAATGATGTGGATTTCAAAAGGGGTACATTCAGGGTTAAGGGCGACAGTGTGGATATTTTTCTGGCATACGGTGATAATGCCTGCCGGATAGTCTTCTTTGGAGATGAAGTGGAAGAGATAGAGATTTTTGATCCGCTTACACATCAGTCAATAGAGTTTGTTGATGAGATTACAATTTATCCTGCCAATATATTTGTAACTACCAAGGAGCGGACAAAGAGTGCTGTGCATAATATTCAGGATGATCTTATGGAGAGGTGCAACTATCTTCATGATATTGGAAAGCATCTTGAAGCCAAAAGATTGAAACAGAGAACCGAATATGATCTTGAGATGATAAAGGAGATTGGTTACTGCTCCGGCATTGAGAACTATTCGCGCTATTTTGACGGACGCTCTGCCGGCACAAGACCTTTCTGTCTTCTAGACTATTTTCCTGAGGATTATGTCACATTCATTGATGAGAGCCATGTTACAATACCTCAGATAAGGGCGATGTTTGGAGGTGACCGTTCAAGGAAGGAGACCCTGATAGAGTATGGTTTCCGCCTTCCGGCTGCTGCCGACAACAGACCTTTGAAGTTTGACGAGTTTGAATCACTCACAAAGCAGGCTGTATATGTGAGCGCTACCCCTGCCCCTTATGAACTTGAAAAATCATCCGGACTGATTGTTGAGCAGGTGGTCAGACCTACTGGTCTGCTTGATCCGCCTATAGAGGTGCGGCCTACAAAAAACCAGATTGATGACCTGCTTGAAGAGATTACAATAAGAGTTGAAAAGGATGAAAGAGTGCTGGTAACTACCTTGACCAAGAGGATGGCTGAGGAGTTGGACAAATATTTGCAGCGGTCAGGGGTCAGATGCAGGTACATACATTCCGATGTTGATACTTTGGAGCGTATTGAGATTATTGAGGATTTTCAGATGGGCAGGTTTGATGTGCTTATTGGAGTAAACCTGTTGAGGGAGGGACTGGATTTGCCCCAGGTATCACTTGTTGCCATACTTGATGCCGACAAAGAGGGGTTCCTGAGGTCGGAAACTGCCCTTACCCAGACGGCAGGACGTGCCGCGAGGAACATAAACGGACTTGTGATAATGTATGCCGATACAATAACGGGCTCAATGAGACGTACTATAGATGAGACCGACAGACGCCGTAAAAAACAGCAGGACTACAACAAAGAGCATAACATTGTACCAAAACAGGTGGCAAAACAGGAACGTAATGTATTGGGCAAGACCAGATATACAGAGGAGTTTGAAAAGGATATAAGGAGTCAGATTCTTGAAGATCCTGTGGTTGACAAGATGGATCATAAAGCTTTGGCAAAGGCCATTGACCATGCCAAAAGAGAGATGGAGAGGGCAGCTGCTGAACTGGATTTCATGCGTGCTGCAAAATTCAGGGATGAGATGAACAGTTTGAAAAGAGTGTTGGAAAAAAGAGAAAAAAATGGAGCAAGATAGATTGAACGGTATTATTGACAACTACTCCCAACAGGAGAGAGACTTGGTTGTAAGTGCATATAAGATTGCAGAAAAGGCTCTGGAAGGCACGCAGAGAGGAAATTCACATCCTTTTATAGAACATCCGGTGGGTGTTGCATCAATTGTTGCCAATGAACTTGGACTTATGCCGGAGGCTGTGGCCGCAGTATTTCTCCATGAAGCTTCCCGACAGGATCAGTTGCTGTACCAGGAACTCACAAAAAGTTACTCGGAGGAGATTATGAGAATGGTTGATGGCCTGAACAGAATCTCCGCTATTACACCAAAAGATACAAAACTGCAGGCTGAGAATTATAGGAAACTTATCATATCATACTCGAAGGATCCTCGAGTAACACTTATAAAGCTGGCAGACCGTCTTGAAATCATGCGTAATATGGACTACTTTCCCAAAAGCAGTGTCAAACGCAAGATTACCGAGACCGTTATGCTTTATATTCCATTGGCCCACCAGTTGGGACTCTACAATCTAAAGAGTGAGCTGGAAGACCTCTATTTCAAGTATGCCGATCCTGAGAGCTACAGGGCAATAACAAACAAACTGAAGGCTACAGAGCGTGAAAGGGAAAAGCTGGTAGAACAGTTTATAAAACCACTTGAGGAGACTTTGCGCAAACGCTATACTTATAAACTTAAGGTCAGGACAAAGACGGCATACTCAATATGGAAAAAGATGCAGAAGCAGCAGGTCCCTTTTGAAGAGGTGTTTGATGTTTTTGCCATAAGGTTTATAGTTGATGCGCCAAACAACAGGGAGGCGGAACATGCCTGTTGCTGGGATATATTCTCAGAGGTTACCAAAGAGTACAAACCTGATACTTCACGTCTGCGTGACTGGATAACCAATCCCAAACCTAATGGTTATGAGTCCCTCCACATAACAGTAGAGAACAAGGAGGGGGCAAAGATTGAGGTACAGATCAGAACTGCCAGGATGGATGATGTTGCTGAGAACGGGCATGCATCTCACTGGAGTTATAAGGGAATCAAGAGCGTTCAGGGGCTAGACTCCTGGCTTAAGAGTGTGAAGAGTATGCTTGAAAGCTCTGACCCCAATCCATATACGAACAGCAATGTATCCCTTGATGAGATATTTGTATTCACACCCGCGGGAGATCTCAAGGAGTTGCCAAAAGGGGCAACCATTCTCGACTTTGCATTTAATATACATACCAACCTCGGTGTAAGATGTTCTGGAGCTAAGGTAAATGGCAAGGTGGTATCAATCAGGGAGGTACTGCATACCGGAGATGTTGTTGAGATAATGAGCAACAAGAACCAGAAGCCATCTCCGGACTGGCTGAATATTGTTGTCTCGTCAAAGGCAAGAAGCAGAATCAAGAACAAACTTAAGGAGGAGGAGGGCAAACAGAGTAAGATTGGAAGGGAGATCCTTGAGAGAAGGATGAAGAACTGGAAGATGGAACTTAATGACGATATTCTGTCGGAGCTTACCAAGCACTTCAAGTTGAAATCGATAGGTGAGTTGTGTATGGCAATAAGCAATGAAACCATTGAACTTCAGCAGATAAAGGATCATCTTACATCGTTGTCCCAGTCTCAGGAGAGTGACAATGTGCAGAGTCAGGCAAGTGCCGGGCAGGCAGCGGCAGAATTTGCAGCAAAAATAAAGAGCACCAGCCACTCCAATGATGATGATTATCTGATAATAAATGACAAACTCGACAATATAAGTTTCAAGATGGCCAAGTGCTGCAATCCTATTTTTGGAGATGATGTATTTGGATTTGTATCCGCAACTGGAGGTATAAGGATACATCGTATTTCGTGTCCGAATGCGAAAAGGCTGTTGGAGAACTATCCATATAGGGTGCAGAGAGTCAAATGGAGGCAAGTCTCAAATACCACCCGTTTCCAGACGGGCCTCAAGGTAATTGTCGTCAACGGAGATATATCTGTCGGTAACAGTATAATTGACAGTATAAACAAGCAGGGAGCCTCATTGAGAGCATTTAGGATAGAGGAGAGGACTTCTGGAAAAGAGGGCGATTTCAATGTGCTTTTGAGTATCTCGGTAAGCAATAACGGACATCTTGACAGGGTCATTTCAGATTTGAAGAAGATACGTGGAGTGAGGACAATTTTAAGAATTTCTGGAGAAAAGTAGTGGAATATGGCAAAAAAGAGGGTCGAAAAGAGTCAGGCAAGCCCTGAAGAATACATATCAATTGATGGGGCAAGGGTAAACAACCTCAAGAATATATCGCTTAAGATTCCGCGCGACAAACTTGTGGTAATCTCAGGTTTGTCGGGATCCGGAAAATCTTCATTGGCTTTTGAAACCCTTTTTGCAGAGGGTCAGCGCCGTTTTGCAGAGAGTCTTTCATCTTTTGCAAGGCAATTTCTTGGAAGGATGTCCAAACCGGCTGTTGATAAGATTGAGGGAATTCCTCCTGCAATTGCAATTGAACAGAAGGTGAATACCCGCAATCCTCGTTCAACAGTGGGTACAAATACTGAGATATATGATTATTTGAGATTGCTCTATGCAAAGATCGGACGTACATATTCTCCTGTAAGTGGTCTGGAGGTAAATAGGGAGCAGGTGTCGGATGTGATCAGCTATATTAAAGGGCTTGATTCAGGTGCAGTATATCTTCTCTCTCCAATTGGATGGGGGGAGAGCGAGGTACGGACAGAGAAGCTTCTTTCATTGAAAGATGCCGGATACGGCAGACTCTATGGCGGTAAGATGGTCAGGATAGATCAGGTCCTTCAGGCTATGGATGAGTACCGCAATGAGGAGCTGTTCCTTTTGGTAGACCGCTTGATGGCCCCGGTATTGGTTGATGATGGCCAGGCGGGCATTTCAGGTGAAGATATTCTGGCAAGGTTGGCAGATTCTGTGCAGACAGCTTTTAAAGAGGGTGAGGGCCATCTGAAGGTGCTATATGTTCCACAAGATGGGGGCGAGGCTGTCGGGAGGGCCTTTTCAAATATTTTTGAGGCCGACGGAATTACTTTTGAAGAGCCTACTGAACTGATGTTCAGTTATAACAATCCGATAGGAGCATGTCCTGTTTGTGGCGGATACGGTAGCATTATAGGAATAGATGAATCTCTGGTTATACCCAATCCTTCGTTGTCGGTATATGAGGGTGCTGTTGCCTGTTGGAGGGGGGAGATTATGGGCAAATATCTTAAAGAGTTGGTAATGAATGCTTCAAAATTCGGATTCCCCATTCATAGGCCGTATGCACAATTGACTAAAGCTGAGAAAGATACGCTTTGGAAAGGAAACCGTTATTTTGAAGGTATAAACGGCTTCTTTGATATGGTGGAGAGCCAGAAGTACAAGATCCAATACAAATATATGCTCGCCCGTTACTCAGGAAAAACAACTTGTCGGGAGTGTAATGGAAGCCGTTTGCGCAAGGAGGTAGAGTATGTGAAGATTGCAGGCAAGACCATATCGGAACTTATGGATATGAGCATTAATTCCCTCTATGATTTCTTTACAACTCTTCAGCTCGACAAGTATGAGCAGGAGATAGCGCAGAGGGCTGTCAAGGAGATATGCAGCAGACTCCAGTACATTAAGGATGTGGGTTTGGGATACCTGACATTAAGCAGACGTTCCAACACATTGAGCGGTGGAGAGAGTCAGAGAATAAACCTTGTGAGTTCATTGGGAAGCAGCCTTGTAGGGTCGATGTATATTCTTGACGAGCCGAGTATCGGATTGCATCCGCGTGATACGGAGCGTCTGATTTCAGTTATCAGAAGATTGAAGGATCTTGGCAATACTGTGGTCATAGTTGAGCATGATGGTGAGATTATTTCATCTGCCGACCACCTTATTGATATTGGCCCGTATGCAGGTGTGCATGGCGGAGAGGTGGTATATGAAGGATCTGTTAAAGAGGGACTCAATAAGGCTGAAAAACTCCTTGAAAAGGCCGACACTGGTAGACATGGTGAAAATATTCAGAGTACGGGTTCTCTTACTCTCGATTATTTGGGTGGACTTAAAAAGATGCCCTATCTGGGTAAGGAGCGCAAGTGGAGCCAAAGCATAATTTTAAAAGGCTGTATGGAACATAACCTGAAGGGCATTGACGCGGAGTTCCCGTTGAATGTGCTCACTGTGGTTACCGGTGTTAGCGGATCCGGCAAGTCTTCTTTGGTAGGAGATACTTTGCAACCTGCACTGAACAGACATTTTAACCAATTTACGGGCAAGACAGGTGCTTTCAAGGAGCTTTGCGGTGATATTGACAGGATAGGTGCAATAGAGTATATAGACCAGAATCCTATAGGCAAATCATCTCGTTCAAATCCGGTGACCTATCTCAAGATATATGATGATATAAGAAAACTCTTCTCTGACCAGCCGTATGCCAAAATGAACGGTTACGGACATTCCCATTTTTCTTTCAATATTGATGGAGGAAGGTGTCCGCAATGTCTCGGCGACGGATTCATAACAATTCCAATGCAGTTTATGGCCGATGTTACAATGGTTTGTGAGGAGTGTGGAGGAAAGAGGTTCAAACCCGATATTCTGGAGGTAAGGTACAAGGAGAAAAATATAAATGATATACTCAGCATGAGTGTTGAGGAGGCTATATCGTTCTTCGGAATGCAGAAAGAGCCTTTGGCAAAGAGAATTGCCGAGAGACTTAAAGTGCTTGAAGATGTCGGATTGGGGTATATCCAACTCGGTCAGAGCAGCAGTTCGCTCAGTGGTGGAGAGAGCCAGAGAATAAAATTGGCCCAGTTCCTCAGCAAGGATGCCGGAGAGAACATTCTCTTCATATTTGATGAGCCTACCACCGGTCTCCATTTTCATGACATAAGCAAACTGCTCATGGCATTTGACTCCCTTATTGCAAAAGGACATACCATTGTGGTGGTTGAACATAATATAGATGTTATAAAGTCTGCAGACTGGATTATTGATCTGGGTCCCGACGGAGGTGATGAGGGTGGAGAGATAATATTCACCGGTACTCCCCAGCAGTTGGCAAAAGATCCAAGATGGAGCAGATTCCTTTCAGATAATGACTAAGTTTAAACAGATAGAGATGAAAAAGAGATTTTTAGCAGTGATGGCTACCCTATTTGCAGCCATATTATGTGGTCAGACGGCATTTTGTCAGGATTGGCCGAATCTGGAACGTTACAGAGAGGCAAATGAGTCCCTACTTCAGCAACCTGCACCAAAAGACAGAGTTGTATTTATGGGTAACTCAATCACCGACAACTGGTTCAAGTTCCATCCCGAGTTCTTCAACGAGAACAATTTTGTGGGAAGGGGAATAAGCGGACAGACTACACCTCAGATGCTTGTACGTTTCAGGCAGGATGTGGTTGCGCTCTCTCCAAAATATGTGGTGATTCTTGCCGGAACAAATGATATAGCGGGAAATACCGGATATTCGTCACTTGAGATGATCATGGATAATCTCAAGAGCATGTGTGACATTGCAAAGGCAAATAAAATCAAACCGATATTATGCTCAGTTTTGCCGGCATACAGATATTCATGGAAAAAGAGTGTAAGGCCAGATAAACTTATCCCACAACTTAATGAACTGATAGAGGCCTATGCAAAGGCGAATAGAATTACATACGTAGATTTCTTCACTCCTCTTGTTGACAACTCTCCTGAGAACAGGAACGGACTGCCAAAAAAATACTCTCCTGATGGTGTCCATCCGAATATGGAGGGTTATGCCATAATGGAGAAGATTATCCTTGATGTGCTAAAATAGGGTAATGTTTCCCAAAACGGTGATGCTGCCAAATCGGGTAGTGTTGCCAAAAACAGCTGGTGAAGTCAATAAGGTGGCACAAGGCGCATCAGCGGAGCTGCCCTATTCTGAAATTAAGTGGTAAATGAAATGGAAAATCAGACGGATACGGTTGGTCAGTACAGGGTATGATATTGTGCCTGCCGTGTCTGTCTCTTTATATGTGTTGCCGGTAATTCCACTGGTAAAGAAGAGTGCTGTTATTCCCTGTTCCACAAATGGATGGTGGTCAGACAACCTGTAAAATATATCATAAAAGTTCTTGCTGTTGTAGAACGTGTAATCCACATCCATATTGATGCCACCAATCCTGTTGCACAGGTCAAGTTGTGTGGAAGCCCAATTTTCAAGGCTGTCGCGACCAAGAACAAGAAGATAATTCTTGTCTTTATGCGGTGGGGCAAGAGTTGAACCTATCTGGTCAATATTTATCATACACTTTATATTGCTGTTGTGTATACGCAGTCTCCTGACAAAGTGGCGGCTGCCGGCCATGCTCTGCTCCTTGCCGTCAAAGGCTACAAATATAAGGTTTGCTCCAATCTCCTTTCCATCACCTTTCATAGTGTTGAACATTCTCGCAAGTTCAAGCATTGCAGCAATACCCGATGCATTGTCATCAGCTCCAGGGTAAACTTTACCCTTTATCTCTCCCAAGTGGTCATAGTGGGCACCAATGATTATATACTCCTTGCTGCCGTTTGTAGATTTTATCTCTCCTATTACATTATATCCCTTTATCTTTTCCGATGGGTGGCCAAGTGAACTCTCTCCATTCCCCCTTCTGCCTGCTGTCACCTCCAGTTCAAACTCCTGGCTGTATAGAATGCCTCTCTTTTCAATGCCGTACTCCTCAAATTTTGTCTCAATGTAGTTACGGGCAATGGCAGAACCTCTTGAACCAGTGGCGCGTCCCATAGTCTCTGGAGCAGTGAGGGCAAGTATATGCCCTTTTTGGATCTTTGGGTCTGCCAGATGGTCATAGGCGCTTGCATTATGGCTCTGTGAGAAAGCATTGCTGCATGAGACAAGCAGAATAAGTGAAAGAATAAGTGCGGTATATTTATTGCTCATTGCCTCTTTGTTGTATCTTTGACGGCAAAATTAACTAAATTTTCAATGAAACATAGAGAGGTGTTTAAAAATATATCAAGGCTTGTTTTTGTAAAGATTCCGCTGGCTTTCGTCGGGGTGACATTCCTGTGGGTTCTCTTGCTTAAGTGGATACCGGTATATTACACTCCGTTGATGGCAATACGCTCTGTAGAGTACAGGAATGATGAGAAGTTCCATACATACAAGAGGTGGCAACCGCTTGAAAAGATCTCTTCAAATATGGTTATGGCTGTAATGGCAGGTGAGGACAACAGGTTTGCTGACCATCACGGTTTTGATTGGGTTGAACTTAAAAAGGCAATCAAGGAGAAAAAGAGCGGTAAAAGGGTGAGAGGAGCCAGCACAATTTCACAGCAGACGGCAAAGAATGTCTTTTTGTGGCCCGGCAAATCTCTCTTCAGAAAGGCATTGGAGGCATATTTCACACTTCTGATAGAACTTGTATGGGGAAAGGAGCGCATTATGGAGGTCTATCTGAATGTCGCGGAGATGGGCAAAGGTATCTATGGTGCGGAGGCTGCTGCTGAGAGAATTTTTCAGACAAGAGCATCAAAACTTACTGTGCACCAGTCGTCGCTGATTGCTGCTTCGCTTCCCAATCCAATAACAAGAAGAGCCGAAAAGCCTACCAAGTACCATAGAAAAAGAGCTGCTGACATCAGGCGTCTGATGAACAATCTGGAGCGACCGGAGTGGTTGATGAGGTAACAAAAGTGGAGTTAAAGAATTATTTTATAATTTTGGGGTCTGATAATGCAGTGCCCGTTTATAGTTGACAATGAAAGTTTGTATTGAGAAAATGGCAGGAAACCTGTCGGGAATAAAAAGATATATATTGACCCTCTTTATGCTTTTAATGGTATTGGGGGCAAGTGCACAATATGATATTAACCAGTTCTTTTTCAGGGGACGCCAGTTCCTGATAGACGGTAAGTATGCAAATGCAATAGACAATTTCAATGTTCTTGTGCGTCTTGACAGTACTCTGTATGATGCATATTATTTCAGGGGAATAGCAAAATATAATCTCGGAGACTTCATAGGTGCTGAGAAAGATTTTGACAAATCTCTTAAATTGAATCCAATATACACTCCTGCTTACCACTACAGGGCAATTACATTGAGCAGGACAGGCAAATATGATCTTGCTCTCAAAGATCTTGCGGAGGCAGTCGATTTGCGTCCGAGCTATACAGGTCTCTATTTCAGCCGTGGTGTTACCTATTTCCTTTCACAGCAGTTTGAGAAGGCAATTTCTGATTTCAACCGCTTTATAAAAGCTGAACCCAAAGTGGCAGATGCCTATCTGAACAGAGGCGCATGTTACTTGTATATGAAGGATACAGTGAAGGCACTGGCCGACTATAACAGGGCTGTAAAACTTAATATGTTTGATCCCGAAGGTTATATCAGACGTTCGAGGATCCACGCAATGCAGAACAGGAATGACATGGCAATTAGCGACTTGAATGAAGCCCTGGATCTTGACTCCACAAATACGTTTGCATTTTTCAACAGGGCTCTCATACGTTATGATATGGCTGATATAAATGGTGCACTTGATGATCTGAACAAAGTGCTTGACTATGATCCAGGTAATGCACTCACACTCTATAACAGGGCTCTGATCCGTTCCCAGATCGGTGATTATAACAATGCCATAGATGACTACGACCGTGTGATTGCCGTAAATCCCAACAATGTACTGGCATATTTCAACAGAGCCGGAGTCTTCCTTGAACTTGGCAGGTTCAGGGATGCTATGGATGACTATTCTCAGGCCATAAATCTCTATCCGGATTTTGCAAAGGCCTATTACAACCGTTCCTATGTAAAGAACCAGTTGGGTCAGTTTACCTCCGCGAAGAAAGATTATCAGATAGCAGAGGCAAAGGTGAGGGAGTACAGGGCAAAAACCAGTGACAGTGCAGGTGTTGCTATGTTTGCAGATACTGCAAAAAAATATGACAGGCTACTTGCTCTGGATGCCGATTTTGCAAAGAAGGATTTTGATAATGAACTTTTGCAGCACAGGGATGTGGACATACGTCTGAAACCGCTTTTCAGATTCAATATTGCAGAGAAGGAGAGAGGGTTGATTGCATTGGAGAGACGGTATGATGACAAGACCATGGAGGAGTTTATATCATCAATTGCAATGCCGGTTGAACTTGTCTCAAGCAAGGAAAAGCGGGGTGAACTTACCAATGGATGGGCATCACGTCTGGAGGATGCGGTTCAGGAGCTTGATGGAAGGGCTATGGATCCTGCGGAAAAAGAGAGGGCAACGGGACGTCTGATGTTTGCACGGGCCATTGTCGATGGCGAGCAGAACAAGTACAATTCTGCTTTGTCATATTATGACAAGGCTGTTGAAAAGGAGCCTGAGCAGACATTCTATTACATAAACAGAGGCGCATTGCAGGCAGAAATGATTGATTTCATATCATCTATAGAGAGTAATGTGCAGGTGCTTACACTTGACAATGCAGGTGCTACACGTGCCAGAGTGCAGGACAAGTCCTATATGAGTTATGACTATACATCGGCAATACACGACATGAACAAGGCTGCATCGCTGATGCCGTTATTCCCGTTTGTATATTATAATTTGGGAAATCTCTACTGTCTGTCGGGAGATCTGCCGGAGTCAATCAACCAGTATAGCAAGGCTGTTGAACTCTATCCTTCTCTTGCCGAGGCCTACTTCAACAGAGGACTTGTACTTATCTATCTTAAGGACAAGGTAAAAGGCTGTATAGATTTGAGCAAGGCCGGCGAGTTGGGCATTGAGGAGGCCTATCCTACTATAAAGAAATATTGTATGGATGAGGAGTAGCTGAGGCCAATCCAGCTACTATTCAACTTTCAGTGTGGTTGCAGGTGATATTCTGCTTATCATTCTGCATGGTATGAGCATTATCAGCATAACAACTGCAAATGCTGCAATATCTATAGAGATTACAGTAAGCAGATCTATCTTTGCCGGTACATGGTCAACAAAATAGTTTGCCGGATTCAGTGGAATCAGCCTGTATCTGTTTTCTATGTAACAGAACAGCATGGCAATAATGGTTCCCGGTATAAGTCCAGCCAATACAATTGAGGCTGCACGATAGAGAAAAATCCTTATTATATCTCGCTCACGCATACCGATGGCCTTTAGAAGACCTATCTGAGAAATTCTTTCAAAAAGGATAATAAGTAATCCAGAAACCATATTGAAGCCGGCAACTGCAATCATCAGTGCCAGGATTATTACCACATTTATATCAAGAAGATGCAGCCAGTCAAAAAGAATCCAATAGCGATCCGATAGGGCTTGTGGTATTACAGAGCTATCCTCATCACTGCTGTACCGGTATATTGTCCCATCAATTTTTTCAGAGTATTTCTCTGCCATATCCCGGTACCTCTTCTCCAAAAATATTTCGTATCCCGACAGCTCTCCATTTTTCCACCCATTGAGATGCGATATATGGCGCGAGTCGGCTATTATAAGGGCTTTGTCCAGTTCATCAAGCTGTGCATTATAGATTCCACAAACGGTAAACCGCCGGAGTGTTACATCTTCATCCACAAAATAGGCGAGGACCTTATCTCCACTTCTGTATCCCAAAAGATTGGAGAGCCTCTCAGATATTAGTATATTGTTGGATGGCGGAAGGGTATAGCCCGTAGAGTCTTTTTTTATGGTGTAGTCAGGCAGTGAGCCTTCAACCAGGCAGCTTTCAAAGAATCCGAGATCGTAACTGCTGTCAACACCCTTGAACAGGACCCCTTGAATCTGGTTGTCTGATTTGAGCAGTCCGGCGCGGTAGCTTACAGGCACAACAGATTTTACCCCTTCAAGAGAGTCAATCTTGCCTATGAAGGAGAGCGGTAGAATAGGGTAGTGGTGGTTTGTAATATCAACTCCTGGGGCCTGTAGCGTAATGTCTCCACTGAAACCTGAAGCCTTCTCCCTTATTTCGTTCCTGAAGCCACCTGCAACCGCTATTGCCACAATTATTATGACAATGCTTAAAGCTACAGAAACAGAGGCAATAATATTGCTTATTCGGCTTAGTTTGCCTTTGGCTGCAGCTTTTTTGCCAATTCTTTGTGCTATCAGGATATTTAGATTCATTTATACGAATTTTTTACTACATTTGCAGAGCCTATCGCGGAAATAGCTCAGTTGGCAGAGCATCAGCTTCCCAAGCTGAGGGTCGCGGGTTCGAACCCCGTTTTCCGCTCGCTCTTAACCACAAAACAACAAAACTAAACTTCAGAAAGTAGCTGCCCTTATAAGGTGGCTATTTTTCTTATCTCTATTTGGTAAGTTTGTCAAGAGCCAGTTTGACAAGTTTTTCAACGTATGGTTTATAATCAGGTGCCGCACCTTTATGGTAACGGTTGGCTATGGCACAGCATACAGTTCCGGCCCTATGTCCCAATTGTCTTGACAATCCTGCAAGGGCTGAACCTTCCATCTCAAAATTTGTTATCCTGTATTCACCAAATCGGAATGTTTCAAATTTTTCAACCATATCCGGCATTGCGAGAGGCAATCTTACAACTCTTCCTTGCGGACCGTAAAATCCTGATGCCGATATTGTTACTCCCTTGACTGTATCATCCTTGAAGAGATCTGCAAGTTCTTCACTTGCCTTTATGAAGTATGGCGATGGCAGATGGCTGTTCCAGCCGGTATGTTTTACGAAGGCCTCTTCCATATCGGGAATGGTTACATTCTCCCTGTTGCCGTACCAGTTAAGCAGACCGTCGCAACCTATGGAGATGTGGGAGAATATGAAGGAGCCTATAGGTATGTCGGGCTGTATTGCTCCGCAGGTACCAATCCTCAAAATACGCAGGCTCTTCTTTTCATCCTTTATCTCCCTTGTCTGGAAATCAATGTTTACAAGCGCATCAAGTTCATTTACCACAACATCAATATTGTCTGTGCCGATACCTGTAGAGAGTACTGTTAGCCTTTTCCCTTTGTATGTGCCGGTAACTGTGACAAACTCCCTTGACTCCCGACGGAACTCCTTGGAGTCAAAGAACGAACTTATCATTTCAACCCTTCCCGGGTCGCCTACAAGTATGATTGTGTCGGATATTTCGTGAGGTTTGAGGTGAAGGTGAAAAATTGAACCGTCGCTGTTGATAATCAGTTCAGATGCTCCTATTTTGCCCATAATGTATTATTTATATGTTTGCACTCCTTAATTGCCATTAAAGGATGAATCTCTCAAAGATACAATTTATTTTATGGAATCTATAAAAACAATCACTATTTTTGTCTTTCCAAAAATGTATAAACAAAATTAATGATATGATACAGAGAATACAGACACTTTATCTATTTATAGCCAGCGGATTGCTCTTTTCTATGTTTTTTTCAAAAATATGTTATGCCCCTGGCATGGAGCCTGTAATGTATATGGATTACACTCCATTCATCATCTTTACAATAGCTACATTTGCAATAAGTTTTTTTACAATCTTCATCTTCCATCACAGGATGCTTCAGATAAGATTGTCAATCTTCAATATTCTTGTTCTTCTTGGCTACCAGGGCTGGATTGCATTCAAATTCTTCACAAGAGAGCCGGGAACCGCCTTTTCATTGAGCGCGGTATTTCCTTTAGTGGCTGCTATACTTGTATTTACAGCGGTCAGATATATTGCCAGGGATGAGGCTATGGTACGTTCGGCAGATACTATCCGCTCAATAAGAAAGAAGAGCAAAAAGTAGGCTGCCGGGAGGCTGGAATGTGGGCTATGGCGCTGTCTCTTTATATTTGAGATAACGTTTTTCTATCTCTTCAACATATTTGAGGGTCTCTTTCCCTTTGAAACGGCCGTACTTTACAGCCGGACTGTTGTAGTATTCCTCATCCTTCATCAGAGGAATGGTCTCCTTTATGTCGTTCCATAGAAGCGGGTTTTTCCCCTCTTGCCTTGCCAGGGCCATACAGTCTGACATTCTGCCCTCTCCACAGTTATATGCTGCTATGGCAATCTTGCAGGCATTGAGACTGTCAGCTCCCATTTTTCTGTACATTTTCTGCAGTCTGTTCAGATGCAGGGTGCCTGCCTTTATGTTTTCGCTTGGGTTGTAGATGTCATCTATTCCGTATTTCTTTGCTACAGCCTCCTTTATCTGCATAAGCCCGATGGCCCCCCGTCGGGAACTTACGCCTGCCTTGAATTTAGATTCCTGATATATTAGAGAGGCAAGCAGATGCCAGTCCCATCCGAGGATCCGGCTGTTTTCCCTTATGATATTGTCATATGGTGAGAGATGTTTGCCATTGATTGTGCCTGTGGCATTGTCCATACTTTTGTAGCTTCTGAAGAAGTTTGAGCTCAGGCTTTTGTATTCTGGTGTATGTTTGAAGTATGTAAACCAGTGGTTGAAGACTTGTATAAGCTGGTAATTGCTCTTTTCTACAACCAGAATATCTTCTGAAGGATTTATTGGAATGCTGGAAACCACCTCATCCTGAAAAATTCCAGGTACAGTATCACGTTGGGCATTTATTACCAGGATGTCAGTTTTTCCTGTGGCAAGCTTTACCCATGAGGCAAAATAGTTCTCCTGGGGTTGGATCTCTGTGTAGCACATCTGGGACTGGTCAAGATTGTTGAAGAGTGCATATACATATCCCAATGTGTAACCTTTGGCTGCTATGGAGTTTTTTATGAAGACTATACAGCTGAGTGAGTCCCCGGCAAGGAAGCGGGGCGACGGTGTATCTTTCTTGTTCCTCTCCCATTTAGGCAACAGGAAAAGAAAAAAAGCACCCAAGAATGCCACTAAGTACTGGAAATATCTTTTTCTCCAGAATTTGTGCATAAACAGCTATTTAATATAAAATGGCCAATGGACACCAAATTTAAGGGCCTTTTGTGGTCGCAGGTATCTGTTGGCAGAGAAGTAGTCACTTGTGGGCCAATCCTGTAGTGCATTCACATATTTTACAAAAATGCTTGCCCGTTTCCATTGCATGTTGATGAATATATCCATATATGGATTTTCACCAATCTCCTCACTGCGTTGGTTGTAGAACATTCCCAATGCAGGAGAGTAGCCCTGTGCATAGAACTTGGTGGTAAATGTGGCATCCACACCCAACTGCAAGGTAAGTACATTCTTGACAAGAGGGGCCTGCAGATAGTATCTGAAGTTGAGCGCCAGTTCCGGCAACGGTACAACCTCCTGTTTTGATGACATCTGGAACAGAATCTTATGGTCAAAATGGAATATGCTTGCCTTGAAATCCTTTCTCAGATAGGCGGTAAGTATACTCATTGCCTCTCCATTCTGTTTAAGGTTACACAATGTGTCGAGGTACAGGTTGTTGTTGAGCAGTGAGTAGCCGAAGAAGAGTTCAAGTTTGTAGTCTGGAATCTCCAGTTTACCCTCTATTCTGGTCTCAGTGGTCTTGTTGAAATCATTGTTCCATACATAGTGATTAGAATAGTAGTTGTTGAAGAAGAAATTTGGTCTCTCTTGTGAAACATCTATTTTTCCTGTCAGATGGATACCCCTTTTCAAAGGATAAGCAGAAAATTTAAGCTGTCCGCCTATTCTGAAATCATTCTGGTTATAGCCGGCAAGGTGATATTTGGCAAATCCTTCCCAAGCAAAATATTTTTTCAATTGTCCCGATGCACCAAAGTAGAGATACAGATTGCTTTCACCTCTATTCCTGTTTCCCGACAGAAAATATGACGGATCAAAGCTGTATATCCTTAAGTGCTGATACCCGACGCCACCGTCAATTTTGGAGACAATAGCCTCCTTTGCCCACGGTTGTATCCTTATAAAGAGGCGGTTCTCAAGGTTCATAACCCTTGAAGAGTCTGCCGTTGTTGTCGGGTTTATAAAGAAGTTGTTGTTGTATAGATTTCTTGCTGCTGTATCACCGGTAGCTATCACATCCCTGTATGAGTGGGAATATGTCGAGAACTCTCCTGTGTGGCCTATGTAAGCCATAGTTCCCTCTCCATAGCCGGTTGTATCCTCTTCAATCCCTTTCTTTTTGAATCTGAACGGAATGCCGTATGAGTGGGTGATGAATATTGTGTTCTTCTTTAAGGCACTGTTGGCATCTGTCAGCCTTACGGGAATTGTACGGGCATCAACAATTGTATCAAGCACCATTGAGGGATCGGCAACTCCACCATTGTCTTTCCTTTTGACCCTGTTGAAGATATATCCTCCCTGTGCAACATATCTCTTGCCTATGTAGTTTCCGGTAACGGCAAATGTTCTGTTGTCAGTTGATTCGTTCTCCAGAATACCTTTTCCTCCAATTCTTTTGTAAAGTATATTGAAGTTGAATGACGGAGTGAAATTCTGGGTATGCATGAATTTTACATTTGTCTCCTCCTTCAATTTTGTGGCAAAGAGTGTTCCCCAATATGCAAGTTCGGTATATGGCGTCTTGACATTGTAGAACGGCATATCGTCCAGATTATGAGTATAGGCATTGTATGCAGTGTAGAATGGAAAAATGTCGCAATTCTCCCTTTTGAAGTAGTTGTAATATTGCATAGCTGAGCCTGCAACTCCAAGGTAGGTTGCGCCTACATCATTTTTCTGGTATGGCAATTCGTGAAAATTGTCATTGAATGTAGTGTCCGGTTCCAATTGGTGCGGCTTGTTGAAATACCCGTCTGTTTTCCACATGAACATCCTTTGGCTCTTTATGGAGTCATTGAAGATATATGTGTTCAGAAGTCGTGGGGTGGCCCTTATGACGCTATCCTTGTAGTTGTATATGCTGTCCCTGATCTTTCTTTTTAGAGCTCTCTTTATCTCCCTCTCCGACAATACCACCACATTTGAAGAGTCTGTTCCAAAAAAGAGGGAGTCCCTGTACATCTGTGCAAGCGAGTCCTCTCCCAATGCGACAAGGGAATCAATCTTTATTGTGAGCAACGAATCCCTCAGTCTCATGGCAACGGTATCAATTGAAACCGCAATGGAATCATTTGAGGCAAGTATGGTATCAATTGTGGGAAGCAATTTGCCTTTTGCCTTTGCAGATCCACCAGATACAAAGAATGAAGCAGCAATTAGAATTATTGCAACTGTATGTATTACCGAATTTTTTCTCAAACTACTTTTTTGCATATCAAACTGCAAACATACAAAAATTATGCTTAACAGAGCAATTTGGCACCTGCTTTTTCAAGTTCTTCAGGAGTCTCAGAGCCTCTGTGGCGACAAATGAGGGCCAAACCCTTTACAAGGGCCCTTTTAAGCCTCATATATATGCCTTAATTACAACTCTTGTACTTTGGCCTTCATTCTCTGTGAAAACTCCTTGATCTCCTTTATAAGATTGTTTACCAACCCCATCTTCATATCGTAAAGGTCGTCGGATATGTCAACCTTATAGAAGTGGGGGTTGATTATTCTTCTCTCTGTTTCATTCAGGCTGGCAAGATTGGCAAGGTAATAGGCTCTCTTTTCAAACAGCGGAATATCTTCATAAATCTGCACACCCTCCTTCATCATCGGAACTTGAAGCTCCTTCCATTGGTAGCTGCCTGCGGCAAAGCTTTTGCTGCGCGTCTCATCAAACTCGCTCCTGATATGTATATCTTCGCATGCCTCAATTTTGCGACTCATGGAGTCGCCTCTCAAGCATGTGATGTCTGCCTTGAATTTGCCGTCCTGGATGATTCTGTATGTAATCTGGAATCCCGGATTGATGAGTTTTATCTTGTCCTCTGATTTTTTGAGAACCGGTTCGCCTTCTATTTCAACAAGTTTATATACATTGCCGAAGCATGGATTGTGCTTGCTTGTAGCAATGGCATCACCCACTCCATAGGAGTCAATGAGGGCTCCCTGCCTTTCGAGTTCTGTTATCAGGTACTCATCAAGAGCATTGGTTGCAAATATTTTGCAGTTCCCGAGACCGGCTTTGTCAAGTATATCCCTGCATCGTCTCGACAGATAGGCAAGATCACCACTGTCGAGCCTTATGCCGAATCCATACTTGTAACTGTTCTCTATACCGCACTCCTTATAGGCCCTTATTGCATTGTATATACCGCAGTTCAGTGTATCGTAGGTATCAACAAGAAGGATAAGAGGTTCGCCCTTATGGCTGTTTATATATTGTTTGAAGGCCTCGTACTCACCCTCAATCGAGCAACCGAAAGATGAAATGTAGCTGTGTGCCATAGTTCCTGAGCATGGTACACCAAATTTTACAGAGGTAAGTATGTTTGATGAACTTGCGCACCCTCCAATTATTGCGGCCTTTGCTCCATAGGTGGCAGCCCAAGGACCATGAGCCCTTCGTGAACCGAATTCACTTACAGGCTTGTCTGTGCTTCTTGTTACTCTGCTGGCTTTTGTGGCAACAGCCATCTGATGGTTCATGATGCAGAGCAATGGCGTCTCAAGAACTTGTGACTCAATTATTTTTCCTTCAATTGTTATGATCGGTTGGGTGGGAAATGCAATTTCTCCCTCCTTCATGGCATATACATTTCCGGTAAATTTCATCTTTGAAAGGAATTCCCTGAATTCTGCGTAATTGTCTCCCGGAATGAACTTTTCAAAATATTCAGCCGGCTTGTTGCCCAATGCGCCTATCATGTCAAGTGCTTCACTCACTCCTGAAACAACTGCCCAGTTGTTCTTGTCGGGAGCCTGACGGTAAAAGAGATTGAATATTGCACGTTTCTCCTTCATGCCGGCATCATAGAATGATTTGCCCATTGTATATTGGTACTTGTCTGAACAGTAACTTACCTCCATAATATTTAAATTTAACACGGAGTACAAATATATAAAATTTATTACTTTTGTATTTTTATTTATGAAGGATAAAAGAGGCATAGCATGAAGCAGATTGAAGAACTATTTGAAAAATATACACACCAGAAGCCGGATGATATATATGAACTGCCGTCAAGCGGAAGCAACAGAAGGTATTTCAGGATTAAAGGTGGAGGTATAACACTTATAGGTGCAGCAGGAACATCCATCGAGGAGAATATTGCTTTTGTTGAGATTGACAGACATTTTATGCTCAAAGGACTTCCTGTACCGAAGGTTCTGTGCATGAGTGAGGACAAGCGCTATTACCTTCAGGAGGATTTGGGCGATATAACTCTGTTCAACCATGTGGCACAAGGCAGGGAGTCTGGCCACTATTCTGATTATGAAATCGGACTGCTTAAAAAGACGATAGCCACATTGCCCAAAATTCAGTTTGAGGGTGGTAAGGGATTGGACTATTCAATCTGTTTTCCGCAACCGGAGTTTGATGCGAGAATGATATTTTTTGACCTCAACTATTTCAAGTATTGCTTCCTTAAAGCAACAGGCTTGGAATTCAATGAGATAAAACTTCAGGAAGATTTCCATAAACTCTCATTGGATCTGCTCCGTACGGTAAGTGGGGAGACATTCCTTTACCGGGATTTCCAGGCACGGAATGTCATGCTTGTTGATGATGAACCATACTTTATTGATTTTCAGGGAGGAAGAAAAGGCCCGTTCTATTATGACCTTGCATCGTTTGTATGGCAGGCAAAGGCAAACTACTCTGAAGAGCTGAAAGAGATTCTAATAGATACATATATTGAGGCACTTAAAAAGTACGTAGAGGTACCGAGGGATGAATTCTACAGGACTCTAAGGATTTTTGTCCTTTTCAGGACAATGCAGGTGTTGGGAGCGTATGGTTTCAGGGGGTATTTTGAGAAAAAACCGCATTTCCTTCAGAGTGTGCCGTTTGCAATTGACAATCTGCGCAAACTTATAGCTACGGCTCCATTCGAGGAGTATCCGCATCTTAACGAAATTATGGTGCAGTTGACCAATATGCGTCAATTCTCGGATTTGAGGACCGAGAAGAAGCTTGAAGTAAAGATCTTCAGCTTTGCCTACAAGAAAGGCATTCCTCTTGATGAGAGCGGTAATGGAGGCGGCTATGTATTTGATTGCCGTGCTATAGAGAATCCGGGAAAGTATGATCACTACAAACATTTTACAGGTCTTGACAAAGAGGTGATACAGTTCCTTGAAGAGGATGGGGGAGTGTTGAGATTCCTTGATAACATTTATGAACTTGCCGATGCGCACGTGAAAAGATATATTGAACGCAAGTTTACAAGTCTTATGTTCTGTTTTGGCTGCACAGGTGGCCAGCACCGTTCGGTATATTGTGCCCAGCATCTGGCTGAGCATATTGCAAAGAAATTCAATGTCAAGGTCAAACTGTACCATAGGGAACAGGGGATAGAGCAGGAGTTTTAGTTATGAAGGCGATGATTTTTGCAGCGGGTATGGGCACTCGTCTTAAACCGCTTACCGATACACTGCCCAAGGCACTTGTGCCTGTAGGTGGCAAACCGTTGCTTTATCATGTCATTGAAAATCTCAAGGCTGCAGGATTTTCAGAATTTGTCATAAATGTCCACCACTTTGCACAACAGATAAAGGATTATGTGAGGGAAAACAATTTTTTTGAGGCTAATATCTCTTTCTCTGATGAAACTGACATGTTGCGGGAGACTGGTGGCGGCATCAGACATGCTGCTGTACTGCTTAATGATGGGGAGCCATTTCTGATACATAATGTAGATATATTGTCTAACCTTGATGTAGCGGAATTTTATGCGGCACATTGCAGATCTGTTGGGGCATGTGGTCCCGACAGTCATGAACAGCCTTTGGCAACCCTCTTGGTCAGTGACCGTAAAACGGAGAGGTATCTGCTCTTTGATGCAGAGGATAATCTGGTTGCCTGGATAAACTTGAAGACGGGGGAGGTGAAGTCTCCTTTTGCTGAGTTGAGGAGAGAGCCGTCAGGAGTGTCGGGAGAGATGCCGGAAGGCAGGCAAGAAAATTTTGACCATGAAGCATTCCTCAATGAGTATGGATTGAGAAAGTTTGCATTTGCGGGTATACATGTCCTCTCTCCTGAAGTTTTCAGGCTGATGGGCGACAAACCCGACAAATTTTCTATTATAACCTTTTATCTCTCATATTGCCATAAATATAAAATCAAGGCGCACATAGTTGAAAACCTGAAACTTGTGGATGTGGGCAAACTTGATTCCCTCCATTTGGCGGAGCAGATGGTTGCAGAATTGTAAGTTTTAATTATGACGGAGGAAAGCCTGCTGTCAAAAAATATTTGATTATGGATAAGGTATCGGAAAACCCTTTCAAAAACCGGACTGGCAGTGATATGCCTTTAATTGCAGTGACTGCACTTTTTGTCACTCTCTATTTGGTTTCAAACATTATGGCTGTAAAGGTAATTGGCCTTTTTGGTCTCTTCTACTTTGATGCCGGAACAATAACATTTCCATTTGCCTATATGCTGGGAGATGTTCTGACGGAAGTTTGGGGCTATAAGACAGCCAAAAGAGTAATATGGATTACATTCTTCTGTAATATTCTGATGGTTGTATGTACTCAGGCTGGAGTCTGGATGCCGTCGCCGGATTATCTGGAAAGCAATGCTTCTGCATACGATACAATATTCACTTATGTTCCAAGAATAGTCCTGGCCTCTATGGTGGGATTCCTTTCGGGAGAGCTTTCAAATGCGTGGCTTATGGATCGCCTTAAGAGGATGACTAAAGGCAAATATTTGTGGTTCAGAACAATCGGTAGTTCAGTGATAGGCTACATTATGGATTCGGTGCCATTTGTACTTATTGCATTTTTAGGAGTTCTCTCCACACGGGATCTTCTACTTATGATTGCCTTGCAATATTTTATGAAGTTGGGTATTGAGGTCTTCTTTGGCACACCAATGGCTTACGCAGCAATACATATTTTCAAGCGTACCCTGTTTAAAGTGAGGGTTGAGGAGAGAAGATGAGCAGTGTGGAGTTGACAAGATATTCACTGGTTGGGAGCGTGATGCCCAGGGAGTTCCTTCTCCTGCAGGGCAGGGGTTGCCGTTGGCGAAAATGTGCTTTCTGCGATTATCATAATGATGTGAGTGAAGAGCCTTTTAAGGTAAATAAAGAGGTTTTGGAGCAAGTCACAGGTGCTTATGGCGTTCTGGATATAATAAATTCAGGGTCGGCAATGGAGTTGGATGATCAGACCAAATCTTTGATCCGTCAGGTGGTACATGAAAAGAAGATCCATACAGTCTGGTTTGAAGCTCACTATATGTATAGAAATAGCTTATCTGAATTTGCGGCCGTATTTGCACCTGCAAAGGTGAAGTTCAGGTGTGGAGTGGAGAGCTTTGACCCCTCATTGCGCAAGTTGTGGAACAAGGGCATCCCAATGGAGGTAACCCCAGAGGAGATTGCAAAGTATTTCAATGGGGTATGTCTGTTGAGTTGTACAACGTCGCATAGTCGCAATCAGATTGTCAGAGATATTGAAATTGCCAACTCTCTGTTTGAGTATTTCAGTGTAAACCTATTTTGCAATAATGGTACTGCTGTCAGGAGGGATGAGAACCTGGTCCGCTGGTTTTTGGCTGAACTCTACCCTGAACTGAAGAGCAATCCAAAGGCTGAGGTTCTTCTGAATAATACAGACTTGGGTGTAGGATAGGTTGAAGAGCCTAAATAACGCTTTCTCAACGCTTTGTAGCCCCTATTACATAGGAGTAGTGCTCCTTGCTCCCCTTTTTTGCCCGACAAATCTCAAAATAGTGGCTGCCGTCTGTTATCTTTTCCAAAGCATCTGCTTCTGTGGTATCTATATGCAACTTCTCCCTCAACCGGTAGATGTTGTGTGCCAGA